>JBAUNL010000932.1:0-13393 GCA_049579205.1 Rhodomicrobium sp. | reverse complement strand
GAACTTTCTCTACTGTTCCCAGTGATGGTTCACAAGTTTGCGCCGGTTCCCGATACAGGCCCTCGCGTTTGAGGAGCCTCATTCAGGTCCACGGATTCGGCCGTGGCGGAAAGAACGTGCGTAAAGCATCGTAGCACTCCTTGGTCCTCGATCTGCTTGGTTGGCTCTGCAGCCGCGAATCGTCAGAATCATGTGCCCGGCGGCAGGCTTGCCAACTTTCTCCAATCCATCGCCGCGATCTCTTGCTTGATCCAGGCGCGGAACGCAGTCACCTTCGGCTGACCATGGCCGCCAGTCTAACCCCCCGGTGTTAGGCAGTCCGCCCGGTGATTTTTATTTAAAGCTACGCTTCTGCTGGTTTACTTCTAGAGAACGAGAGCCCTTGATCCAGATCAACGCCTTCTATGCAAGAGGGTATATAGAAAGCCGGTACTGAGATAGGGCGGCACGCGCGGGGTGATTACATATCATGGTCAGCGATGAAGCGATTTTGTTCAGGAAGTGGGTACGGCATGACTGAGATTATGAAAGCACAAAGAACGGCGAAATTGGCAGCGGCCGAGGAGGATCTCAAATCTGCGCGCGGGTTAATTCGGGGCGTGGCACGGGCTTTGCATTTTGATTCCAGTGAATTTGCGCGGCTGGTGTACTTGTCTAACGAGCTAGCGACTGAAATAGAATATTTAAGACGGTACCCTAGCGAACGGAATCAGGCGAGCGTTTCTTAATTCTCATTCGCTTTTCAGCCATCACATCAAACTGCGCGGCAAGGCGATGGCTACTTCAGAGGCCCATGCTCGCCGGATCAATTCAAAACATTCTCAAATATGAAATTTCTGTAACGATTACTTAGGTTTAGGCCTTTTAAAAACAATCGGAAAATCAGGCTTAACAATGCGCGGGAGCCCTGCCCATTCGTGAATGTACCGGCTATGCCCGGTATTCTCCTGGCTCCTATGCGAGATCAGGACGAAATCCCGCTCTAAGGAAGCTCGCTGCGAATACACTCCCGGTCATCAGAGAGCCGCGGTGGTGAACGTCATGGAAAAGGCGTGGGTAAGACTGCGTCATGTGAGGATGAGAGAGACGAACGGAAGTGAACCTCTGTCGAAGCATCGAAAGCGGATTAGATGGCATCAAAACCGGGGTCTCCTCAGTGCCCCGGGAACAGCATGGCGGCGACCTACCTATTGGCCATGTGGTGTCCGGTGTGCAGGAGGCGTGACTCTCATTTGGGCTCTCACACGGAACGTGAGAACCTGTCCGGTGATGCCAAGGGAAAAGGCACAAGCGGCAACAACCGTGAGGCCGAAATACCGATGCACCGGACAGGGGCGGACTGCCCCGTAATAGTGATGAAGCGGCTGTAATGGCCGTGGAGCGAAGGGGGTGGGTCATCGCCGTTGAATTCGGGCCAACCGGTTCGCCGGGAGGAGCCCATCGTTCAACGGAAGGCGGCAGCCTTCGCGCGATGGCACGAGCCGGATGATGCGAGAGTATCAAGTCCCGGTTCTGTGAGAGGCTCGGGGTGAAATTCCCCCGGGCCTACTCGGCGCTAAGCGGGCGCTGAACAGTGGTTCCGGCCTGCTTGCCTCCGCGGCTGAAGGCTCTTGACCCCCTTGGGGGTTTTGGGGGTTTCTCTCCCGCAAGACGGTGGAGCTGCCTTCAATCTCGGTAGACCGGTTATAAGACCAGATTCTCCCCGATGTCTTCGGCACTCTTTGTTTTGGCGTCGATCTCTGCTTTTACGGCCTTTTCCCCTGCACCGATTTCGGCAAGCCTATCTTAATGAAGCGCAAGGAACGGCAATAGCAATCCTGTGGCGGAAAAACACGCAGTGGACTGCTTAAAATGGAGCAGTGCACAATCTGTAGTTGCTCATTCTCGCAAGCATTCACAATTATAACGTGTGCCGCAAGAGAGCACCGAAGCTCCTGAGTTTGGAGGAATAATGCGTAGCGGATTTCGACACGAGCCAATCGCCTGCAAGTCGTTGCAGGGCCACCTCGCAGGACATAGTTCTGATCTGCAGATCCTGCGTCGCCAGCAGCGAATGAAGAGATTCATTCGTGAGATCGCATTGGTTTAGGCTATGCGCCACTGGCGGCTGGAAAATGAGAAGAGCAAGGGCAACGCCAGAAGCTGGAACTGGTAGAACCCTGGGGTGCTTTCCCCTACCACGTTCCGAGGACTGAATTCTGATGTGCGCGAGCTGCGGAGCGTCCTTGCAGCTTGCAATCCGGCTATCGTCCGCCCGGCTCCAACTTGTGCGGTGAACATCTTGAACAGTTTCATTGCTGACGACTACCAAGACTTAACTGAGAGCCTTCCGGCAATCCTCGAACAAACTCCATTGTGCGGCTGCGGCTGCGGCAGGTACGAGGGCTTCGACGAGATCCAATGGGAATATGTACCTGAGACGAAGATCCCGGTCACCTTTGGCCGCTGGAACGGCAAGGCTGCAGCCTGGCGCTTCGAGGATCCGCAAGTTCTCATCACAGGCAAGACCTCGATATGTGCCGCCGTGGGAGTCGTGGCATCGTTTGAGAAGCGAGGACTACTCAGGGGAGGTGGGAATGGGGGTAACGAAAACGTGGTCGCGAATGGTGCACAAGCGGGGGCTGGCCGATAGGTTTGTGCGTCTACTGTTCGAGACTGTTGAACGGCGAGGTTTGACCAGAAATGACGGGTATAAGCCTAGCTGCCGCCCTCCACTCTGTTCACAAGAATACGAAGAGCTAAGAGGATGTCTTGGCGATAGGCGTAGGGGGGTAATTTGCAGGATTGGTCTCAAGTTGAATGGCGTAGAATAGAGATGCATTTCGAAATTTTTTAGTAAGTTAAGTAGGCGTTAATTCCAAACAGAGCCAAGAAGGTGGCAACCAAGAGACTTATTTCCAAAAACCAGAGTGGTAACGTCATGTCTACAAGCCAGCGTGTGCGGTACACATACAATTCTTTTACAGTTGATGATACAATATAATCAGTGGATTGATCGCGAATTCTGCTTAGCACAGCAAGCGGCCAGGCTAGCAAAGAAATAGCAAGAACTACGAGCATATAGTGTGGCTGGACCCGTTCAATTCTTCCACTTTTCGTAATTTTCGAACCACTCAAATTATGTTTTCTAATAATTTCATCTAATTGATGAAGAATGACCTGGTCACATCTCAACAAACTCTGGAAGAACGTGGTACCGATAAGAATATAAATTATCACTATATCTTGTGGTATAGTAGGCAATCTTAAATTAATAAGGCTTAAGGACCACTCTAAGGCAAATATTATTAAATCCGCAAGTGGATATAAAGCTGCGCGATAGAATCGCATCATGTCATCAAATATCGGCGCAACCTCAGAGCTTGTCAGCTTTTGAACAAGGCTAAACAATGAAATTGCCCCCAATAGAATACCGCCCCAACGCAACCAGCCCATACCAAACCCTACCTAAGCATTTATCTATGGGATTTGGATAACACCGCCCAGGCTGTTGTAGGCTCCCGGTCTTCGATGGCCGAAGCATCCCCAAAAAATGATTTCTGCTCTCGCCTGAGCATAGCGGGCAGCGACTATATCGCGGCTCCGCCCTTACCCACGACCACAAAGGGTGCGCAGTAGGCTGGATGTGCCTCGTAAGGCCTCTAAGCCGTCTTCCTCACCTTCTGCTTCGATGGCTCCGGCTCCTCGGGCTCTTCCGGCATCTCAACCAAGCTGATGACGTTGGTCCGGCCTAAAAGCCAATCAACCGACACCTCAAGCTTATCGGCGATCTACGTGATGCGATACAGGTCGAAGGTCTTGAGAGGCTAATATTCGATTTCGATGGCCTTTCTCGGCTCAGTCCGATGCGCCGGCAAAGGGCGGAATGTGTCATATTACGCACGCGGCAGGCTTCGGCGAGCCGGTCGCGGAAAACGCTGAAATCGGTGTGCATGTGCTACAGATCGGAGCGCAAGCGCCGGTTGCAAGGCAGATATGCGATCTGGAGTGCCTCAGTTTGAAATACCCAGGCAGCGCGAGGCGGGCATATTGCCGTCGCCGGCAACAGGAGAATGGTTTATGGCTAATGGCAAGGTCGCCTCTTTGCCGAGCTCACCAATGAGAAGATCCATTTCTGCGGTCTCAAAGCCCGTAATGGCCACATCGAAGTCCTCTCTACTATTACCAGTGATGGTTCACAAGTTTGCGCCGGTTCCCGATATAGGCCCTCGCGTTTGAGGAGCCTCATTCAGGTCCACGGATTCGGCCGTGGCGGAAAGAACGTGCGGATGACGTTGTCTTCAGCCGAATAATGCCGCCGCGTGGCGCGGCGAATATCCTTGATCACCGCCTCCGCTGGCGGCTTCCCGGTCCCGGATTTCTGTCTCATTTTTGCTCCCTCATGGGCAAATTGAGCCAGAAATCCTCCATTCCGCGCTAACCCTGTTTTGTCTCACAAGCGCTGATCCGGGACAGGCCGCAATCCCAAGCCCCGCACGCCACCCTCCATGAACCAACGGACCAGACCGCTTTAGCTTGAACACAAGGCCCGACGCTTGCGGCGGTTGCCCACCTTCATCGCCTTGATAATGAGTTTCGCAAGGCAGGCGGCGCCATCATTGAAGTAAGCCATTAGCAGGCTTCTTCCTGCGGAGTCGCGCATTTAGCTGCACGGCTATTAGCACCACGCATAGCGTTAAGAAGGTTGCGCTAATTGGGCTGTCGATAAATACATGAAGGCTTCCGCGCGAAATCAGAACTGCGCGCCTAAAATTCTCTTCAAGCCGGGGGCCAAGCACAAAGCCAAGCAACACTGGCGCAGGCTCAAAGCGCAGCTGAATGAGTAGATAGCCGAAAAGACCGCAAACAAGGACAGAACCAACATCGAACATGTTGTTGCGCACCGCAAATACGCCAATGCAAACAAAAAAGAGGGCTGTCGGATAGAGATGGCGGTAGGGCACCGCGAGCAGCTTGACCCAAAGGCCAATCATCGGGACATTGAGAAAGACAAGAATAATATTTCCGATCCAAAAGCTCGCGATGAGTCCCCAGAAAATGTCAGGATGATCAACGATGAGGCGGGGCCCTGGCTGAATACCCTGAATCATCAAGGCTCCGAGCAGCAACGCCATCACTGCATCGCCGGGGATGCCAAGGCTCATCGTTGGTATGAAATCGCCTTGAACGGAGGAGTGTGTAGAAGCCTCCGGGCTTGCCACGCCCTCAATTGCACCATGTCCGAAACGCTCGGGCGTTTTTGAGAGCTTTTTCTCTGCTGCATAGGCCACAAAGGAAGCAATCGTAGGTCCAGTGCCGGGGACGAGAGAGCAGAGCGAGCCGATTAAGGTTCCACGCAGGATCGGTAAGGATGCCTGTTTGAGATCTGCGCGATCTGGCCGCAAATCTCGGAAGCGAACCTTTGCATAGCGGATATTAATTGGCGTGGTGCCATTGACACTGCGGAGGAACTCCGCGATCCCGAATAAGCCCAGTGAAACAGCGACCAGTTCAACGCCATCTGCCAGATCGAGCAGGCCAAATGTGAAACGTTCGCTACCCGTGTTTACGTCCGTACCAGCAAGGCTGAGCAGGATGCCAAAGAGCGTCATTGCGACTCCCTTTAATGCGGAGCCTTTAGCCAGAGTTGAACCGGCGAGCAGGCCCAGCAGCATCAGCGAGCAGATCTCCACTGGACCAAACCGAAAGGCAAATTTGGCGATGAAAGGCGCCATGAAAATCATTTGCAGGATGCCGAAGGCGGCGCCGGAAATCGCCGCCAGCATCGTTATGCCGAGCGCGACGCCGCCCCGCGCCTGTTTCGTCATTGGGAAGCCGTCAAGACACGTTACCGCATGCGGCGGATGACAGGGAAGGTTCAATAGAATCGAGCAAATAGCTCCCCCATACTGTGCGCCGTAATAGATCCCTGATAGCATCAAAATCGCCGCCACGGGCGGCATGGCGAACGTCAGTGGTAACAGGATCGAGATCGTCGAAAGGACGCCCATGCCGGGAAGGACGCCCACAAGGTTGCCAATGAGAACGCCCGCGAAACACCACAGAAGGTTTTGCGGCTCTAATGCAACGGCGAACCCGTGTATGAGGTCCACAAACCCGGTTGCGGCCATCGCTATAGGCTCCGCAAGATCGGAATTTGAATTTTGAGGCCTAACGAGAAAAGCGCGATGCCGAATGCGGTTACGCAGGCTGCAAGAATGAACGCCTCCTTAAAGGTCGTAGCTTTGGAGCCCAGGGCAGAAACAAAAACGCAGGCAAAAATTGCTGGAAGAAGCCCTGCATATTCGGAGAGGGCCATAAACAGGCAGACGGCGGCAATGATTGCAAACCATCCTCGCCAGTCGAAGCCGTTCGTTACCTTATGTAACGTCTCGGAGTGCTCTGGCGCGGATGGAATTTCCCCGCCAGAAGCCGCAATCGCCATCCCGATTACGATCATACCGATGCCGATCGCGACCGGAAAAAAGCCCGAGCCCATTTGAGCGAGCGAGCCGATGCCGTACTTGCTGCCTTCATAGGCCGCCCCTGCCCCGATCAAAGCTATCAATGCGCCTGCATAATAGTCGCGCTTGCTTTCGAAGCTCATCGTTTGCCTCTATACACCCGAAAGCTCCGGCACCGCACAAGGGGGAGCGCCATGTGGTCCAAAGGCGTAGCCAAAAGGCATCTGCCATTCTTTGCCGTCACGAATTGAACGGCCGAGCCGGCAATCTGGGAAATGCAACGCGCTGCTTGGCGCCACTGATCTAACCGTAACGGCTATTCCGGCTATTGCGATGACGCACAAGGCTAGGTGCTCCCATCAAACCGGTTTGATGCCGGCTTTCGCAACAATGTCGCGCCATTTAGGCACTTCGCTGGAAATGCGCTTGCGCATACCATCAGGACCGCTAGCAATTACCTCAAAGCCGCTTTCCCGCAGCTGATCTGCGATTTTTGGCGTTTTGAGAATTCCAATGGCTTTTGCCGAAAGAAGTTCGATGATATTGGGCGGGGTCCTTGCCGGTGCGAGAAAGCCTTGAAACGTGTCGGTGATGAAATCCTTATAACCAAGATCGATCATCGTTGGCACGCCGGGAAGATCGTACCAGCGACTGACTCCTGTAACCGCTAGCGCCTTGAGCGACCCAGACTTGATGTGCGGGTGCGCAGGAGGAAGAGCAACTGAGGCAATTTGGACTGTGCCGGCTAGGACAGCTTGAACTGCGGGTCCGGCTCCGGAGAATGGAACATGCGTCATCTGCATTCCGGCGGCAAGCTTGAGAAGCTCACCAGAAAGATGTGGCGTCGTGCCGATCCCGGCGCTTGCGTAATTCAGCTCATTAGGGTTCGCCTTGGCGCGGACGATCAATTCGGGGATCGAATTTATACCGGCGCCCGGATTGGCAAGGAAGACGTTTGGCGCTGTTCCAAGCTCCGAAATCGGAGCGAAGTCGTTGAACGGATCGTAGGGCACTTTCGCGTAAAGGCCGGGATTGACCACAAAGGCGCTGGACGTGATCAGCAAAGTGTAACCATCCGGTTCGGCGCGCGCAGTCACACCAATCCCGATGTTACCGCCGGCGCCTGGCCTGTTATCGACGATCACCGAGCCACCCAATGCCTCGCCGAGATGCGCACTAAGGATGCGCGCCATGATATCGGTAGGACCGGCCGGCGCAAAGGGTACAATGATTTTGACCGTATGGTCTGGATAATTCGCCGCGAACGCTCTTGATGATGTAAGTCCAAGCGCAGCAGCGGCACCAGTCCAGGCACCTGCCCAAAGAATTTGGCGGCGCGAGATGCCTTCGTATCTGTTCCAGGACATTCAGCCTCCTCCCAAACGTCTCTGCAGCGGCTGTTGCTATTTTTTGCTTGGTTTCGCCACGGCAACAATTTCAAGTGCTAACGGATAGCAACGGGGTTAATCGGCGAGCCGACGGCGCCTGTGATCGGGAGTGCCGGACCCACAAACATGAACTCATACACGCCATCAGCCGCGCAGGCTTTTGCCAATTCGTCGAGTTTAAAAATCTCGCCCATGGTAAGACCCATGATTGGGATACAGATCCAGTGCCAGGGCTGATTTGCGCCGTCGCAATTGTTTGGACGCACTTCGACGCCCCACGTATCGGTTGCCACTGCAGCCACCTGCTTCTCCTGCAGCCAATCGAGCGTCTCGAAAGCAAGGCCGGGCGCATCGCCGCCAGGGTAGCCGTCCCAGCTTCCGTCATTCAGGCATTTTTCCATCTGCCCCGTTCGGATTAGCAGGTGGTCGCCCCTGCCAACAGAGACGCCTTGTGCCCTAGCGCAGGCATCAAGCATGTCGTTGGTGATGGCGAACCCGTCGGGAAGGCAATCCAATTGCTGATGCCGCGCAATGTCGAGAAGGACCCCGCGTCCGACCATCTTCTCCTTTGCGTGCTCAATGCCGGCCTTCTCAGCGCCGAACGAAGACACGCATCGGCAATCATAGCCATTCCACATGTTATTGCCGTAAAAGATATGGCCAAGCCCATCCCAATGGGTGCCAGCTTGCAAGGGAAACAAGACTATGTCGTCGGCCGAGCGGATTCCTCGCTTGTCCAGCACGCCTGAGTAAGCGTCTGTCCCGGTGCGTAGCATCGTATGGACGGGATTGAAGCGTCCGACCGGCGGAAACTTCGTCTTACCTCCTTGCGGACCTTTGCTATCGTAGTTGAGGGCAAGAGAGATGACCTGACCTTTGCGCACAAGCTGCGCGGCCTTCACAACATCTTCCGGGGTTGTGTAATTCATGGTGCCGATGTGATCGTCCGGCCCCCACTTTCCCCAGTTCTTCAATCTGCCGGCCGCCGCTTCGATGTCCTGCATAGTGACCTTGCTACTCGCGCGCGCCGTATCGCCCATGGCGATTCCCCCGATTTCGGTTTTTGAATTTGAAGACCGGGGGCGAACGGAAGCCCGCGGCTAGAAACGGAATAAGGTGGCCAATGGCCTCATCGACACGGCCGGGATCACAACGCCCTCCAGTCAGCGACTGGATGCGCCCGGCATCAGCCATGGTGTAGAACATGGTACCAAGCATGAAGTGGAACCGCCATTCAATGTCGGCGCGGGGTATGTCCGGAAGAGCCCGTTCAAGAGCTTCCAGGAAAGCACTACTGGATTCATTGAAGGTATCAGCAAGGATCTTGCGGCTTATCTCCTCCGGCTCCGTTGCGAGACGAGCGCGTAGTTTGATGAAGGCTTGGCTTCCGAAACTGGGATTGGTACCGATGGTCAGTGCAGGCCGCAAGAAGGCTTCGAGAATGCGTTCAAGACTTGCCGGCGCTCCTTTATCCCGCTCAATCTCTGAAAGAAGCCGGCTTCGCTCCTCCACAATAGGCTTCGCCCGTGCCGCGAAAATCTCCGCAAGCAGCTGTTCCTTCGAACCAAAATGATAATGCAGCGCAGCCAGATTGACATTGGCGGCAGCGGCTATGGTGCGGATGCTGACCGCATGCCAGCCGTGGTCTGCAAAGAGTTGCTCGCACGCATCGATCAGACGCTGACGCGCTGGTGGCTTCAAATCAGCGGCCCTGGCCTCATCGGCTGTCTTTAGCAAAGGTAAGAAAATCCCTTGACTCAAACAAACGTTTGTTTACTGCCTAGTCGCTCATGGGCGGAAAGTCAAGCTTGGGTCTTCGCGGTTGTAGCCGCTGACCATCAAGCAAACGCAATTGGGGAAACGGCGCATGGCTCAGAAAACCATTCTTAGCGTTGCTGTAACAGGAAATCAAACGACCCTACAGCAGCATCCCAGCCTTCCGTGTACACCATTGCAAATCGCGAGTGCTTGCATCGAATCCGCAAAGGCTGGTGCCGCCATAACTCATATTCATGTGCGTTATGAGGACGGTCGGCCTAGCATGGAGCTTGCACACTACCGTGAAGTTGTTGAACGCATCCGTGATAGCGGCGTGGACGTGATCATCAACCTGACGACCGGGCCGGGGCAGCGCTTTATACCGGGCAAGGAGGATCCGAAGGTTGCCGCCCCTGGCACAACGTTGATGTATCCGCTGCGGCGCGTTGAGCATATCGTCGCGCTGAGACCCGAAATCTGCTCGCTCGATCTCAACACAATGTGGTCGGGAACCTCCGCGGTGATCAACTCGCCCGAAAGCATCACTATCATGGCGCAGGCCATGAAAGAGGCCGGCACGAAACCTGAGCTAGAAGTTTTTGACAGCGGCGACATTCAGCTCGCCAAAGCGCTCATCGCGCAAAAGGTTCTGGAAACACCAGCCCTATTCCAAATCGTGACCGGTATCCGTTACGGCTTTGAATCGACACCTCAAACCTTGATGTATGCCCGATCGCTTCTACCAGAGGATACGCAATGGGCGGGCTTCGGCATTGGCCGAATGGCTTTCCCGATGGTGGCCCAGGCTTTTCTCCTCGGCGGTCACATACGGGTCGGCCTTGAGGACGCCGTCAATATCAGGAAGGGGGTTTTGGCCCCAAGCAATGCCGCCATGGCGGAAAAGGCGGCGCGTATCGTCGATGACCTTGGCGGAGAGCTTGCCACGCCAAAAGAGGCACGGCAGATACTAGGGCTTCCTCACTAGGCACCAGCGACTTAAGCGCCAATCGTCCGCTCAATCTGCTCAAAGAGCCACTGAGTTTAAGCAAGCGGCCATGGCCTCGCGGGTTGTGATCCAGGCCGCCTTACATTCCAGCGCCGTCCGCGCGATTTCATCAATAGCCCACGCGCCTGCCGTGCGGCCATAGACGTGAGCATGTGCGGTCACATCGATGATCGTCGCTTCGCTCTCGCCGCTGATCGCAAAAGCTAGAAGGTCTTCGAATTTCTCAACAAACTGGCGGGGGGACTGCCCGAACCGCATCGCATGGGGAAGATCGTTGATCTCCATAGTCAAAGGAATCGCAACAATGTGGCGGCCGCCGTGAAACTGAAAATAGGGTCGGTCATCGTCGAAAACATCGCCGTGCCAAATGTACCCGGAATCGAGGAGGAACTTTGTGCTTTGGGGATGTGGCGTGCCACGCGGACTAATCCAGCCGGCCGGCCGCTTCCCGCTAACCGATGCCAGCGCTTCGGTCGTCTTCACAATATCCTTATTGACCTCTTCGGCTGCCAGTTTTGCAGGAATAATATCTTGCGCAAAACCATGGGCCACAATCTCGTGCCCTGCAGCGGAAATTGCCTTGACGATATCCGGCGCACGTAATGCAAATATGCCGCTGGTCATAACGCTCGCGGCTATGTGCCTTTGTTCCAGAATGCGAAGCAAACGCTCGATTCCGCGCGTCTGGCCGTAGGTACCCCAGGATAGGGCATTGGTATCGAATGCGCCGGGTGGCAGTGGATTACCCATCGGCCCGATGCCAGGGGCCACACCATCAGACCAGCCTTCGAAGGCGATGTTGAATACGATAGCGGCCTTGCGGTCTTCCGGCCAACGAAAACCTCGCTCCAGGCGCTTGACGGTCACGCCGTCAGAAATGGCATCTCTATTAGCTGTCATTCTTGTCCCAAGGCTCTGTTAAAGAAGCCGCAGCGGCGGGCGCGTCCGCAGGCTTGAGGGCGTGATGGAGCGCGTCTGCCTAAAGGCCCTGGCAGGGGGATCAACCGGCCCCTCATGGCCTGACACAACGCCTCGGCTAAGGTCTCTTGTGTGACCGGCTTCTCAATGACCGGCGCATCGGGAAAATCGCTCAACATTTGCCCATAGGCAGTACATATCACGAATGGGATATTCATATCCCGCAGACCCTTTACCATACCGAGACTGAAGAAGTTGTGCAGGTTCAAGTCCAGGGTCACGCAATCGAATTCCGTCACAGAAATCTCCGCGAGCGCTGCCTGCACCGAGGTCGCAATGCCTGCGACTTCAGCGCCAAGCTCTTTTATCATCATGGCGAGATGCAAGGCTTGCATGGCTTCGTCTTCGACAATCAGGACACGCTTGTGTTCGATCTCAACCCATCTGTTTTCCTTGGCCCGCAGCCTGCGGCTGGGAGTCACTTTCATCAGACTGGCCCTATTTTCATGCCACTTTGCTGGCTGCATTGCTTTCTCCGATGACCGCGAACAGCTTTGCCTTTGGCTGGGAAACACTTCCGGCTACCGTCATGATCCCTCCGCTTCCTTCCAGGTGGCTGACCGGAGTGGAAACCGGCGGCGCTCGTTTGTTGCACCGTTGTGGCTGGCCTTCCGGATGGCAGGGCCAGTCTCGAAGAGTACCTCGATGCGAGCCTCGCCTCCCGTTACAGAAACGCATTGTCTTGTAAATCCGGCCGCCGTCCTCGGGCACGATTACGCCCACGTCCTGAGTTGGCGCGAGGTTCCAGGACGGCCGGATGTTGGGCGCTAAGGGGTTCGTGAGATTATAGAGATTGTAAAGCTCTCGCCAGGTCAAGAGCTGGGTGAACCGGGCGCACATTGTCCTTGCCCCCGCTGCGTATTTCGAAGCGTAAACATATAGCGTTTCGATGCGGTAAAGCAAAACCGCCTAGAGCCCTGACAAAAGCTGGCTGTATTGCCATTAATTTAAAAATGATTAACAAATCGAGCTTGCTTGCCAACCGCTTGCGCCAATGGGACAGGTCCGATCATGCGGAAAGCGGTGCTGGAAAAACTCCTCGCCAGTGAAGTATTGGAAATAGGGATCGTAGACCCAGCGCTCGCACACGCCCTCATCCGATAGCCCGTAAATGTGCTTCAACAGCAGAAGCCCAATCGCAAAGCGCGCCTCGATCCCAGGCCTGCCTTGATCGCTATAAAGCGGTGCGATCTCGCCGTCGATCCAGGCCCAGTCAGGCATCGCCGCAAGTGAAACCAGCGCTTCGTTCACCCGCAAAATCGAAATCTGAAATTGCACGCTTCTTTGACGTTTACTGCCCAAAACTTGCAATTTCAAAGCTCAAGGGCAAGAATCTCAGGTAAACGAGCCCTCTACGCCCTTATTCACGGACGACTTGGTAGACTGCCTGTACCGGGGTCGTGCCCTCATTTCGCTCAGCCTCGGTGGCGAAGTCGACCAGCCCGGCAGACCAAAAGGCGCGCAAATTATCTCAGAAACTCAGATTATGCTGCCGCGCGAACGCTGATGGACTCTAGCGTCGTGCGAAAAGCACTTCGTCCCATAAGGGTTGGACTCCCAGGAAAATGCAAGTGGATTTACAGGTCGAAGAATGAAAGCTCTTGAGCGCAGGCTAACCTGAGCACGCCTCGGGCTACTGTAGAGATTTTAGCTCCCTAGAAAGGTCCGCTTCACCACGCCCGCCAAGTCCAGCTCTGGCATAGAGCTTTGCCTACGGCATATCCCGTAAGTGGCAGGCCTCGGCGACCCGGTCGCGAAAAACGGTGAAATCAGATTGGTGCATCTGTAACACGTGCGAAGCTGGCGCGTAAGTTACAACC
>JBAUNL010000931.1:0-1569 GCA_049579205.1 Rhodomicrobium sp. | reverse complement strand
ATGAGCGCAACGAGGCGCGCCGGGACACCCGCGCTGGCCATTACGAGCGCGGTCTTGAAACGAAGGCCGGCGAAGTGACGCTGAAGGTGCCAAAGCTCAGGCGTCAGACCTTCGAGACGGCGATCATTGAGCGCTACCGGCGGCGGGAAGCCTCTGTGGAAGAAGCGCTGATCGAGATGTATCTGGCAGGGGTTTCGGTGCGGAGGGTTGAGGACATCACCGAAGCGTTGTGGGGCACGCGGGTTTCTCCGTCGACGGTCAGTGAGCTGAACAAGAAGATCTACGCGACCATCGAGACCTGGCGGAACCGGCCGATTGAGGGCGAGCACCCTTACGTTTATCTTGATGGGATCGTGATGAAGCGGAGTTCGAAGGCCTTTTCTCCGAGCAGGGCCTCGAAATCGACATCTTTGATCAAGGGGGCTACACCGATAGCATCGTGGCGCTGGCCGGGCAACAGGACGAAACGCGACAGGTTGCCGAGAGCATCCACAAGGGCGACGATCTTTGTTGTCACACCGCCGCGCGACCGCCCGATGGCCTGATTGCGAGTCCCCCTTTTGCGCCGGTTCCATGCTTATGGACCCTGACAATGGTGCCGTCGATGATCGCGTATTCGAAATCGGGGTCGCCAGATAAGCTTTTGAAAATCTTATCGAAGATGCCGCTCCTAACCCACCGTCGAAAACGGCGGAACACAGTGTTCCAGCATCCAAAAATCACTGGCAAATCGCGCCAAGGCGCGCCTGTCCGAACGATCCACAAGACCGCCTTGCAAAGGATCGCCGATGGTTCGACGTGAGCATTGACTGGCTGGTTGGCCGCACGAATGTGATGAGAGTGATAGGCCAGCGCGAAGAGGCCAAGCGGCTTTTGAAGAGCTTGCCAGCGCGCCCGGCCTTGAGCTTTGCGCAAGGTAGCGGAGCCGGCTCAAATGAACCATCCTTCCAGGGCAACAACGGCTTTGAACAAGGCCGCTCAGCTCTACGGCCTAAGGTTTGATCTTCCTCTTCAAGGCTCTCGTGCGCAATCGCCAGAGTCAGCCTCATAGAGCGTTTTCCCTTGGGAACAGTCATTTCCCGCTTAGGCGCGACAGCGAGTCAAGTTGGATCGAAAACCGGGAAAGCCACCGGCCTGGGTGCGCCATAGCTGTGCTACGTTGCGGTTATGCATTAGCGTTCCGCCGCCCGCTCTTCAAGCATCTGCAGGATTTCGTCTTCGAACCAGCCGACGCGGTTTGCGGAAATGCGCACTTTCTTTGGGAAGCGGCCTGCTTTTTCGAGGCGGCATATGTGCACGTAGCAATAACCAAGGCCAAACTTCGGCTTAAGTTCGGAATACGTAACAATGCGCCGCTTTACTTGTGTTGACATAGGCAGATCAAACAACAGTAAGCGAATATCGCGAAATGTTTTTGCTGACGAATAACTCGTCTGTTTGGTTAGACTTTTTCGTCAAAAAATCGGCACGCCTTCTGCACCTCATACTTGGAAGGCTTTCTCATCTTCAATGCCCCAAACATTTCGCATACGAACAAAGCAAAGCCACCTTCCTTTTCTGAATACATTA
>JBAUNL010000930.1:0-17432 GCA_049579205.1 Rhodomicrobium sp. | reverse complement strand
AGAACATGGCCTTTACCAGAGGATTTGGCGTCCTTCAGCGCATCGCGGAACTGCGATGTGGTCGAGATTGCCTTGCCGCCGGCCTTCAGGATGATGTCGCCTTCGCTTATGCCGAGGCTGGCGGCTTCACCGCCAGGCTCCACGCCAACGATGGCTAGTCCCTTGCCCCCGGCGCCCGGTACTTCTTCGGCGGGTGCGAGTTCAAGGCCGAGTTTTTCAACTTGGCCACGCTGCGTGGATTTTTGAGACGCCTCCTTGGTGCCTTGTTCTTGCATTTGCCCGATCTTCAATGAAAGGTTCTCGGGCTTGCCGTCCCGCACGATCGAAAGCGTGACTTGCGACCCAGGCGTTATGCCTGCGATTTTCTGGGCAAGATCGCGCGCGTCTTTAACTTTGGTGTTGTCAACAGCAGTAATGACGTCGCCAGATTTTAGACCTGCCTCCGCGGCTGGGCTGCTTGGCTGCGGTTCCGCAACCAGAGCGCCTTCGGCCTCTTTTAGGCCAAGGCTGTCGGCAATTGCCTTGGTGACAGGCTGAATGCGGACGCCCAGCCAGCCGCGCTCGACATATCCGTGCTTCTCAATCTGCGGTATCACATTCGCTACTGTCGACGCAGGTATGTCGAAGGCAATGCCAACGGACCCCCCAGACGGGGAGAAGATCGCGGTATTCACTCCCACAACTTCTCCCTTCAGGTTGAAGGTCGGTCCGCCGGAATTACCCCTGTTGATGGGCGCGTCGATCTGAATGAAGTTGTCGTAGGGACCCTCTCCTATGTCGCGGTTTTCAGCCGAAACTATCCCGGCGGTAACGGTCCCGCCCAGGCCGAATGGATTGCCCATGGCGACGACCCATTGTCCGATTTTCGGTTTTTCTTTGGAGAGGGTAACAAATGGGAACTTCTTGTCCGAGTCGACCTTGATGAGCGCCAGGTCGGTTTTTGGATCGGTTCCGACCACCTTCGCATTCAGCGTGTCACCGTTATCCAGTACGACTTGCACGTCCTTGGCGTGGTCGACAACGTGGTTATTGGTGACGATATAGCCGTCAGGCGAGATGAAGAATCCTGATCCTTGCGCCTCTACATGCCGGGGATGCGTCGGATGCCATTGGCCGCCATTTTGCGGTCCGAAATCGTGAAAGAACTTTTCAAACGGCGTTCCCTCAAAGGGACTTGGAGCCTCGTTTTCGGATAGGACATCCGCGGGAGCCAACTCCTTCACTCGCACCGACACCACGGCCGGCTTCACCTGTTCCACCAATTTGGTGAAATCGGGCAATGCCACAGCCCTCTGATCCATTGTGAGGCTTCCGGCGGCATCCTTATTCGGCAGCGGAGGCGTATCCGCGCTTGCGTTATAGACAGCGGGGAACGCGGCAATAAGCGCAGCGGCGGCTACGCCGGAAAGCAAATATTGCCGAAGCGGACGGCGCTCCCGGCCTTTGCCGCCCTTCGCGGTATCCTTATCTTCGATCTCAATCATGACAATCCCTTCCTGGAGAGCAATTGTGCGCTCTCTTCCTTCAAACCATGATAAAGGAAAAAGCTTCACTGGCCGTTGGCCTGCACTATACCTTTTATCAATCTTTCTATGACGTTGCGCTCGCGGCATGCCTGCTCTTATGCAGGTTTCCGGCCGTCCAAGACGTCGCGAATTGCGAGAAGATCGCGCCAGGCCAAGCGCTTGGCAATCGGGTTGCGCAGAAGATAGGCCGGGTGAAGCGTAGCAATCGCCTTAAGCCCGGGAGCGCTTGGATAGGTCAGCCATTTTCCCCGCAGCTTCATGATGCCCTCCGTTGCACCGGTGAGCTGCTTTGCCGCCGCATTCCCTAGGAACACGAGAATTTCCGGCCTCAGCAGCTCGATTTGACGCTCCACAAAAGGCTCGCACACCTGAACCTCTTCAGGTGAGGGCGTCCGGTTCCCCGGCGGGCGCCAGAAAACGAGATTTGTTATGTAACAGTCCTTTTCGCTAAGCTCGATTGCTGCGAGCATCCGGTCGAGCAGACGTCCCGCACGGCCCACGAATGGCAAGCCTCGCGCATCCTCGTCCTTGCCTGGCGCTTCGCCAATAAGCATCACGCGCGCCTCGGCCGACCCACGGCAAAGGCATAGACGAGTGGCGGTCTTTTTCAGCCCGCACCCCTCGAAACTTTCAAGCAAGCTGCGCAGCTCGGAAATGGTTCTTGCGCTCCTCGCGAGCTCACGGGCAGCCATTATATTGACGCTTACTTCGGCTCCCGCGGCTGCCGGTGCCGAGAGGCTTGGCGGACGCTCAGGCAGCTGCCGCTTCGCGGGTCTGGGAGCGGAATCCGAGGGAGCCGAAATGGAAGGCCGGGGAGCAAAGCCTGCAGTGGGCATCTCGGCCAACAAGTCCTGTGGAACCTCCGCAATCGCTTCATCGACGCCGGCAGAGCGGTACCATTCAAGCAGTATGAGAGCTTCCTGCGCGGTAACCTTCATGCCCGCACACTGCCACGCCGGGCGAAATAATCAAGGTGGCGTGCCTATGCGTTTCCATGTACGAAACCGTTCTCAAGGACTATCTGGCCTGCGGTAGGGGAGGATGGAGATGGAAATAAGAGCAACAGCCCAAACCGCTGGAGATATTGAGCTTCCCGAGCGCGAAACCATGGAGTTCGACGTCGTTATCGTGGGAGCCGGTCCTGCCGGCCTCTCAGCGGCGATCCGTCTGAAACAGCTTGCCGCGGAAAGCGGCAACGAGATTTCGGTTGTGGTGCTGGAGAAGGGCTCTGAACCTGGCGCGCACATTCTTTCCGGCGCGGTGATCGATCCAATTGGCCTCGATAGCCTCCTTCCGGACTGGCGGAACGATGGTGCGCCGATAACTCAAAAGGTCACGAAAGACTGCTTTCTCTATCTTGGACCGCGCGGCGACGTGCGGCTTCCCAATTTCATGATGCCGCCGCTGATGTCCAATCATGGCAACTACATCGTAAGCCTCGGTGACGTGGTTCGGTGGCTGAAAGAAAAAGCGGAGACCTTGGGGGTCGAGATCTACCCAGGGTTTCCGGCTGCGAGTATCCTTACCGATAGCGAGGGCACGGTAACTGGCGTTGCCACGGGAGATATGGGACTCGATCACGAAGGCAAGCCCAAGGATAGCTTTGTGCGAGGCATGGCCCTTGAGGGAAAGTACACTCTCTTCGCCGAGGGCGCGCGGGGGTCGCTCTCAAAGAAGCTCATCCGCATGTTCGATCTTGATGCCGGCTGTGAGCCTCAAAAGTTCGGAATCGGCTTGAAAGAGCTTTGGCAGGTCTCCCCCGAACAGCATCGGCCGGGCCTGGTGCAGCATACGATCGGCTGGCCACTCGACAACCGCACTGGCGGCGGCTCATTCATGTATCACTATGGCGAGAACATCGTTTCGGTCGGATTTGTGGTTCATCTTAACTATCAGAACCCTTATTTGTCGCCGTTCCAGGAGTTCCAGCGTTTCAAGACCCATCCCGCAATCGCTTCTGTCCTGCGTGGGGGTAAGCGCATCGGCTACGGCGCCAGGGCTTTGACAGAGGGCGGCTGGCAATCCATTCCAAAGCTTGTGTTCCCAGGCGGAGCGCTTTTGGGCTGCGGCGCCGGCTTTATGAATGTTCCCCGTATCAAGGGCACGCATAATGCAATGCTTTCGGGGAAGGCTGCTGCCGAGGCGGCATTCGAAGCCCTTCAAGCTGGGCGGAGTGGCGATGAATTGGAAGCCTACCCGCGGGCGATCATGTCGGGGCCGATCGCCCGTGACTTAAGGCCGGTGCGGAATGCTAAACCTCTTGTGTCGAGGTTTGGAACTATTGCGGGAACGGTCTTGTCCGGAGCCGATATGTGGCTGAATACGATTTCCACTTGGCTCTCGCCCACGCTGGGGCACGGCAAACCCGATTACGCAACCTTGAAGCCCGCCAAAAATTTCAGGCCCATAATCTATCCGAAGCCCGACGGAGTGCTCACCTTCGACATTCCTTCATCGCTATTCCTGTCAGGGACGAACCATACTGAGGACCAGCCCGTACACTTGGTTCTAAAGGATCCTGCGGTTCCCATCAGGCACAACCTCCCCGTCTATGCAGAACCGGCGCAGCGCTATTGTCCGGCCGCCGTTTATGAAGTGGTGGAGGACGCCCAAAGCAAGCCAACCTTCCGCATCAATTCCCAGAACTGCGTCCACTGCAAAACCTGCGACATCAAAGACCCGGCGCAGAACATCAACTGGGTTACGCCGGAGGGCGGGGGCGGCCCCAACTATGCAGGAATGTAATCCGAAGCTCGGCGAGGATGGGGCTGCCAGCTTCGAGGACGATGAAAACGCGGCCGTTAGCAGGGGAATGTCCGATGCTTCGCGGACGCCGCCTTCTTATTTCCAGGGCGCGTGCTTCGCCCTTCTTGCAATTACGATCTGGTCCGGCTGGTTCGTCTCAACACGCTTTGATGTAACCAGCAATCTTACCGCCTACGACCTTGTCGCACTTCGTTTTGGGGTCTCGGCGCTAATCCTCCTCCCCGTCGTGATCCGTCTTCGGGCTGGCATTGACCTGGTAAGCTGGCCCATAGGGCTGGCGCTTTTTGCAGGTTCGGGAGTGCCTTACAGTTTGCTCTCGACAAGCGGCGTGGCGTTCGCTCCGGCTGAACAGGGGGCCGTCCTTACCCCGGGTGTGATGCCTCTCGCAACTGCGCTACTTGGCGTGATCATCCTCAAGGAAAGGCTGAGCAGGGCCCAAATATGGGGCCTCACCTTGATCTTCGCGGGGGTCATTGTCATTACAGGTCTGAGTTCCATCGACGGCAATCACAGGGAATGGATTGGACACATCTTCTTCGTCACCGGCGCCTTTCTTTTCGCGGGCTACACAGTGGCGCTTCGCACTTCGAGGCTTTCTGGCTTTGAGGCCGCCGCCATCGTGGCCTTCTGGTCGAGCGTTGTGTACCTGCCTGTATATTTCCTTTCGCTCCACCCCCGTATTTTCGAGGTAAACCTCACATCCCTTCTTTTTCCTGCGTTCTATCAAGGGGTGCTTACGAACGTGGTCTCGCTCGCAGCGTATGGCCGCGCGGTAGCTGCTCTAGGAGCTTCGCGAGCTTCTCCCTTTGCCGCGCTTATCCCCGCGGTGACCTCCATCCTTGGTATCGTGCTACTTGGCGAATGGCCTACAGCTGCAGATTGGGCGGGCATTGGCTGCGTGAGTTTTGGTGTCTATCTAGCCGCAGCAGGTCCGCTGCCGTCAGCTATTTTAGGTAAAAGCCGTCTCGCAAAATGCTGACTGCGTCAAGATCCCCTGCCCCTTCAGGCAGATAGGTATTGCAGCTTTTCTAAACATGCCATAGCTCCTAATTTAAGGTTCGCGCAAGCAACGTGCGGCGCTGCAAGCCGATGGAGATCATGACCGGCCGTTCTGAAGGGTACTTGGCGCTTCCCTATTCTTCTTACTTACACACAACAGTCAGGCGCGCCCGCGCTTTGTCCGAACGCCGCTCCCACCGTTATGTAACACTCGAACATCTCTTGCTGGCGCTTGTGGACGATCCCGACGCAAGGGGGCTGCTAAAGGCCGTAGGCGCTGATGCCGCTACGATTCAGGGGAGAGTGAGCGATATCGTAAACAATAAGATGGTCTCACTAGCCGTGCCTGATGGGCGGCCGCCTGCGTTCAGCTACAAATTTGAATCGCTCATGCTCTCGGCCTCACAAGTTGCGGCACAAATTGGCAGGCAGGAACTCGATGCCGCCGTGGTTCTTACAGTTCTGGCCAAGGGAAATGAAGGCGACGCTGCTGCGATTTTGGCTTCCGCCGGCTTCGACCCAGCCATCGCCTATCGGACGATTGCCGAGGCCAGGCAACATGCACCAAGGCCGGCTCAGCCCGCCGCATCTTCGGCATCACCCCCCGCGCAACAGACAGCATCTACGACGTCGCCCAACACCGCGTCAGCGGGTGGTCACATTCCCGCCTCCCCGTCCGCATATCAAGCCGAAATGCAAAGAAGTTCGCGTAACCCGCCGGCTGAAAAGTCCGGAGACTCTTTCATTGACGAAGTGCTTGCGAGCGTCCGAAGCATTCTCGACGATGAAGACCGCAAGGAGCAGGGCTTTGTGCCAAACGGGGCCCACGCTCCATCCATGCCGCCACCGCTACCTCCAATGCAACCGCGCTTGGAGCCACGGTTTGGAACAAATGGAGGTCTGGAAGGAAGGCCCCCCGGGCGGGCACAAGCCGGCGTGAGACCACCGGCGCCATCCCAGCGCTGGGATCAGCCGCAACCGGTCCACCGCCAGCAGCCAAGCCTCGGACCAGCTGCCGGTCCAAATTTTCCGGCGAGCCGGGCCGGCGCGCCGCAAGGCTACGGATTCCATGAGAGGGCAGTGCCGCCACTGGTCAACGATGCGAAGCCGCACCCGCAGCGTGAACCGAGGAAAAGGCGTAGAGCCCAGGAAACGCCAAGCCAGCTGCTTCAGGCGATTGAGCATGTCCCGCGAAAAGCCCGTATGGCAGTGCCGGAAACGATTGAGATACGCCTTTCAAAGGAAGATATAGCCGCTATCTTTAGCCAGGTTTCTTATCAAGGGCAGGGCACTCAAGGCGGGAAATTCCCGGCTACTTATCGAGCCGTCACGATACGGCTCTCTGCGCCAGAGGGCGGTTTCTTGGTAGAGCCGATCGCGCCAGAAACGCAGTGGGTTTTCGATCGCCCATCATTTCTGGGTGAAGAGGCGTTTGGAACTTGGACTTGGACCGTCGTTCCGAACGAGCGGGGCTCACACTTCCTTGTGGTGAGCATGTCCGCTCGGGATCTGGACGAGAACGGCCTCGCCGGAGACATTAGTCTGCCTGACCAGGCAATCCAAATCCGCGTGCGGGGCAGCTTCTGGCGTGGGCTGTGGCGGCTTATCAGCACCGCACTCCTGCTGCTCGCCGGAAGCGGGATTACGGTTGGGGCATTCTATGCGCTGAAGCTTCTAGGGAAGCTCCCGCCAATGTTTTTGAAGTAAGACTCAGGCTTAGCGGCCGGCAAGCGCGATATCGCGCAGAACGTTCTCCTCCAGCTCGATCTCAGTCACGCGATGCTTAAGCACGTCGCCTATGCTGAGGAGCCCCGTAAGATTGTTCTTTTCCATAACGGGAAGATGCCTAATGCGCCGCACCGTCATGATCCTGGCAACATGCGCGATCGTGTCCTGCGGGGAGCAGGTGATCACCGTCCTTGTCATGAGATCGGAAACATGCAAGTCGACCAACTCCCGGCCGTAAACCGCAACCGCATAGGCAATATCGCGCTCTGAGATGATGCCATCCATGGAGTGGCCGTCGTGGCTGACTACCATCGCGCCGACACCGGCCAAACGGAGACGCTGCGCGAGATGTTCGATGGTGTCCGTGGGACTCACGGTCATCACAGCTGTGCCCTTGCCTTTCAAAATGTCGGCAACTCTCATGCTTCACGCTCCTGGCTTACGGTTAGGAATCTCACCAACCATCGTAAGATAAGTGCCCCGCTTTAACCAGTAAAGTTAGGGGGAGGAGCTTCAACTTACTGTGCTGTAAATGATAAGAAGGAAGCCTAGGGACACTTAAGCTTGGCAGTTTGTTTAATTTTGCTTGGGGCCTACATTAAACGTGGTGCCTTTGGGGGGCGGCGGCTTGTTGCAGCTATTAGACCTCAATTGGCCGGTCCGGAAAGGCAAGCTGCTCGCGGTCGCGCCAATCGCGCACATAGTTGATCTCCATGAGCCGCCGGACGCCGTGAATCGGTCGCGGTTCAAAACCATGCCAGGTATGTGGACCAGCAATGAATATTACCGCGGAATTGAATTCCGCGGTGCCTCGCCCGCACCATTCGCGATCGTGATCGTAGATGTCTGTGCCCCAGTCTTTCGCGAAGGGGCCGGTGCACAGATAGATCACCATGGAGAACAGCTTCTCCGGAATATCGCGATGCGGCTCAAGCCACATGCCGTCGAGATCCTGGATGTATTCCATGCGGAGATATCCCCCGGTGGCTTTCACCCCGCACGTTGCTTCGAACTGGCGGGCAACTTCAGGGCGCTGCATCGCACCGCAGAGCACGGATATTGCCGGATAAAGTTCCCGGAACCTCGGAGTGAAGAAAGTACGCTGATTGTTGAATGTGGCGCGTGCTCCCTTTGTATCGATGGTGACGACCGGCGGCGCAATCGGCAGGGTCAGTATGCCCGTGCACATTGCTTCCGGAAAAACATTGGCCAGCTGCCAGCGGCGGTAAGGTTCATCGATGCGCTTTGCGGCGCTTAGCGATTTCACGAAATGCCCTGCAACCTCGGCAGGGCGAGGGAGAAGCGGGTAGGTCATTATGAACTCCAGAGCTAGCTACCCAAAAGCGATCGCGTTAGTTGAATTTGCGGGGCGCCCATTCCAGGACCTTGCGCGTGACAGCGTTCGCTTTAGCGAGCGCGCTCAAGCTGTGCCGCCAATATTCCTTGCGGACATACCATTCGGAATCGACCCAGCAGAGCTGCAAACTGGCGCGCTGCCCCTTCTGAGGCAGGAAGCCATGCCATGAATGATCGCAAACGCGAAACATCAGCATCTTCCCGAATTCAGGGGGAAACTCGAACGCATAATCGTCGCGATCGGAACTGCGAAGCACCCTCAACCGGCCGCGCTCATACGGCCATTCATGGCTGAAACCGACAAGAACGGTTACAATCTTGTGCTTCGAATCCGGATGAGCGTAACCCTCATTGTAGTTGCCCGTGGTGTTGCCCATCATCACGATACAGGGCGGGTAAGGGCTCAAATCCATGTCGAATTTCTGCTCGACGAGATGCCGGAAGCGAGGATTCAGCAGATCTTTGATAGCAGTCCCAAAATGAGGTCCGTAGCGAAGACTGGGTAAGCCATAGCTGCCGTGATTGGGGATTGTCGGCGCGTCCGCCAGAACCACCTCCTTGTATTTTGGATCGATGGCGTGATCCACAAAGGCGAAGTCATAAGGATCGCGGCGCAGTTCGGCAGCCGATATGGCTGCTTCATCGAGAAGTGCAAATGGCAGGTCTTCGCTTGGCATGGTTTCCTCTTTCGCTCTCTGATGCCCTAAAATGCTGGCAGCGCCGGATCCTCATGCGCGTTCGCAGCGACGCCTTCGATTTCGATGAGCCATTCCGGCCGGCAAACCGCGCCCTGCACAATTACTTGGGGAATTCCGGGGAAGCTTTCTTGAAGCATTCCTGTGACGCGCGGGTAATCTGTGGGATCGCGGAGATAGACGACGAGATGCAGCATGTCTTCGAGACGCGCGCCGCCGGAGTGGAGAAGCGCTTCAACGTTGCGTATAGCCCGGTCTAGCTGCTTCTCGACGTCTCCCACATGCAGGACATTGCCTTCCTTGTCGATGCTCGCCGTCCCGGAAATGAAGTAATGGGCGCGGTCGGCATAGGCGACTTTCGTGCCCCGCTCAAAGGTAACGCTGTAGTCCTTGGTGGCGCAGAGCATGTCGAAATCGTTCAAATACGAGGTCTGTCCTGGCTGAAGGTCGAGCGCGGAGTAGGCATCCATCGAAACAACATCGAAGCGATGCGAACATGCGCCCTCTATACCTGTGCTCGCGATGTAGTGGGTGGACCCGCTCAGCCCCTCCGCCGCAAACAGCTCTCTGCGGCTATCGACCATGCCCTGATAGAAGACATCCACATTCCTTAGGTAGATCCATGTTCTAACGCAATTGTCAGCGAGATTACCGCCAAGATCGGAGAGAGTATCGGTAAGGTTGTCGAAGATCTTTCTTGTTTGCCCTGCTGATGAAGGTGACTGGTCGAATGCTCCTGAACAAAGTCTTGTGCTCCAGAGGTGCCGCTTGCTGTTCTTCTTCACGAGCATGTGCTTCATGGAGAAGCGCTTTTTGGTGAGCTTGTCCTTCGTGTTCAAATGGTAAGCCAGAAGAGCCACCTTGGCCCCGGGAAGTGGGGGCTGCTGCACGATGGAAACGGCAACAGGATTTTCGCCGGTCTCGGCTACAAGCTCGCTGTTGCGTGCAGCCGCGGCTTGGTTCATGACGTCGCTCAAGGAAAGACGCCGGAAAATCGCGGTATCGGGCGCCAACCCGAGAGACTTCTGTGCCTCTTGATACGCCGAGTTGATGTGCTTGAGCTGATCCTCGAAGGATAAATGCGAGGGCGGCGTAGCTGCGATGTAATATTCTTCATCGCCGCCCGATCCCTTGAAGTTGCGGAAAGTGATCCCGTCATTTGAGAGCGCGTTCAGCATTCATGTCCCCTCTCTCAAGCGTCGCGGCCTTGCGCGTTCTTGAGTGGATTTCTTCGTAAGGGCTTGCGCTTGAGAAACTCGAGTCGCAGGACCTCTAGCGCTTGCTTAAGAGCCGCTTTAGCCCGCTGTTTTCGGAGGGCCTTTGATCTCAATCAATCGAAGAATTGAAAATGCGGTTTTGCGCAGCGCGAAACAAAACTTCTTGGCGAACATGAATTCTTCCGGCGGCAGCATCGCTGCGGCCATCTTGTCACGCAAAGATTTTAGTCAACGTACTCAGGCACGCGCACAGCTATTCATGCCCATGACGCGGTGTGCTGGGCACCAGCCAACTAGAGCAGTCACAGTTGGATGCCAACAGGTATTGCCGGGACACGGCGAATCCACCAGTAGCCAGCTCCAACGCCGCCGGCGGCAATGATGCCAGCAATCACAAGAAGCTGGGTCTACCGCTTTCGCCGTTGCACGGAATGCCGGCGGGCAAATGGTGCTCCTTAAGCGCTGTGACTTACTAGTTTCGCCGCGCGCCGAGACGTCCGCTAGGCTGTTGTCCTTTACTGCGGGGTCAACATCCATCGTCCGTGCCGCTTTGTGTATAAGAAGCCGGAGACGTCTCCGGCCAATTTATGAGGATGGTTATCGCCCTTCATGGCACGGCTGCACGGGCATCTGACGGCGGAAGGATCGGAAAATGGTAGCTTATTGGATTGGGGAACACAAAATCACGGATGCTGAAAAATTCGAAGACTACATAAGACAAGTCGTACCGACCATTGAGAGATTTGGCGGCCGCTATCTCACCCGCCCAGGCACGCACAAGATTTACGAGAATGCACATTGGCAGCCAGACCGCGTGGTTATCGTAGAATTCCGGGACATGGCAGCTTTGAATGCCTGGTACGATTCAGCCGAATATCAGCCCCTGATCGCGTTGCGTCAGGCGTCTTCAATCGACATGCTGATCGTATTGGAAGGCGTCTAAGCAAGTTTGCACGACTTTCCAACACTTGTGTTAAGCGCGCGGCTTTCCGGTTCCAACGTATTGCAAGCCCTAGCGCAATGGCTTCTGGCGCTGTCGGCCACGGAGTGGACATGAGATTGATCGTTACTCTTGATGAGATCAGCTTATCGAAAAGGAGGCCTTATGGCGGTGAAGCGGATCGTGACCAACATAGCGGCTGAAAAAATAGACGCCGCAAGGGCGTTCTACGGCGACGTTCTGGACATGAAGGTCGCAATGGACCTTGGATGGATTGTGACTTTCGCGACCGGCGCCAGCACAACTCCGCAAATCAGCGTGGCAATGGAGGGCGGGTCTGGAACGCCTGTGCCTGATATCTCGATCGAGGTCGATAACCTTGATGAAGTGTATCGGCGCGCAATCAGCGGCGGTTTTCCCATCGAATATGGACCAGTGGACGAGCCTTGGGCCGTCAGGCGCTTTTATGTCCGCGATCCTTTCGGTCGTTTGCTCAACATCCTCACTCACGATTGAGTGCTTCCTGACGCATTTCACCATCGAACGCATCAACCCGAATTCGATTACGATCGAGCCTCTCCTATATTTCATGCAGAAAGTGGCGGCGGAGACTGAGGCAATGGAATTGGTGCGCAGGAGCCGATAGCTTAGCCGAGGGTGCTACCTCTTTCATCAACGAAGAGCGCAACATGCTTCAGACATGGCTTAGGGCATTCGCGACGTTCTTCGCCACCATCGGCCCCGTGGAAGCGGCGGTGCTTTTCGCAACGTTTTGCCCAAGGTTCAGCCGTGCGGAAAGGATCGCCATCTCCCTAAAATCGGTGACGATAGCGACAGGCATTATTCTCTTCTTTGCGCTATTCGGTACTGCGATCCTGGCAGCGCTTGGAGTAACTTTCCCAGCGCTGCAAGCTGCGGGCGGCATCATTCTGGTGATCATCGCACTCGACATGATCTTTGAGGCGCGTATCGGCGGGAGCACCATGTCGCAGCCGGAAAGTGCGGAGGCGAGCGGAAAGGACGACGATATCGCCGTCTTTCCACTTGCCACACCAATCCTTGCCGGGCCCGGGGCCATGTCGGGCGCGATGCTTCTCATGGCAGGCTCAAAGACTTTGGCCGATCGGGTCGCGGTAATCGCTGCGCTCCTGACGGTCATGGCGCTAACCCTGGTCCTTATGCTTCTGGCCCAGGAAATTCGGGAGTGGATTGGGATCACGGCACAGCGGGTTATCATGCGCGTATTTGGCATTCTTCTCGCCGCCATTGCTGTACAATCGGTTTTTAATGGAATTGCCGACAGCGGGATTTTTCTGCGGTCGCTATAAATGCGAAAAGTGTAGAGGGCGGAAATGGGCAAATTTCCTGAATCTGACCAGTATGATGCGGTGGGGCTTGCGGGCCTCGTGCGTGACAAGCGCGTCCATCCTCGCGAGCTTCTGGATGAAGCTCTGGAGCGGTGCGACAGGGTCAACCCCAAGCTGAACGCTATAATTCGCCGGCTAGATGCCCAGGCGAAAAAGGCAGCGGATTCCGTGGATTTAGCGCTGCCGCTTGCGGGTGTACCCTTTCTTGCAAAGGACTTGGGGCCCCCATTGGCGGGCGCTCCGCTGACATCAGGCAGCAAGCTTTTCGCGAACTATATTCCCGAAGAGGATGGCGAGCTTATCAAGCGCTTCAAAGCCGCGGGGCTTATCTTCTTCGGAAAGACAAACGTGCCGGAGTTCGGCCTCGTGCCAGTGACAGAGTCCGAGCTTTTCGGCCCCTGCCGCAACCCCTGGGACTTGAGCCGGACTACGGGTGGATCGAGCGGAGGTTCAGCGGCTGCCGTGGCGGCCGGCATCGTGCCCATGGCTCACGCTTCTGACGGCGGCGGCTCCATCCGGATTCCATCAAGCTGCTGCGGCGTGTTCGGACTGAAGACGTCACGAGGCCTCAACCCAAAGGACATTAGCGTAGAGACGGTGGCGGAAGACTTCGGAGTCGACCACGTCATTAGCCGCAGCGTCAGAGACTCGGCCGCAGCCCTCGATGCGATTTCGAACCGCATCAATCCCGGCTTCCTTGGCGGGCTGGAGCGCGAACCGGGGCGGCTGCGCATCGGAGTTACCCGGAGTGCCATGCTGGGCAATAAGGTTGAGCCCGAGGTGCGAGAGGGACTGGCTCACGCCGTAAAACTTCTGGAAGGGCTCGGCCACTTCGTCGAAGATGCCGAAACAGGGGTGAATTACGGCGAGTTCAGAAATGCGTTTCTCACTTACTGGGCAATCAACGCGCTACAGCTGCTTCACAGCGCTGCACAAACGGTTGGACGCAAGCTCAGCCGGCGCGACGTGGAGCTTCCTACATGGGCGCTCTCTATCGCCGGCAGGGGGATGACCGCTGCTGACCGGGAACGGGCCAAAAAGACCATTGCCCATGCTACCAGGATATTCGAGGAATTCCTCCAAAGGTACGATATCATTCTGAGTCCGGTTCTGGCCGCGCTGCCCATTCATATCGGCGAGAACCGCGTTAAAAGCTCGGAAGCTTTCGCCATCAATTTCGCCGACACCGTGAAGTGGCCTTGGGTCATGAAGGCGCTCCTCAAAGCCGTTTCGGCCAGAAGCTTCGATTTTGCGGCCTTCACAACACCGTTCAATATGACGGGCCAGCCTGCCATATCGGTCCCCTTGTATTGGACCAAGGATGGCCTGCCCGTTGGAATACAGTTTGGCGCGAGGCAGGGCGCGGATGCTCTGCTGCTGAGACTGGCGCGCCAGCTCGAAATTGCGGCGCCCTGGGCGGCGAGGAAGCCCCCTATATGGTCGGGCGAGCGCGTTCGTGAAGCGGCTTGAAACTTGCGGCGCGGCCGCAGTGGAGTAAAAGGAAGAGAAAAGAAAAGGGAATATTGATGGAAAAGTTTACCTCGCTCACGAGCGTCGCGGCGCCGCTGCCAATGATCAATGTCGACACCGACATGATCATCCCGAAGCAGTTTCTGAAAACCATTAAGCGAACGGGGCTCGGAACCGCGCTGTTCTATGAAATGCGCTTCGACGATAAGGGCGAGGAAAATCCGGACTTCGTCCTCAACAGACCAGCGTACCGCAAGGCGAAGATCCTTGTTGCTGGCGACAATTTCGGCTGCGGTTCGAGCCGTGAACACGCGCCCTGGGCCTTGCTCGATTTCGGCATTCGCTGCGTCATCTCGACGTCCTTCGCCGATATCTTTTACAACAATTGCTTCAAGAACGGCATTCTCCCTATCGCTGTCTCGCCAGAAGACCTCGAAAAGCTGATGGACGATGCGCAGCGCGGAGCGAACGCAACGCTGACGGTCGATCTTGAAAATCAGGAGATTCGCGGACCGGACGGCGGCGTGGTGCGCTTCGAGATCGATCCCTTTCGCAAAAGGTGCCTTCTGGAGGGCTTGGATGACATCGGCCTGACGATGCAGAAGGCGGACAAGATCAAGGGCTTCGAGGAGCAGGCTGCGCTAGCGAGGCCTTGGGCCTGACACTTCTAACAGTTGAATTGCGTTTCCCGCACTCACACCTCGGTGTCATGCATTTTCGCAAAGTATGGAATGACCGATGACCTGGTGGGCAGCAAATGCGCCGGTGCTCGCTGCTGCATTCTCGGCCTCCCTCGTGGAGGCCGTGGAAGCGCTGACCATCGTGCTTGCGGTCATGGCCGTGCGCGGACCAAGGCCCGCACTTGGAGGAGCGGCCGCGGGCTTAGCCTGCCTGATGCTAATCGTATTGATATTTGGTCCGGCGTTGAACCAAGTCCCCATTCGTGCCTTGCAGCTGGGCGTTGGCGTGCTTCTTCTCCTTTTCGGCATGCGCTGGCTTAGGAAGGCCATTCTAAGAGCAGCCGGAATTATCCCGCTTCACGATGAGTTTGCGGCCTATGCCGCGGAAACTGCCGCTTTGAAGCAGCAGGCCAGCCGGGACGCGCGCGCCCTCGACTGGCTCGGGGCCGTGACAAGCTTCAAGGCCGTGATGATAGAGGGGCTAGAAGTCGTATTCATCGTGATCGCGGTTGGCGCCGGACGCGGGCTTCTATTTCCTGCGAGTCTTGGGGCATTGGCGGCCTGTTTAGCGGTCGTGCTTCTTGGCGTCGCGGTGCGGCGTCCGCTTGCGAGAGTTCCGGAAAATACGCTTAAGTTTGGCGTGGGAGTGATGCTTTCCGCCTTTGGGGTTTTCTGGACCGGTGAAGGCATGGGCATTAACTGGCCTGGGTCCGATGCCGCTGTACTGGGGTTTGCGTTGCTTTTTCTGGTGGCTGGGTGGATGGCGGTGTCGCTGCTCAAACCCAGCCCAGCCTTGCGAGCTGCCGAATGAACAGCGTGCGTTTCATCGTGAAAGAACTGATTGGCCTTTTTATCGACGATACGTTGCTCGCCGCGGGCATCGCTGCGGTGGTGGCAGCGGCTTGGTTCGCGAAGGCAAACGGGATCCCAGCACTCGCGGGCGCGATCCTTGTTTTCGGCTGTGTTGCCATTCTGCTAGCGAGTGCGGTCAGCGAGAAGAAGCAGCGCCTCGTCAGAATGGGGCCAGCCCCGTCCCATCCAGACCTGCCCAAATCAAGCGGCTAACGTCGGGCAAACATTCCGGACAGTTTGCAGCAGCAACTTCGGCGGAGCAGGCTTGCTGAGCACTTGCGCTTCGGGCCAGTCTCGGCGTAGGCCTTCCGCGTCACCATGACCGGTGTAGAAGACAATCGGCACGCCTCTACCTCTAAGCAGCTCCGCGGCCGGAAACACGGCTTCGTTACGCAAACTTACGTCCAAGATGCCGCAGCTGATAGGTTCCGTCTTTGCAAGCGCAACGGCATGTTCCAGCGTATGGGCCGGCCCAACGATCGCGGCTCCCGCATTACCGAGTGTAGTGATCATATCGAGAGCCAGGATCGCGTTGTCCTCCACGATGAGAACAATGGCGCCGCTTAACAACCCGTCCTCAGATGCTCTCATTTGTTTTCATGCTTTCGGGCGCTAGACTTACTGTATAAGTCAACCCAGAAGGCTCGAAGGCTAGGTCAATCTTCCCCTCCGGCAGGCCATTACGGATGAGGAAGCTACCGAAACCTTCCCGGCTTGGCGGCTTTACTTTGGGGCCGCCCGACTCTTTCCAGCGGATCTGGAACTCTTTTTTCTTCCCTGCACCGTTGAACCCCCAGTCTAGGCTCAAAGTTCCGGCAGGGCTAGAAAGCGCCCCGTATTTCAATGCATTCGTGGCAAGCTCATGCAAAACAAGGGCCAGCGGGGTTGCAATATCCGGCGGGAGAGAAACTTCTGGTCCGCGCACTATAACGCGGCGCCCGTCAATGGGGATGTATGCGGTAATCTGTCTCTTCGCCAGCTCTCCAAGTGGCGCACCCTGCCAATCACTGGACACAAGCAGATCGTGCGCTGCGGCAAGGGCCCTGAGCCTGTTCGAGAACGTCTCCAGCGCCTCTTCCCTTGGAACATGCTCCCCGAAGGATTGCCGGGCCATGGACTGCACGACCGCGAGTGTGTTCTTCACCCTATGAGACAACTCGCTCAGCAAAAGCCGCAGGCGAGCCTCGCTTGTTTTCAGGGCTTCTTCGGTTTTCTTGAGCTCGGTAACATCGATGAAAGTGCAGACGACACCCTCGATGCGGTCCTCCAAAGTTCGATAGGGTCTGATCTTTGTCAGGTACCAGTTTCCGTTTGCGCCAATTTCGCGCTCAACGGCAGTCAAGTCTTTCAGCACCGCCCGGGCGTCTTCCGTAAATTTTGGATACTCGAGCCTGTGCGTGAAATCGGTTATGGAACGCCCCTCGTCCGGCGCCTTGATATTAAAGAGATCCGTAATCGTTGGAGTGAACCATTTGATCCGCAATTCAGTATCCAGGAATAGAGTCCCGACATCCGTGGCCGCCATGAGGTTTTGCAAATCATTATTGGCCCTGGACACATTCTCTAGCCTGATCTTCAGCTCTGAATTTACCGTCTGAAGCTCTTCATTGGTGGATTGCAGCTCTTCCTTGCTGGTGTCGAGTTCCTCGGCAGTGGACCGGTATTCCTCATTGATGGACTGAAGCTCTTCGTTGGTCGCGCGCAGCTCTTGATGACGTACAGAATGTTTCGCACAATTGATTGAGGGCTGGCGGCCCCGACTCAGGCTCAAGTGGTGGTGGCTAAACGCAACCACGCGAGCAAGAGAGGGAAGCCACCATGAATGAGGATACGCCG
>JBAUNL010000929.1:0-4200 GCA_049579205.1 Rhodomicrobium sp. | reverse complement strand
GACCACGGCTATATGTATGAAGTGCTATTGGGTGATGAAATCATATGCACACATATTGATCCTGAATTCGCATCCTGTCGCGAATTGCTGAAGCGAGGTGTTACAGGCAAAGCGCATTTTAAGCGTGAAGGCAGGGCACAGATAGATATGATATGCGATATTGAACGAGCGGCTAAATATTGCACCCAAGAAGGCGAGCGAGTTGGGCCTAGATTTCGCAAATATGTAGAGTTCGGTAATACTAATAATGAAGACGAAAATGAAGAGCTTTTGCAAGATAGCAGGGCAGTGCCAGTGCCGGAAACCATCGCGGCATAGATGACCGCTAGAGGGCTTCAAATTCGTGACGCATCGCACGCTGGGCTGGCGAAAGCTGCCTTTGGCTACCCGAATAGGGGTCCGTCGTTTCGCGGCTGTACGAGCCAACGTCGCGCGGATTTGCCTCCAGAAACAGCCTGAGAGCCGGTCGGAGCCGCGAAAAGGGATTCGGGTGCTCCGAGCCACCAAAACAGCTCTTTGCTGGCCTAACGACACCTTCTCCACATACGCACTGTAAGTTTGCGGGCGCACTCAACAACCATCCAAAGCAAGACAATAAGAAATAAGAGCGGAATGGTAATAAAATTGACGAAAGAGACAACCAATACTATATTGCTAAACGTCGTCATACATTGTATACCACCACCGCTACTTGCCTTACACACGCCGATTTGCATAAATATGCTAGTCCCGATGAAACAAGCTACGGGCAATAAGCAAATACCAGCCAGTATAGCTATTGCTAGGCGGAATATTCGCATGCTGTCAGCACCTCGAAAGCCTGGCTCTAACACCAACGTGCGACCGCGGCAATCCTCGCGCCAGATCGCAAAGAGCACCCCTTGTGGCGGCCTCCTAGCGGCAATGGCCTAAAATCGGCGCGGGACGGCACCACATAGCCGCGAAAGGGGTTTGGGAATCCCCCCGGAGGGCAAAGCTTTCGCCCGTCTGGGAGTCAAATGGGGCATTCTAGTGGCCAGAGCTATGCAGAGTCACGAAAGGCCGAACGCTTGTGAAGCCCGCATCGGGTCGATAGCGGGCGTGGTAATGTTGAGAAAATCTGGGCCGCTGAACCTCTAAAACCGGACAGAGCATCAAGAACACGAATTTCGCCGAGACGGGCAAGCGCCGTCCAGCTTATTAGATACTTATGAAGCCTGTTCTTGATCCGAAGGCGAAGTCGGGCCTTAGCGGTGTGAGATGCCGCGGCGGAACCTGTCGAATAGCCGAACACATATGCGCAGTTCGCGGGCGTCTCGGGCGGGAGGGTCATCGGAAGTTTCTATCAAATTAGTTGGGGATAGAGTCAACCTCTACAAGGTGAACCCAGAAGCCACGGCCTGGGCCACCGGGATCGGGGACGAACTCCGCCAGAGCTTCCCCACGCTCTATCAGTGGGACGAGCATAAGGTATGCCCATTGACCTCCTAAGGTGACCGACACGCAGTGAGCGTTTGCGTAGGCAATGCGCGCCTCAAGCCAGCGAGGGTCACACTGAATGATATCGAAGGCATGAGCGCTGCTTACCGCGTAATCCTTAGGAGAACGCTCGCGAAGCTCGTGAAAGAGCTCGTTCAGAGAAACCCCGAGCTGCTCAAGCGCCCTCCTCGCGCCCAGAGAGGCTAGGCAGGGGAAAAAAAGGTCATCCATGCGCACTAGGTATTTGAATGTCGGACAAGCCTCAATCAGGTCGTCATCCGTAAGCGGGTGGCCGCATACGAGGATCTTCCGAATGTTCCGGTAAATCGCTGGTGAGGGGTGGAGCTTGCCTCGTTCCCATCTGGAGACTGTGGTGGTGTTTACCCCGAACCTCTCTGCAAAAGTAGATTGGGTCTCGCCGAGCGCAAGACGAGCGTGGCGGACAAAGTAGGGTACGTTCGACATAGCCAGCTAGGCGCAAATTTGCGCCATTTAGTATTATCAACAGGTTAGCGTATTCAATGTTCCGATCTTTCGAAGGAGTTTCCTCTCGCTCGTTCCCGCCGCTTGGCTCTTCAACCCTTGCTAGGAGATCCAAATACAGCCTGCGCTGTGAGCCCATACTCGGCAATTGGTCGGCGCAGCGTATTTTTGGCTACCAACAATGCGCTCCTCGTCAAACGAGAATCCCGAGTACAAAGACGGGCAGGTACTTAAGCGCCGGATCGCGGCTTTTTGTGCCGCAATCATGGCCGCGATTTTCATCCTTGCAGGCGAAGCCGTCATCAAGGAGCGCAACGCCGCATTCAATCGCGCACGCACCGAGGCCGCCAATATCTCCGCGGGCTTCGAGGAGGGGGTTCGGGGAACCCTCAACGGCGTTGCGGGCGAATTGGAGTTTCTCGAGGAGCACATCGAGGAAGGAAAGGCAGAAGGAAAAGCTTTCGACCTTGCAGGCTGGAAGAGCAAAGTTCGGGAGCTTGCGAGCCCAATAATAAATATAGCCATCATCGATGCCAGTGGGAAACTTCGTGCGACGACGCTTAAGCATGATTCAACGCCTGTCTTTTACTCCGATCGCGACTATTTCCCGGTGCACCGGGACAATCCTAATCTTGGATTATTCATCGGACAGCCCGTTTACGGAAAGCTCACGAACGGCATGGTCATACCGGTAACAAGGCGCCTCAATACTGCAGACGGTCATTTTGCAGGTGTGCTTGCCTTTGCGATCGATCCCCGGCTTTTGAGCGCGCTTTATCACAACGTTAATCTTGGGAAGACCGGAGTTCTCGACCTATTCTTCAGTGACGGGACTGTACTCGCCCACTATACGTCGGAACGAGGGCTCGATACGCCGCTCGTCGGACGCCAACTGGAAGACGCAAAACATGGGGAGTCAGGCACCTATGTGAAGACCAGCAGCGTTGATGGCACGAGGCGCATTTACTCTTGGCGGAAGGTAGCGGGCTACCCCTTGATCGAAGTTGTCGCACTCGGCGAAGCCGAAGCGCTCGCTGACGCAAATCATCAAACCCGGATCGTAATTGGTCTTGGGACTGTGGCGCTGAGCCTTCCCCTGACCATGATGCTCATGCTCTACCGCGAAATTTCCCGCCGTTCTCAGCGCGAGCTCGCGCTGGATGAGGAAACCGAAAAGGCACGGAAGGCAAACCAGGTAAAATCGGAATTTTTGGCTAAGATGAGCCACGAACTCCGCACGCCCCTGACCGCCATTCTCGGCTTTTCCGAGATCATCCGCGACAAATCCTTCGGCGCGGACGTGGATCGCTATGCTGACTACGCTGGCGACATCCATCAATCGGGCGCGCACCTCCTCAATATCGTCGACGATGTTCTCGACATAAACAAAATCGAGGCGGGTAGGCTTGAGCTTCACGAAGAAAAGGTCAAGATCAACGAAATCATTCAAGGAAGCTTGCTTGCGGTCGAACGGCAAGCGGCAGCCAGTGGCGTCTCTCTTACGAGCGCAATTCCAGATGCTGGCGCCACCATTTTTGGGGATGAAACAAAACTTAAGCAAATCATCATCAACCTGCTGTCGAATGCGATCAAGTTCACCCCTTCGGGAGGGTCCGCCGGCATCGCGGTCACTGCCGGAGAAGACGGTGGCCTGAGCGTGATGATTCGAGACACTGGGATCGGCATGTCGAGCGAGAAAATCAAGGATGCGCTGGAGCTATTCTCCCAGGTGGAAAATAGCTACTCGCGGCGGTTCGAAGGTATAGGCCTCGGACTGCCCTTGGCCGTTCAATTGACGGAACTGCACGGCGGTACGCTGACGATCGACAGCACAATCGGTGTTGGGACGACGGCCGTGGTCCGCTTCCCGGCCAGCCGGATCACGTATGATTAATTCCGCGCGCCGTCCAGTTGCTCACCGGCATCCCAGGCCCAAACCGAGCACACAAGTCGCGGAGCAGCACAAGGAGTTGGGGTGTTGCGCCATTTGCTTTTGCTCACACCGCTTGATTTCGGTTTAGCTCTCTTTGATGCCAAGAGAGCTCCCGCAGGGGGTATAGGTAGCTCAAGGAAGCGAGCCATCGATCGCTGGGTCTTAAACAGCCTGGCAAGATGAAAAAAGCCAAAATGATTTTGGTAGAGATTGTCGTGTTCTGGAGGCAATTGATGAACGGGTCTGCCGATATTTTTAGGCTTCCTAAAGAGCCGCCCGGGGGTTGCATATCGTCATGTTGAAGCTGGGCAAGAATTTCAGTCAGG
>JBAUNL010000928.1:0-2306 GCA_049579205.1 Rhodomicrobium sp. | reverse complement strand
GCGCCAAGAACAATCTTGCCAACGGCGCTCATGCCGCCTTACGGTCAGGGCCTGGCGGCATGAGCGCCACCAGAAACCCGCCGAGTCTAACATTCAACTCGGATCACTTTGATGGGGCAGGCCAATGTCCAACACACAATTTCATCATTTACTGTAATATAGTGACAGTAAAAAAAGTCTAGCTGGAGGTTACCTATGATCCGCAGCTTTATCACAACAGCATTGTTGTCAGGCGCGCTAATAGCTTTCATGCCCGGCGCCGTCCAAGCCCAGCAAGTAGAAAAAAAAGGGCAAACGCCCTACGTAACGCATTTCATCTTCCGCCCGGTTGAGAGCCTTGAGATTCCGGGGGTTGGCACGGGCCAACTTCTAGAGGCGGTTGGGACGACCCAAAACCTGAAAGGCGAAAAGATGCTCGATAAAATGGCGGCACGGTGCACCGCTCTCCGTGTGGAAACGGGCGGCAAGAAATATATCGACGGCGCCTGCGCATTGGCTGACAAGGACGGCGATGTCATATTCTCGACCTTCGATACGCGCGATGTCGACAAGTCCAACCCGAAGATGAATTGCGGCACTCACGTCATTACGGGCGGCAGTGGCAAGTATAAAGGGATCACGGGGCGCGAGCCGTTTGCTTGCGATGATATGCCTGCACTGGCCGGAGGCGGTGGCTATTTTGCGATGGATATCCCTCATGACACAACGTGGGAGATCAAGCAGAAGGAGTCTGCACGGAAATAAGCCTTTCGCGCCGCTGCGCTCGCGCAGGGCGGCGTAGTGCTGGCGTTCTGCGGACCAATCAGCATGTCGGCCTTAGGCGTTAGAACTGGTTGCCTTTATGAGCCTATCCGCGACTTCGCCGGTAATGTCATTGGCGTCTACTATGCCGCCTACTCCAGGGAATAGAGCGCGAGCGTGCGCATGCGTGAGGCCGCCAAGCAGAACTATGGACGAGACTGGGGGCTTGGTTTGCCAAGTAAGGCGCGGAGCGGGCCTTGCATGATCGCCAGATGGTAGCTGCGGTAGTCTTCAGAATCCATGGCCTTCTGCTGGGGGTGCCCGGCTTCCGCCTTGACTATAATCTTGGGGCCCAGAATAACCGTCGAGCCAAGGCCAGCGTAAACATAGTTACCCGCAAAGGCCTGCTTAAAGGCAGCGAAAGCAGGTTCGCCGGTGCAATGTGACGGCGAGATGAATTCCACTTTCCACTTGTCATGCAGCGAGGACGCGATTGCCTTAATCTGATCGTTCGTTGCGGGTAGCAGGTGCAAACCGCCCAAAATCAGATGGATCGGCTTGCCGGTGGCCGTGCTGGCTGCTTCCACGATTGCTTCGATGGTTGGGTGGCTGCAGCCAACGATCAATACAACGCCGTCTGGCGTCTCAATTGCGAGCGAAATCTCCTTCACCTCGAGATCAGTGCCCCATTTGCCTGGGAGTAGGATCAGGTGAAAGCCTGGCGCAATTTCATTTGTCTTGCTCACCCATGAGAAATTAGCCTCCGGCCACGCGCTACCGAAACGCAGCTGCTGGGGAGGGTTTCCATCGAAGTACCGCATCTCGGCAGGCAAGGACTCGTCGCGCTTGTAAAAGGTGCCGGGCAAGGCCGCACCGAACACCCCGAAGTTCTCCTGCGGCGCGTAAATCTTGATCGCCGGGTTAACTTTTAGAAGATAGTTCAAGCCGCTCGTATGATCGCCATGCCGGTGCGAAACAATCGCGAAGTCAAGTTTTGTTAGATCGATGCCCTTGGCCTCCACATTATGCGCGAAGATTTCAGCATTGTTACCGGTGTCAAAAAGGATTTTCTTACCGCCATACTCGATGAGAGCAGAAAATCCCCAGTCCTTTTTCATCGTGGAGGTTTTTCCGAAGGCGTCATAGAGGATCGTTATCTGCGAAGCATTCTGTCCGGCAAGAGTAGGCATGGCACCGGGCGCGGTTTCTGACGCTGCGTGGCTTCGGGTTAGTGGCACAGCAAGGATACAAATGGATAGAGCCGCAGGCCATACAAAGAACCGCCGAACACTCATTGACGCTCTCCCATGGCAATGAATACTTGCTTTTGGCAATGCTGATAATCGAAAACGGTTCCGACGGTCACGCGAACGGGTCACCGAAGGCATGCCGCTGCAGCCACAAGTAGAAGCACCAGACGCATATGGCGAGAGTCTCGTATTGGCCGTGCGCCCCGAGGGCGCGAACCATCAGTGAGGGAGGGTCTCACCTAGATAATTGTCGATAGGTCTAGAAGCTGGCGAGCAGCTTGGCCGGGTAACTGGTTAGGTTGGAGCCTCGCGACA
>JBAUNL010000927.1:0-8950 GCA_049579205.1 Rhodomicrobium sp. | reverse complement strand
GCTGATTGCCGAGAAGGAAGGCAAGCCTCTTTCCTATACCTGGGCTGATGAGGGCCACGGGTTCATCCGGCAAACACTTGGCGCCTGGAACTGCGACGTGATGATGAGCGTTCCCGCTGGCTATGGCCCGGTCGCTACTGGAAAGCCCTATTATTGCTCCAAATATGTCGAGCTTCGCAGGATTTCCACAACCCCTTCCAAGTCTACGGACCGGATCGGAGTCGTGGTCATGACGCCGCCACTCGATATTTTGCTGCGGCATCACCAAGGTCCTAAAGTCTATTTACCGAATGATCCCTCCGCGCCGGATTACATGGGTCGCATCGGGAGCGATTTAATCGCTGGGCGTATCGATGCAGCTTACCTTTGGGGACCGCTCGCGGCGAAATTCGTGCGGGAGGCACCGGATAAGCTAGAGATCTCCTCCAAGAATATCGCGACCGCGGACCCGGACATCAGGATCACCTTTCCCATGGCTATGGGCGTCAGGCATGGCGATACGGCCCGGCTCGAAGAGCTCAATACGATCATATCGAACAACGAACCGCAGATAAGGACGATTATTGAAAGCTACGGGGTCCCCCTTGCCGAAGGGTCTCAGTGCACGCCACTGAAGCCTGAGGCATCGCTTCCGGCAGATAACGAGAGCGCAAGCGTTACACCTGACTCAGCTGCCACGCCCGCTTCGGCCGAAACCTCAAGCAATATCGTCAAGGTTGCCGCCACGGCTCCGGCCGGGGGCGAAATCAATTGCGAAAAGAAGCCGGAAACCATGGAAGATATCGAGAAAATAAAAGACACAAATCCGGCGGATGCAAAAACTCCCTATGAAGTAAAGGACGGCAAACTGGATCCTCACGCCTATCAAGGCTGGCTACGTTTTGCCCTAAACTGTCAGGTGTGCCACGGTGCCGGCGGCGTAGGCAGCGCTATTGCCCCCGATCTTGCGCAAAAGGTAAAGGATCTGAATAAGCGCCAATTCGAGACCATCGTGTATTGCGGGTTGAGGGGCAATCTGGGCACCGGCGTGATGCCGTCCTGGGCCGATAACCCCAACGTCATACCCTACGTCAATGATCTCTGGGCCTACCTCAAAGCGCGCGCCGACGGTGCCGTCGGACCTGGCAGACCGGAGCAGCTAGCCTCCGCCAAAGCGGCGAAATAAGGTGTCTTTTGCGGTTGACCGGCCTGGCACCAGAATGCTGGCGCCAAGGAGGGGCGATGCGGCCTGAAATTAGGCCGCCTTCCTTTTTGTAACCAATCCGCGATTGATGAGCGTTTCGGCGATCTGCACCGTGTTAAGGGCCGCGCCTTTGCGGAGATTGTCCGAGACCACCCACAAGTTCAGCCCATTTTCCACCGTAGGGTCTTCGCGGATGCGGCTGACAAAGGTCGCAAAATCGCCGACGCACTCGACAGGAGTGACGTAGCCGCCGTCCTCGCGCTTGTCGACTACGAGCAGGCCGGGCGCTTGCCGTAAGATGTCCCGCGCCTCCTCCACTGAGATTGGCTTCTCGAACTCGATGTTCACCGCCTCCGAGTGCCCGACGAAAACTGGCACGCGCACGCAAGTGGCCGTCAGCCTGATCTTGGTGTCGAGGATTTTCTTGGTCTCCGCCACCAATTTCCATTCCTCGCGCGTCGAGCCATCCTCCATGAACGTATCTATGTGGGGGATGACGTTGAATGCGATCTGCTTCGTGAAGTGTTCGGGCGTGGGTGCGTCGGTTACGAAGATTCCTTTGGTCTGGTTCCAAAGCTCGTCCATCGCGTCCTTGCCGGCGCCAGAGACGGATTGATAAGTGGCGACGACAACGCGCTTGATAGTGGCCGCGTCATGGAGAGGCTTCAACGCCACCACGAGCTGCGCTGTGGAGCAATTAGGGTTGGCGATGATGTTCTTCTTCCTGAAGCCTGCAACCGCGTCAGCATTAACCTCCGGCACAATGAGGGGTACATCGATGTCGTAGCGCCAGGCACTCGAATTATCGATGACGACGCAGCCGGTCCTGGCGATTTTCGGCGCCCAGTCCTTTGAGACGCCAGCGCCCGCTGACATGAGAGCGAAATCGCATTTCGCGAAGTCGAAGGTCTCCAAATCCTGGCATTTGAGCGTCTTGCTGCCGAACGAAACCCCGACGCCTGTCGAGCGGCGCGAAGCAATCGCGAAAACCTGGTTCACCGGGAATTCGCGCTCCTCGAGGATGTTCATCATTTCGCGGCCCACATTGCCTGTGGCGCCGACGACGGCGACGTTGTAGCTCATTGGTGCTGTCCTATTTCTGAGGTGGCGCGAATGTAGTAGCGGGCGCCGTCCCTGTCTATACCGGTTGCGTATGCCGGACGGCAGGCCGGTACGAATATGCCTCAAGCGGGCCGATGGACGCCAATTCGGGCCCGGTTGCGGGCCGAAACAGCGTCGCCAAATGCTTGAAACAGCGCCTTATTCACGGGATTGCGTTGGGGATCGTATTCGGCATGCCACTGAACTCCAAGAGCGAAACCGGGTGCGTTGGCGACCCGGATGGCTTCGATAGTTCCATCCTCCGCCATCCCCTCGACGATTATGCGATTACCCGGTTCGAGAATGCCTTGACCATGCAACGAGTTGACCCGGATGACCTCCCGCCCAAAGATTTGTGCGAATACTCCTTCTGGAAGGAGCCGCACCTCGTGCCGGTCCCCAAAGATTACCTCAGGATCAGGATGGATTTCACCAGATTCGAGCCGGGGCATTCTGTGGTTCATGCGGCCCGGAAGCTCGCGGATTTCATGATGGAGTGTTCCGCCAAAGGCAACATTCATCTCTTGGAAACCACGGCAAATACCAAAAACTGGTATCGCGCTCGCCACACAGACCTTGATCAGCTCCAGAGCCAGGGCGTCCCGATCCTCGTCATAGGGTTCATGCCCCCGATGGGGTTCGGCATTGAAGCGGGTTGGGTGGACGTTTGCGCGAGCGCCCGTCAGAACCACACCATCGACGGTTTCGAGCAGGGCTCCGACATCGGTGATGCCTGGGGCACCAGCAAACATCAGTGGCAAAGCACCTGCGACTTCCGCCACAGCAAGAAGCGTTCTTGTACTAACGGCCTGAACGGCGAAGCGGTCTTCGATGAGACGTGCATTGCCTATAATGCCAACAATAGGCCTGCTCATATTAGTTCATTTCGCCCCGTTGAACATTCCAATTAGTTAACCTAACTCTCAGCCACTTCAAGGATCGGTCTGGAAGCGATAGAGCAACTTTTTCTAGGCTTCCCCGGATGCTGAATCTCCTTTGGGGAGCTCGCAGAAGCATTACTCACCTAGGCAGCTTCGATGGTGCGCATCTAGTTTTACGCATGATCTTACCGTTAACGGCATCTCGAATCTAATACGCAAGTAGCGTAACAGTGCAGTTCGAACCTCTTTCGTGGTGCTCGATCTTGCCAATGGCTGGGCATGCTTGGAGACAAAAAATGTGGAAAGCAGTCGGAATTCTCCTTTTGCTCTTTGCGGCGCTGCATTTCCTCATGCTTGCACAAACGGGGTACATGGCTCCCTGCAATGCCGCCTTCGCAAGGCTGGAGTATGAAGAGCTGGATCTCTTTAAGAATAGGAGGCGCTGGATAGACGGAGACGATAAGGACCGCGCGGCACTCTATGACGGCATCAATCACAGAGAGATATTGCACTGTTACCGCATCGCCCTCTTCGGCTCCTGAGTAGCAAAGGACGTGCACTCGCTTATTGGCTTTAGAATCCCAAGGCTGAGTTGCAGCTATCGCTGCCGATCGCGCGGGCTTAAGGCACCAGCGATTTTGCCTTTGCTTCACGATAGCTAGACAAAGCCGGACACAGCAGGCGGCGAGCCTGGGTTGTAGCCGGCTGCATCGCGAAACTCGAGAGTCCAGGCTCCCTTCGCGCTTAGCGCCTCGATCCAGTCGCGGGCATGTCTATAATGCGGCCCGTAGATGTCGAGCCTCTGCGGCTCAAGATGGGTACCAAGGCGGCCCTGAATTATGAATCCCCTTCGCGTTCGAAGAGTCCTGAGCTTTCGATAAGCGCTGTTATCTGCGATGAGCCCAACGTGGTTGGCAAGCCTTTGTTCGAACAGAGCCGTTACTACGCGGCCTGCAGCAGGATCAAGCCGTAAGAATGGTGCGCTATCGATCTCGAACCCCATCATTTCAAGCTTTACGCAGACGGCTGCGAGCCTCGCAATGGGGTCTTCAGGCAGACCTAAAAGGCTCTTCCCCGGCTGTTCTGAGAGAAGCATCCTCAGGAGTTCTTGGTGCCCCTTTGAGGTGAAATCGCTTCTCATCGCGAGAAACAAGACCTCATTAAGATATCGTTCGAAAGGCTTGCCGCCATCGCGTTTTGCCTTTTGGCCGCAAACATTCAATGTGTCTTTCACACGCAAGGACTCAAGAGGCAGGACTGGCTCCCGCAAGGCATCCCAAATCCCCGATAAAAGCGAAGGGGAGACGCTGTGGTGAATGCTCATCTTCAGAAGCGCCTTATCCGCCGATGCCAAAGCTTTGTGCGAAACTAAGCCCATCCCCCTCGCCATGCTTATTGGCTCGCGCTTTCAAGCACAGTCTTGCAGTCTGGCGCGAGCTTATCCTTGTTGGCTTCCAGGCAGGCTCTGATTTTGCCATGCCCGCGAGGTTCGGAAGCGCAGTACTTGCCGATATCGTCCTTGCAGGCAGCAAGGCGGTGCCCGCCTCCCTGTGCAAGGGCCGGAGAACTCATGAAAGCGGCTGCTATCAAGATAATGGTAAGTGGTCTCTTTCTCTGCTGCATTCGCCTTCTCCCTGAATGGCTATGATGAACACGTTGGTGCTGTCATCGAGAGTCCTCCTGGCCTGTGAGGCTTGCGGAAAACTCCGGCGTTCAGTCCATGTCCGTGTATTGGGGCTGTCAGAAGGCAAGAGAGCGAGCAAGACAGGCTGATGACTTTTGTTTATGTCTTCTTTTGTAATAGGATGGGAAGGCCCGGCAAAGTCGATACTCTTTATTACGATCGCTGAGGCGAGGAGTGACGGCTGTACCCTTCCGGCAGCGCCTAAAGGATGTATCGCGCGTCAAGACAATCAGGGCACTATCATCAATCAGAAATGTCCTTACGTTGCGAATAACATTGGGATCGCAGAGCAGACCCGCATGGCCGAGACCCCTACAAGTAAGAAGCGAATCCTGTTCGCCGCAAAGGTTCGGGGTAGGCGGCCACAATCAATGCCTCCGCGCCCCAGCCATGGATTAAGAGGATCGTTCTCTTCGATTGGTCGGAGGGATCGAAACGATAGGTTTGAATCGCTTCGAAGCCTTCCCGTGTCGCACGCCGCAAATGAAAACGCGCTCGCTGCGCAGGTTTTGTAAATTCGGGTGCGAGGCGCTTGGCCGGGAGGCAAAATTGGCGGAGCGCATCTTCGGCACGAACTGCCGGTGCCGGGGCGCAGGCGTGACTGCCTTCCCGATCCGCGCCTTAGCATTCCTTGAGAGCCGCTGGCGCTTTCCCATAAGTGACCGCAGCCCGCGAACGAGGTATTTCCCGGCATAATGAAAGAAACCCGGATTGATTTTCGGGAGGCGGGCTTCTCTTGCTTTGGGAAGCTTAGGGCAGGCTTGCGGGATTAGGCCTCCCGCCAGACCCCATCCGGACCGCGGCAAACTTTGCCGATCATTGTTTCCGGCCTGCCATTGATAATCACGGTCTGAGAGAACTCCCGGCACCTCATGTCGTGATAATAATAAACAGGCTGAGGCTCGATATAGCCGTAATGGCCGTTCGGGTTACGCCAGTCGGCCCGCTGCCCATTCTCGAATGCGTAATATTGCGCTTCTGCCGCCCGGCGCCGGTCTTCAGCATCCATTGCCGCGCCGATGCGGTTGCCAATGAAACCGCCGACGAGAGCGCCTCCGACCATGCCTGCGAAGTGCCCGCCCGGGCCTCGCCCCAAAGTGCTGCCGATCAAGGCGCCGGTCGAGGCGCCAAAAAGCGTCCCCGTCTGTTCTTTGGTTTCGCACCCTGCGGCAATGGCAGCAAGAGCAAGTGCCAGAAGAAATGGTCCAAGCTTTCTCATCTTCTCCCCCGAGGTTGTCACAGGTCTGGATGAAAATTGCGGCAAATTTCTCCCTAAAACAGGCAAAGAAATTATAACGCCGTTCCGATCTCCCTGCCGGTTACGAATAGCGACAAATTTGGCAAGACTTTGGGGCGAAGCAGTCAGCGTGCTCCGGCAGGGCGTTGGCTTAAGCAGCACCCGATCAGGGGTGCCTTATCTTACCTGATTGCCGATTGCGCTTCGGCCGCAACACACCGTGATACAAGGATAAGGTTCCGGCCTACTGCGTGGTTTGCTATCGTTCGCTTAATGGATCCTTGCCCTGCCGCGAGAAGATGCCATGAAGCTCTTAGTGAACTTGCTAGAAATCCTGGCCATCATTGTAGCCCTCTGCCTATGGGGGCTCATTCCCGAGATATTATCGGATTACGGCTATCCGCTTGCCTCCATGGCCGCATTCATTCTCATTCCTCTTGGCCTGCTCCGCCTGGGTATCATCTATCAGATGCGCCGGAGAAAACCTCTTGCACAACGAATCGCAGCCGTAAAATGACTTCGGGTTGAAGACCCGTCGTCCTTTGTCGCGCGCGGTCCCAAGTCTAATTTGTATCGCAACTTATGCTTACTAGAACTCTTGGCGCGCCCAGTAGTCAGTGATCTGGATGTGGGGAAATATAATATGCGAACGAAATGGCGGCAGTGTCCCAGGTATTCGCCGATGAGCTAAGATACCTTCGCGGCTCCAGTTGCTCCTCACCGGCAAGGTCAGGCCGGCCACCCCGTGATGCGAGAGCACCCACCGCATCAGGACGTTCGGCCGCCGCCACCAGCGCCGCGGCAGCGCCCGTGCTCGAGCCAAAATAACCGCTCGGAAGGCGGATGCTGGAGGATATTGTAACAGCCAATCTGTTGCGCCAAACAGCCGCTCGGCGAGGAGCCCGATGTTGAATCGCTCGCTTGCGAAATTCCGCTTCGTCCCAAACAGCGAACGGAAAGGTCTCAGGTACTTCGCCTAGCTCCGCCGCTCCCCTACCGGCCTGAGGCGGCGATCAACGTGGCAGGATACGTAAGGAAGGCAAGGAGCACCACATCGTTCCCACATTTGCATTAGTTGCACGGGGCTTAGCGGCCATCACCGAGGGTCGCGGCAGGCCGCACTTACAATCACGCCTAAATCGGGTTAGGCTTCATGAGCAGCTTCTGGACGGCGCAGCGGAGCTGTTCAATTCGTTGCCGGCCCAATCTCGGAGGCTCGCATGAACGACCAACGTCCTATAGGCGAGAGCCTCGTCACACCGCCCGCATCAAAGCAGACTACGCAACATCTTCATGAGATCGTTGTCGCCGGCGGCGGGGCAGGCGGGCTCGAACTTGTCACACAGCTTGGGAAGACGCTTGGGAAAAGCGGCGGGGCGCGAATCACCTTGGTTGAAAGGGCACGCACACATCTGTGGAAACCACTGTTGCATGCCATTGCCGCCGGCAGCATGGATCCGAGCGAGCTTGAACTGAACTATCTCGCTCAGGCTCATTGGTGCCATTTCCGCTATCGCTTCGGTGAGATGACGGGCCTCGACCGCACAAGAAAGCTCGTCAATCTTGCCGCGACTTACGATGAGGAGGCGCGGGAGATCACACCGGCGCGCTCGATCCCATATGACACGTTGATCATCGCAGTAGGGAGCGTCACGAATGATTTCGGCACCCCCGGAGTTGCGCAATACGCCATCCCGCTTGAAACCCCTGAACAGGCCGTGCGTTTCAACCGCCGGCTCGTCAATGCTTGCATCCATGCCCACACACAGTCGGGGCCCGTCCGGCCAGGCCAGTTGCATGTCGCGATCATCGGGGCTGGCGCGACTGGCACCGAACTTGCCGCCGAACTGCATCGCACAGCGCGCGAGGTTGTCGCCTTCGGCCTCGACCGGATCGATCCGGATAAAGACATCAAGATCATCTTGATCGAAGCAGGCGACCGTATTCTGCCGGCCCTGCCACAGTCCGTCTCTGATCCGGCCACCAAGTTGCTGAAAGGATTCAGCGTTGAGGTGCGCACCGGATCCCGCGTGGAGGCTGTCACAGCCGAAGGTGTGCGGCTTGCGAATGGGGAACTTATCCCTTCAGAGCTGGTCGTATGGGCAGCAGGCGTAAAGGCGCCGGATTTCCTTCGCGACTTGGACGGCCTGGAGACAAACCGGATTAATCAGCTGGTGGTCTCGCAGACCCTGCAAACGACGCGCGCTGCAGACATTTTCGCCATGGGCGATTGTGCCGATTGTCCTCGGCCCGGACATTCGCAGCCAGTGCCGCCCAGAGCGCAGGCTGCGCATCAACAGGCCTCGCATTTGGCGCGGCAGATGAAGCGCCGGCTGCGCGGCCAGCCGCTGCAGCCTTACATTTACCGCGACTTCGGCTCGCTCGTATCATTCGGCAACTACACTACGGTCGGGAGTCTAATGGGGTTTCTGGTTGGCAGGAACTTCTTCATCGAAGGCTATTTCGCAAAACTCATGTACCGCTCACTGCATCTTATGCATGAGGCTGCCCTTTACGGCATGGCGAGAGCAACGCTAAGGTCCTTTGCACGTCAGCTGGCGCGGCCTGCAACACCGGCAGTCAAGCTGCACTAGAGCAGCGGACGCCAATTTAGAATCGCCGCCGCCGCTCTAAGTCTTTGTTTTAGCGTATCGCGTTGCCCGAAAACCGCTCACACCTTTCGGCGCGATGCATTAGGTTTCGTGCCCGTCCATTACAATAGTATGGGTTGGCCTCAGGGTGAGGTGGCCCCGGTTGTTCGGACAGAATTTCCGCTTCGATAAGTGGAACGTCTGCCGGGGTTAAGCCGCCAAGCGGACTGGCGGCAAGCTGTGCGCTCCGTAGTAAGCTTGATCGGGCGTCCT
>JBAUNL010000926.1:0-16926 GCA_049579205.1 Rhodomicrobium sp. | reverse complement strand
TCACGGCACTGAGATAGATCACCATCACCCCATTTGAGGCAGTGAGAGGACGACCGGAGTGGCCGAGGCTCGCACGCGTCATGACAGCGAGCGTCATCAGTGCGATGGCCCCCGCGGTCCAGGCGTGCACCGCGGCAGCTTGCGGAACCACGTCCGGCCGCACGATTGCGGCCGCCATCAAAAGGAAGCCGAGGGGTAGGAAACCGTAGCCTATGTGCAGTATCGCGACCAACGGTTCCGCGAAAGTATGGTGCGGCTTCCACCGGATCATACGGATCAGATGAAGGACGCCCGCCACCATACAAAGCGCCGCCGTGATCTGGCGCGCAGGATACGTGGTCCATACAAGCAGGGCGAAGGCGGTTGCAACTATGGCGATGAGATCGAATTTTCCGAACGGAACAGGAAGGTTTTCCGAACCGGATTTGGCAAGCCAGTTCCTTGTAAAGCTCGGTACGATTCGTCCTCCGATGAGTGCGATCAAGAGAAGTGCCGCGGCGATCCCGATGCGTTTGCCGAAATCAGCGGAGCCTTCGAATGCAGCCTCGATGTGAAAGATCAGATTGCCGGCGCCAAGCAAGGCCACCAGCACAAGGACTTTCAGATTTCGCTTGTTTTGACCTGCGATAATCTCGCGTGCAAGGATTGCTCCGAGCGCGAACAAGAAGGAAATGTCGATAGCGGCAGCCGCCGTAGCACCGATCCTCGCCGATATTGCCACGGCGATACGGCCCGCCAGCCAAAGAGCGAACAGCCCTGCAAGGGGGGCGCCGGTGACCGGTAAGCGGCCTGTCCAATTTGGCACGGCGGTAAGCAAGAACCCCGCTACGATAGCGGGAAGGTAGCCGTAAAGGAGCTCGTGAACATGCCAATCCACGGCGTCGAACGCCGCCGGAAGCGCGATGATCCCGTGGAGCAAGAGGATGAAAAGAACCATCGCCGCGGCAGCCCAGATTGCGCCCCCCAGGAAGAAAGGCCGGAAGCCGTAGCTAAAAATGGACGGTCCCTGGTAGGCCCGGAGCGTTTCGGCGGTCGTGGCCATGGCGGGTTCCTTCCCCCGGTTGTCCTTTTCTCTAATTATGGTATTTGAAATACCGTTTTTGAGCCAAGCCGTCTACCGGCAGCGTTGGAGTTCGAGAGCGGCAATGCGCCTCACATCCTTTACCGATTACGGGCTGAGAGCCCTCATGCGGCTCGCTGCCGAGCCGGGCCGCGCGTTCACCACGGAAGAACTTGCCGGAGAACTGGCCATCTCCCGCAATCATCTTGTGAAGATCGTGCGCAAGCTCGGGGAAGCCGGCTTTGTGACAGCGCGGCGCGGGAAGAACGGAGGTTTTCTGCTCGCTCAACCCGCGGACAGGATTACGATCGGGAACGTCGTCCGGCAGCTCGAAGACCGGCAAGCTTTAGTCGAGTGCTTCCGTGTCGATGGCGGCACCTGTGTCATGACACCGGCCTGCGGATTGCGGCCGCTTTTGGCACGTGCGGCCGAAGCCTTTCTTGGTGCCTTAGATGGCGCCTTGCTTTCAGACTGCGCCTATCCCAGAGAGAAGCTCGCCCGCGGCATCCATGCGGAGGAAGCCAGGCCATGAATCCCGCGCTTTGGGAATGGCTGGAAATGGCCGCCGCACTCGGTGCGTTTTTCGCTTCGCATATTGTGCCGGCGCGGCCTGCAATACGGCGATACTTCGTGGACCGGATGGGCAAAAGAGCCTATACGGTACTTTATTCGTCCATCTCGCTCGTGATCCTGGTATGGCTTGCCACCGCCGCTTCCCGCGCTCCTCTCATAAGGCTCTGGGACTTCGAGCCCTGGCAACTTTGGATCCCCAACATCGTCATGCCGTTGGCCTGCCTTCTCGTGGCATTTGGAGTCGCCTCCCCCAGCCCCTTCTCGATCGCGGGCCGGGAAGGCTCATCTTTCGATCCAGACAGGCCTGGAATTGCCGGCATAACGAGACACCCTCTTTTATGGGCAATCACCCTCTGGGCCGGCGCGCATATCGTTCCGAACGGAGACCTCGCCCATGTCCTGCTCTTCGGCCTGTTCGCTCTGTTCGGCATAGCCGGCATGCTCGCGCTCGATGACCGTAAGCGGCGCGAATGGTGGGCTGAACTGTGGGCTCGCCTCGCCTCGCGAACTTCGATTGTCCCATTCGCCGCGATTTTGGCAGGCCGGTTTCAACCAGGCCAATTGCGCTTCCAGGACCTTGTTCGAACACTTGCCGCGTTAGCCCTATACCTGACACTGCTGTTATCTCATCAGGCTGTCATCGGCGTTTCGCCGCTGCCAGCGCTCTAAGGAAAGGTGCTAGGATTAGAGCGGCGTAATCGCATGGATTCGCTTAGGCGAATAAGATCGCGTGACTTAAGTCTGACGCGCGCGATCGGAATTAGAACTGCGTTCTCAAGGGCTAGGTGAAGGCGCCCGAGTTTAACAAAGCTGGCGATACGATCCGGCAGTTTTGGATGGGCGTGCGGCTGTGTGTCTAGTCGAAGGCACTTGCGAAGATCACGCATGATCCGCCTTGCGGAGCGATCGCCTTCAATATGTTCCGCGCGCAGCCGCGTCAATAGAGCTTCGAGGCCATCCTCGGGTAGGCAACGATCTTCTAGGGTCGGGAACAGACCGGTTTCTTCGTCGGCATAATGAAGCGGCATGGCGGTCTCAAGATAATCTACGGCTATTTTGGCCGCCTCTCGCCAATCAGTGCAGTCTTCTCTGAGGCGCGTGATGATCGTCAGCAATTGCCGCTGAGAAAAGTGGTCAGCGAGGAGATAATCGAGTGGCCGCGCAAGCAGGCTGTTGGGTATCTCGGGTATGGGCACGGTCATGGACCGGTCACGAGGCTGACATTGCATTTGGCTCAAGGCCGCGGATATCGGCGTTCGCAACCAGAAGCCCGATATATTGTGCAACGGCGCTCCGCCAAACGGACTCGGATAGAAACGCCGCGATGCGATCCTTCACGGCCGCGAACGGCAGGAGGTTTCCTTTTATGCGGCGGTGGAGCTTTACAATATGAACGCCGTAGCCCGTCTTCACAGGAACGGGACAGAGCTGACCCCCTTCGAGGGAAAACAGGAAAGTCTCGAACTCGGGCGTTGTCTGTCCCCGCGTGATCTGGCCGAGATTTCCGCCTTGCGCAGCCGAGGGACAGGTCGAAAGCGTGCGGGCAAGCTCTTCGAACCGATCTGGTTCGCGCCTTAAGGCATCGATGATCGATTCTGCTTGCCCGGCAGCCTCCGCATAGGCTTTGGCGCTGGAAGGGGCGGCGCCGAACAGAATGTGTGACGCCTCAAAAATTTCAGGAGACCGGAATCGCTCCCGGTTATTTTGATAATAGCGCGCACAGCTTTCCTCATCCGGCTCTGGAACTTTGACCTCGCATTCGAGAAGCTGGCGGATCAGCGCGTCCTCATTGGTTTCGCGCTTGCCGTTCGCGTCCGTCTCAGGCGCTGGCACGAGCCCCAGCTCTTCCGCCCGCGCAATGAGAAGCGCGCGGACCATAAGCGCCCTCGCGGCGGATTGAAGCGACGCCTCTTTCGAAGCAGCGGGATGATGCTGCATCTCAGCAGCGATAGCCGCCTCTGGGATTTCAATGCTATTCACAAAGACCGCGTTCATGGGCCGCCTCATGCCGCCTTGCGTTGATTGGTGCGAACGATCTGCCAGCCGCGCCGGCCGAGATAACCGACGGGAGCGCTCCAAATGTGGACGAGCCGGCTGAAGGGAAAGATCAAGAAGATCGTCATGCCGAGAACGAGATGGATTTGGTAGGGCCAGGCGAGGCCCGGGATGAGGTCCGCGGCGCCCCCTTGAAAGGTGAAGATGCGTTGCGCCCAATCGGAAAGAACAAGCATGACCGAGCCGTCGGAATGCTCCAGTGAAAACGGTAGTGTCGTGAGGCCGAGCACAAGTTGTATCCAAAGGATGCCAAGCACGGCGATGTCCATATTGGTGCTTGTCTTCCTGATCCGGGAATCGGACAAGCGCCGATGCAGAAGCAGGGTCAAGCCGACGAAACAGACCGTACCCGCGATGCCGCCAGAGACGATGGCGAGCATCTGCTTATCATGCGCCGATATCACGTGCTCGTAGATCGCATGCGGCGTCAGCAGCCCAACAAAATGCCCTGCGAACAGAAACAAGATGCCGATATGGAAGAAGTTCGATCCCCAGAGGAGCTGTTTCTTGCGCAGGATTTGGCTCGATGAGGCGCGCCATGTGTACTGCTCCCGCTCGAAACGCATCAGGCTGCCGATCAGGAATACGGTCAAGCACAGATAGGGGTAATAGCCGAACAGAAACTGATTGAGATGGTCCATGATCGAGCTCCTGATGTCAGTGTTTCGGGAAAGGGTTGCTCTCGGAGGAGCCGGGCCTGAGCGCGGCTCTGATCCGCGCGGCGACGCGCTCGCTTGAACAGCCGCCATCGGCGGCGGCACTAGGACCGAATGTAACGGGATCTTCGGCCCAGGCTTTATCGAGCGCTTCGAGGTCGTCCGGACCGGCGTCCTCTCCGAGGGACAGTGCCCTCAGGCCTTCCTGGCTTGGCTTCGCATTGGCGATGGCAGCCAGCGCCCCGAAGACACTGACATAAGAGCTTTCCCGCTTTCGAAGCCGCTGCTCCAAAACAGCCAGGATGTGAAGTGGCTCCGCTAGCAGCGCCCGTGCTTCGTCCAGCGGAAGCGTGGACAAGAATTCAAGGAACAGTGGCAGATAATCGGGCAGCTCCTTTGCTTCGACCGTAAGCCCATGCCGCTCATAGAATTGCGCGAGATCGACCAAAGCTTGCCCGCGGTCGCGGCTCTCTCCGTGCAGATGCTCAAAGAGATGAAGCGAAAGCGAACGCGAACGGTCGAACAGAAGCACATAGCGTTCCTGCAGGTCGAAAAGGTCCCGCATTTCGATCTCGCCGAGAAGCTGTTCGAGCCCGGCGAGAACTGCTTCGGCGACAAGCCCTTCTTGCTCCACAATCACTCTCAGCTCGCCCGCGACGACCTGGAGGTCTTCCGTGGGATAGGAGAGTAGCGCCGAGAGGACCTTAAAAGTCTTTACCATTACGCAACCTCCATCGGCGTTTTCGGCACTTTGCGGCCCTTCGCGCCGAAGAGATCGACGTCGCTGGCGCCGTTCGAGCAGCCATTGCCGAATGAGAAGCCGCACGAGCCGCGCAGCGCATAGATGTCGTCGCCAAGCTCGCGGTGAGACGTCGGAATGACGAAGCGATCCTCGTAATTCGCGATGGCCATCGTTTGGTACATGTCATCGATCATTGCGGCGGTGAGGCCAACACGTGCAGCGATGCTTTCGTCGATCACCCCATCGACGGTCTTGGAGCGCATGAAGCTGCGCATGACGAGCATCCGTTCGAGTCCGCGCGCCACAGGCTCCTCGTCGCCTGCTGTAAGCAGGTTCGCGAGGTATTTCAGCGGGATACGAAGCGAACGTACGTCCGGCATGTCGCCATCGAGGCCCATCTTGCCGGCCTCCGCCGCGGATTGGATCGGCGAGAGCGGCGGGACATACCAGACCATCGGCAGGGTGCGGTATTCGGGATGAAGTGGGAAGGCGACCTTCCACTCCATCGCCATCTTCCAGACGGGCGAGCGCCGCGCAGCGCCAAGCCAGGCTTCAGGGATGCCGTCCTTGCGCGCTTGCGCAATGATCTTCGGATCATTTGGATTGAGGAAGACTTCGAGCTGCGCTTCGTAGAGGTCCTTGGGATCGGGCTTGGACGCGGCGTGCTCGATAGCATCAGCGTCGTAGAGAAGCACGCCGAGATAGCGGATGCGTCCGACACAAGTTTCCGAGCAGACGGTTGGCTCGCCAGCCTCGATGCGCGGATAGCAGAAGATGCACTTTTCAGATTTACCGGACTGCCAATTGAAGTAGATCTTCTTATAGGGGCAGCCCGTGATGCACATACGCCAACCGCGGCACTTCTCCTGGTCGATGAGCACAATGCCGTCCTCGGCGCGCTTGTAAATCGCGCCGGAAGGGCAGGCCGCGACACAGGTTGGATTGAGGCAATGTTCGCACAGCCTCGGCAGATACATCATGAAGGTGTTTTCGAATTGGCCGTACATCTCGGTCTGTACGCCTTCGAAATTGTAGTCCTTGGAGCGCTTCTCGAACTCGCCGCCTAGGATTTCCTCCCAGTTGGGGCCCCACTCGATCTTCTCGATCCGCTCTCCGGTGATGAGTGAACGTGGCCGCGCCGTCGGGCTCGCTTCAAGCTCGGGCGCTTTTTGCAGATGCTCGTAGTCGAAGGTGAAAGGTTCATAATAGTCATCGATTTGCGGCATGTCCGGATTGGCAAAAATCTTGGCGAGGATGCGCCACTTCGAGCCCATCTTCGGACGGATCTCGCCGGACTTCGTGCGTACCCAGCCGCCATTCCAGCGATCCTGATTTTCCCATTCTTTTGGGTAGCCGATACCGGGTTTTGTCTCGACATTGTTGAACCAGGCGTATTCCATGCCTTCGCGATTGGTCCAAACGTTCTTGCAGGTGACGGAGCAGGTGTGGCACCCGATGCATTTGTCGAGGTTCAGCACCATGCCGATTTGCGCGCGGATTTTCATTCTGCGGCCTCCAATTTTGTATGCAAGGGTGCGTCCTTGGCGGGGCGGTCGAGCCAATCGACCTCGTTCATCTTGCGCACGATCACGAACTCGTCCCGGTTCGAGCCCACGGTGCCGTAATAGTTGAAGCCATAGGAAAGCTGCGCGTAGCCGCCGATCATGTGAGTGGGCTTCAAGACGGTGCGCGTGACCGAGTTGTGAATGCCGCCGCGCTGGCGCGTGGTCTCGGCACCCGGTGTGTTGATGATCTTCTCTTGCGCGTGGTACATGAAGATCGTGCCCTCGCGGATGCGCTGAGACACGACGGCACGGGCTGTTAGCGCGCCGTTCACGTTATAGGCTTCGACCCAGTCGTTGTCGGCGATACCTGCCCGCTTGGCATCGGCCTCCGAGATCCACACAACCGGCCCGCCGCGATTCAGGGTCAGCATGAGAAGGTTGTCGGTGTAGGTCGAGTGGATGCCCCACTTCTGGTGGGGCGTGATGAAGTTCAGGACAATCTGCGGGTTGCCGTTCGCTTTGGCCTCGATGACCGGTTTGACGGTCTTCAGATCGATGGGCGGGCGGTAGACACAGAAGCCCTCACCGTAGGCGCGCATCCAGAGGTGATCCTGATAGAGCTGCTGACGCCCCGTGAGCGTGCGCCAGGGGATTAGCTCGTGAACATTCGTGTAGCCGGCGTTGTAGCAAACCTTCTCGCTCTCGATGCCGGACCAGGTGGGCGACGAGATGATCTTCCGGGGCTGGGCGACAATGTCGCGAAAGCGGATTTTTTCGTCCTCTTTTGCCAGCGCCAGGTGGGCGTGTTCGCGGCCGGTATTCTTGGAAAGGGCCTCCCAGGCCTTGACGGCCACCTCGCCATTCGTCTCGGGCGCGAGCATGAGTATGACTTCCGTCGCGTCGATATCGGTCTCAATGCGCGGCAAGCCTTTGGTTGGACCGTCTTCGGTCACAACGCCGTTCAGGCGGCCAAGCCCCTCCACCTCGTGATCGGTGTTCCAGGAAATGCCCTTGCCGCCATTGCCGAGTTTCGTCATCAGCGGCCCGAGTGCCGTGAAGCGCTTATAGAGATTGGGATAGTCTCGCTCCACGACCGCAATCTGCGGCATGGTTTTGCCGGGAACGGGCTCGCACTCGCCGCGCTTCCAATCCTTCACATCGAAGGGCTGGGCCATCTCGGCGGGAGTGTCGTGCTGGATGGGCACAAGCACCACGTCCGTCTCGACGCCGAGCACCTCTGGCGCGACTTCGGAGAATTTCTTCGCGATCCCCTTATAGATGTCCCAGTCGTTGCGGCACTCCCAAACCGGGTCAACCGCGCTTGAGAGCGGGTGAATGAACGGGTGCATGTCGGACGTGTTGAGATCGTTCTTCTCGTACCAGGTCGCGGCCGGCAGCACGATGTCGGAATAGACGCAGGTTGTCGACATGCGGAAATCGAGCGTCACGAGAAGATCGAGCTTACCCTCGGGGGCGTCGTCGCGCCAGATAACTTCGCCCGGCTTTTCCAGCCCTTGTTCGCCGAGATCACGGTTCATGACGCCGTGCGACGTGCCGAGGAGGTGCTTCAGGAAATATTCGTGCCCCTTCCCCGATGAGCCGAGCAAATTGGACCGCCAGACAAACATGTTGCGCGGCCAGTTTTTGGGATTGTCGGGGTCTTCGCACGACAGCCTTAGCGAACCAGCCTTTAAAGATTCGACCACATAGTCTTTCGGTTCTTGCCCGGCTTTGGCGGCGTCGCGCGCGATTTGCAGGGAATTGGTCTGCAATTGCGGGGCGGAAGGAAGCCAGCCCATGCGCTCGGCGCGCACATTGTAATCGATCATGGCGCCGTCCCACGGACCGTCCGGCGCGGTTGGAGAAATGATCTCGCCTATGCCAAGCGCCTCGTAGCGCCATTGATCCGTATGCGCGTAGAAGAACGAGGTCGAGTTCATCTGGCGCGGCGGACGGCTCCAGTCGAGCGCGAAGGCGAGGGGCAGCCAGCCCGTTTGCGGGCGCAGCTTTTCCTGGCCCACATAATGCGACCAGCCGCCGCCCGATTGGCCGACGCAGCCGCACATCACCAGCATGTTGATGATACCGCGATAGGTCATGTCCATGTGGTACCAATGGTTCAGCCCGGCTCCGAGGATGACCATGGAGCGGCCGTTCGTCTTTTCGGCGTTGCGGGCGAATTCGCGGGCAACTGTGATGATCTGATCGCGCGGTACGCCGGTAATCGCTTCCGCCCAGGCCGGCGTATAAGGGACATTCTCGTCATAACTTTTGGCAACGAACTGCCCGCCAAGCCCGCAGTCAACGCCGTAATTGGCAACGAACAGATCAAAGACGGTGGCCACAAGGGTCTCGCCATCTTTCAGAGCCACCGAGCGGACGGCCACGCGGCGCGGAAGCACGCCCGGATGATCGGTGCCCTTGAAAAAGTCGTGCGCGCGGTTGCCGAAATAGGGGAAGGCCACGTCGGCGACATGATCGTGATCATCTTCGCCCGCCAGCGTCAGCTTGAGATCGGTCTTTTGCCCTTGGCCATCCTTTTCTTCAAGGTTCCATTTGCCGTGCTCGCCCCAGCGGAAACCGACGGAGCCTTGGGGTACAACAACGTCGGATGTCGTGCGGTCAATGGCGACCGTCTTCCATTCGGGATTGTTTGTTTCACCGCGATTGGCTTCAAAATCGGAGGCACGCAGCAGCCGGTCGGGCACATAGTGGCCGTCCTTCTTCACGAGGCGCACCAGCATCGGCATGTCAGTGTACCGTCTACAATAGTCGCGGAAATAATCCACCTGCCGGTCGATATGGAATTCGCGCAGGATCACATGGCCGAATGCCATCGCCAGCGCCGAATCCGTGCCCTGTTGCGGGTGCATCCACAGATCGGAGAATTTCGACGCCTCCGAATAGTCTGGGCAAATCACGACCGATTTCGCGCCCTTGTAGCGCACCTCGGTATAGAAGTGCGCGTCCGGGGTGCGGGTTTGCGGCACGTTCGAACCCCAAAGGATGAGGAAGCTCGAATTGTACCAATCGGCGGATTCCGGCACATCTGTCTGCTCTCCCCAGGTCTGCGGTGAAGAGGGCGGCAGGTCGCAATACCAGTCGTAAAACGACATGCAGACGCCGCCGAGCAGCGACAGATAACGCGAGCCCGCTGCATAAGACACCATCGACATGGCTGGAATTGGCGAGAAGCCGATGACGCGGTCAGGACCGTAGGTTTTGGCTGTGTAGGCATTGGCCGCCGCGATGATCTCGTTGATTTCGTCCCAGCTTCCCCGGACGAAGCCGCCAAGGCCACGCTTTTTCGTGTAGGCCGCCCGTTTTTCGGGGTCCTCCACGATGGAAGCCCAGGCCGCGACCGGGGTATGGATCGCGCGCGCCGCCCGCCACAGCTTCAAGAGCCGCGACCGGATCAACGGATATTTCATCCGGTTACCCGAATAGAGATACCAGCTATAGCTGGCGCCTCGCGAGCAGCCGCGCGGTTCATGGTTGGGAAGGTCAGGCCTTGTGCGGGGATAGTCTGTTTGCTGGGTTTCCCAGGTCACGATCCCGCCTTTGACATAGATCTTCCAGGAGCACGAGCCGGTGCAGTTGGCGCCATGCGTTGAGCGCACAATCTTGTCGTGCTGCCATCGCTTCCGGTAGCCCTCTTCCCAGCGCCGGTCCTCATTGGTGACGACGCCATGGCCATCGGAGAACTCATCGGTGACGCGTTTGAAGAATTGAAGCCTGTCGAGCAAATGGCTCATAATGTCCTCCCTTTATTCTGCTGGAGCCGGAGCCGCGTATTCTGGCCTTTCGTTGGGCGGCCGCGTTCAATGTCGTGAAGAAGCCCGCCCCGGCGCGTGTAGAAGAACCAGGTCACAAGCACGCAGCTGACGTAGAAGGCTAGGAAGCACCAGAGTGCGGCTTGCGGCGCGCCAGTGAGCGTAATCGACGAGCCATAGGCCTTCGGGATGAAGAAGGCCCCATAGGCTGCGATGGCGGAGGTGAAGCCGATGATCGCCGCGGACTCGCGCTCGGCTTGGCGCAAGCGCTGGTCAGCGGGCGCTCCGGGCATGAGCTGGGTCATGTCTTGGCGCGTGATGATGGGGATCATCTGGAAGGTGGAAGCATTTCCAACACCGGCTGCGAAGAACAGGAGTAGGAACATCGCGAAGAAGCCCCAGAACGCGCCTGGCTGGTCCTTGATGCCAAGGAAGTAGAGCACGCCTGCGACGCCCGCGATCATCGCCACGAACACCCAAAAGGTTACGCGCCCGCCTCCATATTTGTCCGAGAGCCAGCCCGTCCCGGCGCGGCTGAGCGCGCCGACTAGCGGCCCGAGAAATACGTATGGAAGAGAGTCGACGGCTGGGAATTGGGTCTTTGCGAGCAGCGGGAAGCCCGCCGAATAGCCGATGAACGAGCCAAATGTCCCGGTGTAGAGCCAGCACATGATCCAATTGTGCTTGCGCTCGAAAATCACGGCTTGCTCGGCAAACGACGCCCGCGCCGAGGCGATATCGTTCATGCCGAGCCAGGCCGCCACCGTAGCCAGCATGACGAACGGCACCCAGATGAAGCCCGCATTTTGCAGCCAGATTTGGCCACCCGATGAAATCTGATGAGGCTCGCCGCCCATCACCCCAAACACGCTCATGGTGATAACGAGGGGCACGGCGAATTGCACAACACTGACACCGAGATTGCCAAGCCCGGCGTTGAGCGCTAGCGCATTGCCCTTCTGCGATTTCGGGAAAAAGAAGCTAATATTGGCCATCGACGACGCGAAGTTGCCGCCGCCGAAGCCGCACAACAGGGCAAGGACGAGGAAGATAAAGTAAGGCGTGCTTAAGTCTTGCACCGCATAGCCGATACCAAAGGCCGGGATCATCAGAGACGCCGTGGAAAGCGTTGTCCAAAGCCGGCCGCCCGCGATCGGCACCATGAAGGAATAGAAGATGCGCAGCGTCGCGCCCGATAAGCCGGGAAGAGCGGCGAGCCAGAACAGTTGATCGGTCGTGAAATTGAAGCCCACCGCCGGAAGCTTCGCGACAACGACGCTCCAAACCATCCAAACGGCAAAGGCGAGCAGCAGGCAGGGAATGGAAATCCAAAGATTGCGCCGGGCAATACTCGCGCCTTTCGTCTCCCAGAACTCGCTGTCCTCCGGCCGCCAATCGGTGAGCGTGGAGCCAGGTGCCACAGGTTTCATGCCCTCGAATTCGGGCATTTCCGGCAGCGCCTCGATAACTTCGCGAGCCGCCTTGCTCTCCATCTGCCGGACCGAAACATGCATCCAAATAAGCGAGACGAGCGCGATGGCGAACATCAGCGCGTAGCACGCCGTCCAGATGCCCGTGAGATCGTTCATGATTCCGAACGCGATGGGAAGAACGAACCCGCCAAGGCCGCCAATCATGCCAACGAGGCCCCCGACCGAGCCCACATTATCGGGATAGTAGACGGGGATGTGTTTGTAGACCGCTGCTTTGCCGAGCGACATAAAGAAGCCCAACACGAAGAGCGTGATGACGAAGGGCGCGAGCGTCATTTTGGTCGAGAAGCGGATCTCCTGGTTGATCCCGTGGATGACGTAGTCCGTCTCGGGATAGGAGAGCATGAAGAGGAGGACGCTTGCGACGCCGAAGGTCCAGTAAAGAACAGTACGGGCACCATATTTGTCCGACAGATAGCCGCCGTGAACGCGAAACAGGCTTGCTGCCACCGAAAACGTCGCCGCGAGCATACCGGCCGTCTTGATATCGAGGCCATAGACGCTGACGAGGTAATTGGGAAGCCAAAGCGCGAGCGCGACAAAGCCGCCGAATACGAAGAAATAATAGAGCGCGAAGCGCCAAACTTGCTGGTATTTCAAGGGTTCGAGTTGCTCAGCGATGCTGCGTGGTTTTGCTCCGCTTTTGCGCCGCGCCCGAATTTCGGGGTCGTCCGTAGTGAAAGCGTAAAAGAGGACGGCCATGACAAGGAGACCTGCCGCCCACACTTGCGCCACCATCGGCCAGCCATAAGCGACCAGAACGAAAGGGGCGAGAAATTTGGTGACTGCGGCGCCCACATTGCCTGCGCCAAAAATGCCGAGCGCAATCCCCTGCCTTTGCTTCGAATACCATTTCGAAACATAAGTGATGCCGACGGCAGAAGAGCCGCCTGCAATGCCGACGCCGAGCGCCGCGAGCAGCATGGTCTGATAGGTCGTGGCATAGGAGAGGAGGAACGTCGCTCCAGCCGCCGCTACCATGACGCCCACATAGACAATGCGGCCGCCAAACTGCTCGGACCAGATTCCGAGAATAAGCCGGATGAGGGAGCCAGTCAGGATGGGAGTGCCGATGAGGAGACCGAACTGCGCGCCGGATAGGCCCAGTTCCTGCTTGATCTTCACGCCGATGATTGAAAAAATTGTCCAGACCGCAAAGCAAACCGTGAAGGCGAGCGTACTCATGCCAAGCACAAGGCGTTGCTCTGCCGGCTTTACACCCGCAAGCTCATTCATTTTCTTCCCCATTGCTTCAGACTTGGCCTCGATGACCTTGGCCTTGGGGAGCATCTCAGTCAGCACCGATGTGCCGGTTGATCCAGATCAAGCCGCTCCAATCCGACAGCAAATGTAAATGAGGGCTTGAAATTGTTGGGTTATACCAAACCAAAATTGCAGCCTGCGGCGATTGCGATGCGAGCATTATGCTTGATGTTTATCAAGTTGACGTGGTAAATCTGTCAATCATGGCGGTTCGGGAAGACGACTATAAAACTGTGCGAGCCTTGGGGCTGTTCTGCGAAATGTCTGATGACAGCTTCGCCAGACTGCTGAGGGGCTCTTTCCTGCAGCGTTTCCCCGCCAGGATGCAGCTCGTCTCCGAAGGGGACCCGGCGGATTTTCTTTACGTTGCGGTCGAGGGCAGGGTCGAGCTTCTCGCCAGCGCCAAAAACAGGGATAGCACAATAACAATTGTCGAACCTGTCGCGACATTCATTCTCGCGGCGGCGGTGAAGGACGCCGTCTACCTGATGTCAGCGCGCACCCTCGAACCTTGTCGCGTTTTGATGATACCGTCCGCAAACGTCCGCGATGCCTTCGACAAGGACCCGTCTTTCGCCCGCGCCATGGCCATCGAGCTGGCAACGCGCTACCGCGAGATCGTCAAAGCGCTGAAAAATCAGAAATTGCGTACCGGTGTTGAACGGCTTGCAAATTACCTTCTCACGCAGGGTGTTGCGGAAGGCTCCAACGGCATGCTCGACCTGCGAATGGAAAAGTCAACACTTGCATCGCTTCTTGGCATGACGCCCGAAAATCTCTCTCGGGCGTTCGCTACTCTGCGCGCCTACGGCGTTGAGGTCGACGGCTCGCGCGTAAAACTAACAAAGTTGAAGGATTTGACCACGCTGGCAAAGCCCGCGCCGTTGATCGATGATCCAACCGCCTAATAGAAGAACCAGATAAGCTCTGATGCGCCCAGCGGCGGTGTGAAGGTGCGGCAGAATTTCCCGAAAATCTAGGCCGCGTATGCTCAACTTGGCGATGCATCCGCAATGGCCGAACAACACGAGACCCTGGTCCCTTGTGAAGCTCGCTCTCGCTGTCTGCGCCGCCTGCCGTTCATTCCCCTGTGCGCCGGCCGCTGGAGGCCTGGACCGACGCGGCCGCCCTCAGGCAAATTTCTATGCATTATTTCAGTGTGCCCGCCCGCGACCTTGGCAAAAATATCGGAATGGCGAATGCCGCCTTGCCCTTGAGCCGACGTGCACGCGGATTAGGCCAGCTTGGCCCGAACCAGGAGTGCGCCTTCTCGCCAAAACTAATGCGATGTGGTGAGGAGCGGACATAACTGCAACATTTCGCTGCATACGTTCAATCCGCGTCCGCCGCTGAGCTGAACCCTCCTACTTCCATCCCTTGTTGTGCTATCGTCTTTTACTAATCAATGGGAGGAGCTTATGAAAGCGAATTACAAATTGATGGTAACGGTGCTTGCCGGCTTCGCTCTTGGCGCTCTTGCGATGATGGTAGCCGGTATCGCAACCGCCGTGGCGCAGGATACGGTTCGCGTACGCGGCACCATCGAACGCGTCGATGGTTCGGTTTATGTGATCAAGTCACGCGATGGTGCCGAGCTCAAGGTGGCCTTGGCCGACAACCCGCAGATTGCCGGCGTAGCCAAGGCGTCGCTTTCCGATATTAAGCAAGGCGCGTTCGTGGGCGTCACCGCGATGCCGCAGGCTAACGGCAACCAGAGCGCACTCGAAGTACATATCTTTCCGGAGGCAATGCGCGGAACCGGAGAGGGCCACTACCCATGGGATCTTCGGCCTCAGAGCACAATGACCAACGCGAACGTTGAACAGGTTGTTACCGCGGTTGATGGGCAAACACTGACGCTGAAATACAAGGATGGAGAAAAGAAAATCCTTGTCCCCACCAATACGCCCATTGTTATTTACGTACCGGGGGACAAGAGCGATCTCAAGCTTGGCGCTAAAGTGTTCATCGTTGCGATCAGGCAGCCCGATGGAACGCTGCAAGGTCGCGCGTGGCGGGTCGGCCGAGATGGAGTGACGCCGCCTATGTGACCGCGACGCGCGTAAGAAGCATAGAGTGCCTCGCGCTGCTCGTGAGGTGATCGAATGAGCCCACCGCGAATCTGCTTTTGGTCCCTGAAGCCCGTCGGAAGCGAGCCCGCTATCGTGGAGCACTGCGCCTCGTGCATATTCTTCGGCTGAGAGCTGGCCGGCATTCGCGCGCTTTTGCCGGTCCCGCTTGTGAAGGGCTTCGGATGCCGGCCCATGCGGAACCTCGGCGGCCGGGGTCTCTGCCGATGATGATCGCGTCGACCTGAATGACCCCATCATGTATCTCGACCACGTGCATGCTAAGGCCCAGCACGCTGGCCGCACACAGATTAACCCCCGCGTTCACCTTATATGCATGCCCAGCTGATCTCAGGGCATAGCCGGGAAATTTATCGCTCGATCTCCGGACACTCGGCTCGACATGGTCGATCTCCCGTCCTATTCCAAGGCGGCAACTTGACAAGCCCGGACGTTGTGGAATGATACTAAGCGGCGTTGCCTTTCATCCCACAGCACAAGGCGTACACAGCGAAAGCTTTCAAGCAGTGTCAGCCTGCTGACATCGCGGAGTTCCGCATGGTCTCGCAGCACCAGCGGCAGCCGATAATATGGGATGCGGCTACAGAGGTGATGCACGTGGTGCACCCCGATGTTGGCCGTGAACCAGCGCAGGGGCACGGGAAGATCGTAATGCGAACTGCCGTGCAAGGCCGCTTGGTGCAAATTCCACTGCGCATCAGGTTCCCAAATCGTGTGCTCAAACTGGTGTTGGACATAGAACAGCCACACGCCAATAGTGGCGGCGAGCAGCGCGATCGGAAGATGAACGAGCAGGAATGCTTTGATGCCGATCAACCAAACGAGCGTAGCGGCGATCAGTGCGATCGCGAGATTGGTGGCCATGGTGCTGGCCCAGGGCCGCCAGCCGCCGCGCATCAGCCCCACGGGCAGACGATGCTGCAGAAAAAACAGATAAGCGGGACCGGCACCGAACATCACCAACGGATGGCGGTAAAGCCGATATGCCAGCCGGCCCCAGCCCGATCGCGCGCAATACTCACGTACGGTTAGCGTATTCACGTCGCCGATGCCGCGACGGTCGAGATTGCCGGAGGTGGCGTGGTGAATAGCATGTGTGCGGCGCCAGAGGTCGTACGGTGTCAACGTTAGTACGCCGATAACGCGGCCAACCCAATCATTCGCCCATCTGTATGAAAAGAAAGCGCCATGACCACAGTCATGCTGGATCATGAACAGACGCACAAGAAAACCAGCAGCGGGGATCGCGGCGAGCAGCGAAGCCCACAATTGGCCCAAAGAGAGGGCGAACCAACTCGCGAACCATAGCGCCACGAGCGGCAATGCCGTCACCGCTAGTTCCGAGATGCTTCGCCCGTGGCTGGGCTCGCGATAGCGGCTAAGAACCTGTGTCCAGCAGCGTGCGTCGATCATCGCGGTATTGCTCATGTGCAGGCCCATAAGAGTGGTTTTCTTCGTTCCAGTTATGTCCAAGGTCAGAATACGAGAGCGGTCCTAGTATCGCAACCGAGGCGCGCTCCCCGCTTCGTCCGGAAGGGGTCGGCTTCAGAGGAAAACGATATCCTTTTTGAAGGCCTCCGAGAGTCCGTTCGTGGCCGTGCGCCCCGAGGGCGCGAACCATCAGTGAGGGAGGGTCTCACCTAGATAATTGTCGATAGGTCTAGAAGCTGGCGAGCAGCTTGGCCGGGTAACTGGTTAGGTTGGAGCCTCGCGACA
>JBAUNL010000925.1:0-3513 GCA_049579205.1 Rhodomicrobium sp. | reverse complement strand
CTCCATATCTGATGCGCGAGCTGTTCACGTATCTGTTCCACGTCTGTTATTAAAAGACCTTGAATAACGCAACCAACTGAAACTGCTAGAAAAGTTGTAGAAAAGGTGCCATTTTCATACCTGTTATCGCCGCGAGCCTTTACCTAGAGCAAAGTAAGGGTTATCCCCAGCGGTCACGATCGACTTGGCATAAAATATCGCGGCGCGTATTGCTGAAATTTGCAACGGCTATGGCAGCAAGCTTGGTATTGCCTCCGTCGATGGCCGCGACGATTGCAGAGAATCTTCCCAAGGCGCGGCGCCAGTCGGTGATCTGGCTGTCCTGTCAGCAATGTACCGGTGAGGCGCATGCCGAGAGGCAACAAGAAATAGTTCAGAAATGATAGCCGTAGCGGATGCCAATGTCTTCCATTCCGCCATTGTATCTTGCCAGACCAGCATTGCTGATATGGTCCAGTATTACGGACATGCTATTGACTGGATCGAACCTCCATCCAACCGACAAGGCCTCGCGGAATAGAACAGGAGAGCCCAAAGCCTTCAGGTTCGGATCGGATTTATTCAGATTACCGTTATGAACCGACGGGCCGAAACTGAAATCGCAGAAAAGGGAATCCATGAAACTGTAGGTCCAGGTCAAACCTGCATAGATTTGATCGGTATCACCGGAGGTATTGAGCTTGAAGCCAAGATCAGGCCGTGGAGACCACGCAACGTCTAAAAACTCCGGAGCAACAAAAAGGACTTCGGCGTTGATGTCTGCTCCATCCTCTTTACGGTTTGAGAAGATGCCGGCATCGTGGTCCAGCCAGCCCAAGCGCACTTCAGATACAAAATCATCCGCGCGTACCGTAGGACAAAGGATTATGCAAGTAGAAGCAATGGCCAGTAATGTGCCTGATGTTTTGAGTGCCAGAGCTTGATTGCGGCGCATGCGAACCTAAGCCCTGGTGCTGAAAGGCTTTTCGAATTATCTCTCTTGAGATTACGAATCAAACTCATGCTGGCAACATGCCCTCTGAAGTTGACCTATAGCTTGCCGGCTGTGTTCGCCGTGGAACAGCATTGAAGGCGCCGCGCGCGGAAAAAGCTCGGAGAGCTGCCCAAGATCGGCAGCCCTCGCAGTCGGAAAGCAGCGGGTCTTCTGGCCGGAGCTGCGGCAGGCTCTAAAAGATGGCGTTGAACACGTACAACGAAGCGCCCGATATTAGAATCGCCATCGCCAGGACTTGGCAAAAAAACCTTGGGATCTCCCCCACGGCTTTTTTCTATTCACAAGAACCGTTGGATATTCGGCGCTGCAAGTCTCGAAGCTTACGAAGACCTTGAAACAATCGCCTGCATGATCGAGGCCCCTTATGCTTCAAGACGAAGTTGACGAAGGCAAGCGCATTCTTGTGTCACAAATAGAGCCACGCAAATGCCGACTACGGCAAGCGTGGTGAATAGCCACCAAGGCCCGCACGGGTTCGAACGCTTGGAAGTCTCCGAAGAACTGGAAACAATCGAAGCAGCCATGCAGATCCCCGCAGCGACAGGACTTCTCCAATTCCACGAATGCCTTGATGAGCGGCCGGTTCACCCTGTAGCCCTGAGACTGCAGGATATTAGGTCGGTGTCGCCCCGCGAATCCGGCTCGCTCGTCCGCTTCGGCAGAAACGGCGTCGGAGTCCTCAAATGCGGAAGGCCGTTCTCTTAAAGGGCTGATTCGCCTTTGGGGGACGCATGGCGGTTGAGATTACACGCTTGGACCGGTCCGCGCAGGATTTGCGCAGGCTTGCCCGCTTGTCTTCAAATACATACCAGGCGCACCGTCTTCTTGCGCTTGCGGCTATTCTGGACGGGGCGCGCCGGTGCGACGCGGCCAAGATGGCGGGCATGGACCGGCAAACGCTGAGGGATTGGATTTCACCGCTACAATGCGGAAGGGCCGGAGGGATTGCGGGACGGCCGCGCTCCGGCCGCAGGCCCCTCCTTCAGCTGGACCAGCTGGCGAAGCTGGAACAGATCGTGGAAACACCGCCCGATCCCGTAAAAGATAGGGTTGTCCGCTCGCGCTCAAGGGCATCATCAGGAACCGCTTCGGGGTCGGGGTCTCCGAACGCTCCGTTGGGCGCATTCTCAACGAACGGGGCTTTCGCAGGCTTTCGGCGCGCCCGCAGCATCCAAAGGCTGTCGAGGTGTCTCAGCAAACTTTCAGGCAAACTTTTCCAGGATCTTGAGCGAGAGCCTCCCTGAGCAAGCCAAAACGAAACCCATCGAGATCTGGTTCCAAGACGAGGCCCGCATTGGCCAAAAAGGCACGCTGACGAGGCTTTGGGCGCGAAGGGGGACAAGGCCGGCGCCATCCGCGATACGCGCTATCAATGGGCCTATCTCTTCGGTGCGGTTTGCCCGGATGGGGCAGTTGGCGCGGGCATCGTCATGCCCCATGCCAACACGGAGGCCATGAACGAGCATCTCAAAGAGATTGGAAAAGCCGTCTCACCCGGTGCCCATGCCGTCCTTCTTCTCGACGGCGCGGGCTGGGATGACAGCGCCGGGCTTGTACTTCCGGACAACATCACCCCGCTTCTCATCCCACCCTACTCGCCCGAGCTCAATCCCGTGGAGAACGTTTGGGAATACCTGCGCAAAAACAAGCTCGCCAACCGCCTCTACGAAACCTACGACGACATCGTCGATGCCTGTTGCGAAGCCTGGAACGCTTATCGCGATGCCCGAAACGATCACGTCAATAACCCAAAGACAATGGGCAAAGGTGTCATGAATTTCGGCGGTTGGTACTGGGCAAGCGGCTCGTTCCGCTGTTTCTGCTGCTCGGCACTTCCGCGCTCGATACCGAGGCGAGCAGCCGGCTAAACCGCGTACAAGACCCGGAACGGACTTGCACAACATTTACTTGCTTATTTTTGTAAGGGGAATTCCGTTCAATGTTCGTTTCCTGGGCTCTCGATGGACCGCCACGTACAGCATAAAAAGACCGGCCAGGATTAATACAGCCCTGCGGCTACATATTTGCGTTCATCTTCGAGATCACCTGTAAGTTCACCACCAGAGTAGGTGAAGGCGGCCGCCGCCACGCCTAGCGCCAGGCAATTTTGTGAGAGCAAGAGGAGTTTTACGCCTTAGCAGGGTCTGAACGCGTGCAGCTGCGCTCTCAGCCGGCGTCGCCACACGGCAGACAGCGCGACAGCGCTCGATGTAACTTCTGGTTGGGCCTCAGCCTACTTTCTCAGGACTGCTCCCGGCGTCGGCGGGGCGTCGTTAGCAGCAACAGCAGCAGCCGCGGCGGCCTCCGCCCCAGCCAGCGGCCGAGCCATAGTCACCGCCCCAGCCGTAACCTCCGCCGTAACCAGCACCCCAAACCGAGCGTCCGCCGCAGCCGTAACCTCCTCCATAGCCAGTGGCCCAACCAGGGTATCCGCCCCGGCCGTAACCTCCGCCGTAGCCAGTGGCCCAACCAGGGTATCCGCCCCGGCCGTAACCTCCGCCGTAGCCAGTGGCCCAACC
>JBAUNL010000924.1:0-9308 GCA_049579205.1 Rhodomicrobium sp. | reverse complement strand
GCCGTGGCTGCGGCCGACCGTAACCGTGTATTTATGCTCTTCGGCGCGCGTCTTGAGCGCAGCCAAAAGCGCATCGAGATCAGCGAGCAGGATGTCCGACGCGCGGGAGAGCTGAACCGCAAGGCAGGTGTCCAGCACATCCGACGAGGTCATGCCCTGGTGCATGAACCGCGCCTCAGGTCCAACGTGTTCGGTAACGCTCGTCAGAAAAGCGATGACGTCGTGCTTGACCTCTCGTTCGATCTCGTCGATGCGGGCAATGTCGAAGGCTCCGTGCTCTCGCAAGGCTTTCGCAGTACCAGCCGGGATCTGCCCAAGCTGCTCCATCGCTTCGGCGGCGAGCGTCTCAATCTCGAGCCAGATCTCATATTTCGACTGATCGGACCAGATGGCGGCCATTTGCGGCCGGGAATAGCGCGGGATCATGGGCAGGTCTCGTCAAGCGGCAAAGGCAGCCTCAAACGGCAATATACGCAATTGATGCGATTGCAGAAGAGCAGCGAGCGCCAGAGAAGGGCCGATACTGGAAGTGAACTGCATTTCGCCCGGCCCGCTTTTCGCGCCAACTCCTACGATATGGCCGGCCTCGGAGAGTACGTTTGCGATGCGGCGCGCGATGGCCGGGGCCGGGTCCAGCCAGGTCACAGGCCACTGCGCCAGCGCTTCAAGCTTGTCGAGCAGCAGCGGGTAATGGGTGCAGCCCAGCACCACCACATCGGTTCTGCCGCCTCCGGTTTCGATGAAGCAGGGAGCGATTTCATTCGCAATCGCAGCGTCATCGGCAGGGACGCCGCTCGCATAAGCTTCGGCCAGCGCGGCAAGGCTTGGCGCGCCTATGAGCGTGAAGCGCGCGCCGCCGCCAAATCTTCCGATGAGGGCCTGCGTGTATTCCCTTCCGGCAGTTCCCGGCGTTGCAAGCACCGAAACGAGCCCCGTCCTCGTGAGGGAAGCTGCGGGTTTGATGGCGGGGACAGTGCCAACAAAGGGAACAGGAAAGCTTTCTCTTAAGGGGCTGAGGGCGATCGTGGATGCCGTGTTGCAGGCAAGCACAATGCAGTCGGGCGAGAAATCCGAAATCGCCCTTGCGATCAGCGCCTGCAATCGCGCAACGAGATCGGTTTCCGCCTGCGATCCATAAGGAAAGCCTGCATTATCGGCGATGAAGCGAATCTCAGCTTCGGGAATAGCTTGCCGGGCCGCTCGTAGGACGGTCAAGCCGCCGAGGCCGGAATCGACGAAAAGAAGACGCGGCGCGCGTCCGGGAAAACCCATTCTTGTGATCCTACAAAGCGGAGCGGGGCAACTCTGTCTTACCCGATCTAGGAGACCTGGAAAAGCTCACGGTAAGACTGCGTTCCATCGGGCAGGCTGCCTCTGGCTTCAAAGACCCCTCTTGCGATGGCGCGCGCCACGCAGTTGGCTGCTGCCGTGCCTAGATACGGCAGAGCGAGCAGGGCATTCGCAAGCGGTTTCTTTCCAGTGGCGAGAGCAAAGACGATATCGCCATCGAACGGGGTGAAGACGGGAAAGATCGCCCGCGCCATGCCGGCTGAGGCCATCACAGCGAGCCGCTTGCACTGAGCTTGCGTAAGGGCGGCATCAGTCGCCACAACGCAGAGCGTGGTGCTGCTGCGCTCTCTAAGCGGGAACTTGAACCGGGGCTCGCCCGTATCGGGGGGCCAGGGCTTTGGAGAGCCCAGCCCCCCGAACTCGCTGCGGTGCTCAAAAGGTGCGGCCCAGAAATGTGGCGTTTCTGATATGGTAACGGCACCGACGGCGTTAACAGCCGCAAGCGCACCCACCGTGACGACCCCGTCCGCTTCGGGGGTGAGGCCCGCCACGGATTCGGATGCGCTGCCAAGGCCCCCTCGCATTGCTGTACCGCGCCCGCCGGCAACCATTGCGCCAAAGCCCGCTCCAGCGGCGCCAAGCTGGAAGTCCAAACTTGCGGTGGCAGCTGCCTCATAGGCCAGATCACGGTAAGGAGGATGCCGGCCCCAATCCTTGGCACCTCCGTTCAAAAGGTCGAAAAGGATTGCCTGGGGCACGATGGGAACACGTGCGGTGCGCACGGCAAAGCCGCGTCCCTGCTCGCGCAGGAAGCTCTGCACGCCGGTGGCTGCATCGAGGCCGAAAGCCGAGCCGCCGGAAAGAACGATCGCGTCTGCGGCTCCTACGGAGCCTTCGAGGCTAACAGCGTCCATCTCGCGCGATCCCGGACCGCCGCCAAAAACCGAGGCGGCTGCAACGGTAAGCCCCTCGCAGAGGATGACCGTAACACCGGATGCGAGCTTCTCATCGTGAGCATGGCCTATTGAAAGGCGTGCCACGTCGGTGATCGAATTGCGGGTGCCGGTAACGGCCATGCCACCTCTAAACAAAATGCCGATAGCTTAAAGCTAGTAACTCCCCCTCACCCTGTCCCTCTCCCCTGCCGTATGCGCCTGCCGGATACGGCTACGAATAGTCCAAGCTCGCCAAGGCGAGCCTGCTGGGAGAGGGTTGGGTCAGGGGGTCTTAATCCGCCTCCATGTTAGGATGATAGACCGGGGGGCTATTCCTCTTCGTAATTCGTCTTGTTCCACTTATAGACGACGTACGGCACGAGGCTTGGATCGCCCTTGGAATCGAACTTGAACTTGCCCAACACGGTATCGAACTCGCCCGAGTCAAGCGCGGCCTTCACCTTGGCGGCATCGAAGGACTTGGCTTTTTCCGCCGCGCCTTTCCAGGTCTGGATCGCGGCGTAAGTATAAAGCACATAGCCTTCCGGATCGATGTTCTTCGCCTTGTACTCCTTGAGCACCCCGGCAGCTGCGGGGTTCTTACGCGGATCGGGCGCGAAGGTCAGAAGGGTGCCCTCGACATCGGGTCCGGCGATCTGGCCGAGTTCAGTCGAAACGAGCGCGTCACCACCCATGAGGATGGTCTTCATGCCTTGCGCGCGCATTTGCCGGATGATCAGGCCTGCCTCGGTGTGGTAGCCGCCCAGGTAAACAAGATCGATCTTGGCTTCCTTCAGCTTTGTGACGATGGCGCTGTAGTCTTTTTCGCCGGCGGTGATCGTGTCAGTGAACACTTCCTTCTTGCCCGCGGCGTTCATCGCCTTCTGGGTTTCATCGGCCAGACCTTTGCCGTAAGCGGACTTGTCGTTGGTGATGGCGACTTTCTTATCCTTGAAATGCGTCGCGAGATATTTGCCGGCTACCGATCCCTGCTGATCGTCGCGGCCGCATACGCGATAGCTGAAGCCATCCTTTGGCCGTTGGTCGGTATATTTCGGGTTCGTCGATGCGGGGGAAATTTGGATAATGCCCGCTTCGTTATAGACCTCCGAAGCAGGGATCGAGGCGCCGGAGCAATAGTGACCGGCGACAAAAACAATTTTCTTCGATGCGAGTTGTTCCGCGACCGACTTCGCCTGTGTCCCGGTGCAGGCGTCGTCGCCTTGTTCGAGCTTGATCTTCTTGCCGAGAACTCCACCCGCCTTGTTGATGTCGGCGACGGCGGCCTCGGCTCCTGCCTTGAATTGTCCCCCGAACGTGGCGTATTCGCCCGTCATCGGGCCGGCGACCCCGATGCTGACTTCCGATTGTGCTATCGTGGGAGAGGAAAGCCCAAGGGCCGCTCCCAAAACAGCGAGGCCTGTTAGCATATTACGCATTATTGTGCCCTTTTTCTTACGGTTGAAACTCAAATGCGAAGGCGACAAGAAGCCGTTCTATCGGATTGCGGCTCAAGAGTGGCGTTTCTCTGATTTTGGCTCATTTAGGGGCTATTATCAGCCAGCCAGCCATATTGGCGGATCATTTGCGCTCTGCGCTTGAAGTGAAAGCCTAAGGCAGCAAAGATCAGAAGCACGGCCAAGTCCACGCAATAATAGTGAATGGACAAAAGACTGCCCTGCGCTTCGCGCCAGCTTTGCAGCGTCGCGCCGGCGAAAAGTCCCCAATGGAAAAAGCGGACAACGGCGGCGAGCGCCGTGACGAAAACCACGGCGTGCCAGAACGGCTTCCAGCCCTTTGCGGCAGCCCGGCCAATCATGAATGCTGCGCCGCCTCCCGCTATCACGGTGATGAAGAGGAAGGCCCAGAGCGAGGTTTCGTAGATTATGCCCATATGCAGCCCGCAGCGGCGTTCCCTCTCCCTGAGGGAGAAGGACAGGGTGAGGGGTTATCGCGGGCACTACGCATGAGCGCCACCCTCAAGATAAGCCGCCCGCACCTCCTCTCGCTTCAGCAGATCCGAGGCCTTGCCCGACAGCATGATCTTGCCATTGACCATGACATAGCCGCGATGAGCGAGTTTGAGCGCGTGGAAAGCATTCTGCTCGACTAGGAAAACAGTGAGGCCCCGCTTTTCATTCAGTTCGCGGATGACCGAAAAGATTTGTCGCACGATGAGCGGCGCCAGGCCGAGCGAGGGCTCGTCCAGAAGAAGGAGCTTCGGACGCCCCATCAATGCGCGGGCTATCGAAAGCATCTGCTGCTCGCCCCCTGAAAGCGTGCCGCCGCGCTGGCTCTGGCGCTTGCGAAGCACCGGGAAGAGATCGAAAACCAATGCCAGGTCGCTCTGCAACGTATCTTCGTCCTGCGGCGCAAGCAGCGACCCCATAAGCAGATTTTCGTAGATAGACATCCGTGGGAAAATTCGCCTGCCTTCCGGAGATTGCGCAATCGAAAGGCGCATAATCTCATGCGTCGGAAGGTTCGTTATGTTTTGACCCTGGAAGACGATTTGGCCGTTGCGTGCGCGAGGATCGCCGCAAATCGTCATCATCAGCGTGGTCTTGCCCGCCCCGTTGGACCCGATCATCGTGACGATCTCGCCTTCATAGACATCAAGATCCACGCCGCGGAGTGCCCGGATGTTGCCGTAAAATGTTTCCACGCCGCGAATGGAAAGAAGCGGAGTCATAGGCCCACCTCCGCTTCCGCCTCTTCCACCTTGTCATCCTCGACGCCCAGATAGGCCGCGATCACTTTCGGATCGGACCTTATTGCCTCAGGCGGACCCTCCGCGATTTTGCTGCCGTAATCCATGACGTTAATACGGTCGGAGATACCCATCACCACGCCCATGTCGTGTTCGATCAGGAGGATCGAAAGCGAATGCTCGTCCCGGATCTTGAGGAGAAGTTCATTCAACTCCGCGGACTCTCGCGCGTTGAGGCCGGCGGCGGGCTCATCGAGACAGAGCAGGACCGGCGACGTGCACATTGCCCTTGCGATCTCAAGCCGGCGTTGCGCTCCGTAGGGTAGATCTCCGGCAGGATCGTCGGCCCGGTCAAGCAGGCCGGTTTCGCGAAGCCAGAAAGCGGCGCGATCGATGGCGTCTCTTTCGGCTTCGGTATAGCTTTTCAGTCCTAGAAGAGCGCCTATTGTGAATCGCGAAGCGGCATTCAGAATATTATGCTGCGCGACAAGCAGATTCTCGAGGAGCGTCATTCCAGCGAACAGCCGGATATTCTGAAAAGTGCGGGCCACGCGCGCGAAGCGGGCGATGTCGAAGCCCTGCATGCGCTCCAGAAGGTATAGCGCTCCCCCCGGCGCAGGCATCCACTGATTGCCGCTGGCCGTCAGTCCTGGCAGCGCCTCAAAAGCAGCCGCCCCGCCATGCGCAAGCGCGATCCTGCCTTCGCTGGGCTTGTAAAAACCGGTGATGCAATTGAAGACGGTGGTTTTTCCTGCCCCGTTCGGGCCAATGATCGCGGTGATCTCGCCCTTTCGTGCTGTAAAGGAAAAGCGATCCACGGCCAGAAGCCCGCCGAAGCGCATGGTCAGATTTTCGACGCGGAGGATGTCGCTTCCCTTGGCGGCAATGGCGGCGCTATCGGAAGCATGCACCCCCATCAGCCGCGACCCTCTTTCACGAAGCTGCTTGAGATGTTCCGCGCCTTATGGAGCACGGCGGAAGGCGTTCTTCCCGCCAGCAGCCCGCGCGGGCGCCATATCATGACGGCCACCATGGAAAGCCCGAAAATCAGCATCCGGTAGTCCTGCAACTCGCGGAAGCGTTCCGCGCTCCCGACAAGCACGATGGCCGCGATTACCACGCCGAGTTGACTGCCCAGGCCTCCCAGAACGACGATTGCCAGCACAAGTGCGGATTCGGCAAAGGTAAAGGATTCGGGACTGATGAAGCCCTGCCGGGCCGAGAAGAAGGCGCCCGCGAAGCCACCGAACATGGCACCGATGGCAAAGGCGCTGAGCTTCGTGGTGACGGTGTTGATTCCAAGGGAGCGGCAGGCGATTTCATCCTCGCGCAAAGCTTCCCAGGCGCGGCCCAGGGGCGCGCGGCGAAACCGCAATGTGACGAAATTGGTGAAAAGTGCCAGGACCAGAATGACGTAGTAGAGAAAGATGATCCTATAGGCGGCATTGTATTCGAGGCCGAAGAAGCTATGGAAGCTTGGGTCAGCGGAGCGCTCGAACGGAAGGCCGAAAAAGGTTAGCCGTGGGATCCGGTTGATGCCGTTTGGGCCGCCGGTGAAGCTTTGCCAATTAATGAGGATGATCCGGATGATTTCGCCAAAGGCGAGCGTGACAATGGCGAGGTAATCGCCGCGCAGCCGCAAGACCGGAAAGCCGAGCGTTATACCCCAGAGCGCGGCGAAGAGCCCCGCAAGTGGCAGGCAAATCCAGAACGACCAGCCGAGTTCGGTTGCGATCAGCGCATAGGTGTAAGCGCCCACGGCATAGAAGGCGACGTAGCCGAGATCGAGGAGGCCGGCGAGGCCGACAACGACATTGAGGCCCCAGCCAAGCATGACGTAAATCAGAATCTGCGTGGCGGTGTCCACAGCATAGCGCTGAGAGGGCCCGGTTATTAGAAGGGGCAGAAGCAAGGCGATGATTAGGAGCGCAAACGGGAATTCCCGGCCGAAGTCTGCCGTAAGCTTCTTCGCGCCAGTGGCTTCGCGGGTACCGAAGCTCTTCACCAAGCGGAATCCTCGGATAGCAGCCATGGCGAGAAAGATGATGAACGCCGACATGCACGCGAAAGTCAGGAGATCGGCAAGCGTGCCCGCGAGCCAGGACTGATCGCTAGCCCAAGCGATGATATTGGTGCGAAGCCCGTCGATGGTGTAAAGGGCCAGCCCGGCTGCCAGTGCAAATATGAGCGCCGGACGCCCCGCCTTCGCGGAAACATGCCTGAGCAGCGATAGCGTCACTCCCCCGTCAAGAGGCCGCCAGACCAGCACATCGAGAAGGAAACGGCAGCCCGCGACAGCGGCCGCCATTAGGATGGCCTTGCCGAAATGGACCGAGATTTCCAGGCTGCCGTTCACCGTATCAGTACGCAACCCGACCAGAGATCCGAAGAGAGCAAGAGCGATGAGGAATGTTACACCGGCGCCCTGGAGTGCCTTGGCGGCTGACCCCCGCAAGACGGCTGGGGCCGGGATTACCCTGGTTACGGAGCCGGCCGCGTCCGCCATCGGCTAAACCTTCTCCACTTCCGGGCGCCCAAGCAGCCCTGTCGGCAGAAAGATCAGAACAATCGCGAGAATGGAAAACGCCGCCACATCCTTGTATTCCGCGGTAAAATAGCCGGCCCAGAAAACCTCGATCAGTCCAATGATCAGGCCCCCGAGCATCGCTCCTGGAATAGAGCCGATGCCGCCAAGCACCGCGGCAGTGAACGCTTTTATGCCGGCCACGAAGCCGACGAAAAAGTCGATCACGCCGTAATAAGCAAGGAACATCAGGCCAGCAACCGCGGCCAACGCGGCCCCAATGACAAAGGTGATCGAGATGGTGCGATCGACATTCACCCCGCACAGCGCCGCCATCTTGCGATCCTGCTCGCAGGCACGCTGTGCCCTGCCAAGCGCCGTGCGGCTTATGATGATCGAGAACACGGCCATCAAAACAACCGTCGTAACCATGATCAGGATCTGGACATAGCTGAGGCTCACTACGAAACCGTTGTTTTCAGCGAGCGCATATCCGCCCCGGATCAGTGGCGGCAGCGGCTTTGAACGCGCGCCCTGGCTAAGTTGCACAAAATTCTGCAGGGTGATGGACATGCCGATGGCCGTAATAAGCGGCGCGAGCCTGAACGACGATCTAAGCGGCCGGTAGGCCACGCGCTCAATGGTCCAGCCCCATGCCGCAGTGAGCAGCATAGAAGCGATCAGCGCAACAAAAAGGGCCAGAGGTACCGAGGTTACGGATATCGAGAATAGGGAGAGGATCGCGATCAGCGCGATAAAGGCGCCGATCATGAACACTTCGCCATGCGCGAAGTTGATCATGCCGATGATGCCGTAAACCATCGTGTAGCCTATGGCGATCAGGCCATAGATCGAACCCAGAGTCAGGGCGTTGATGAGCTGCTGAGAAAAATATTCCATTCAGGAAACTCGGAGCACTACATTGGCAGATCTTGCACTTTTAGCATGTAGCGTAAACTTTCCCCGCGCGCCAATAGCAATCTGAAGTATCTGCCCAGCCGCAAATCGTTTGTACGAAAGCGCGCATGCACCGCCAATTTTTTGGGCAAAAGAGGCAGAAATCCCAATTAGTGTTGAAAATGCACAACTTAAAGAAGAAGCTACTCAAATTTTAACGATTTGTAATTGTATGCATTTCACGACTCTCTTAGCGGTTGCCGGAGGCCAGGGTGGGCGCTGGCTCTTTGGATCATGCCGAAACTTAGAGAGCTGGAATGAAACGATACTACATGCCCGCAGCCCTGGCCCTGCTCGTTACCGGAACGCTTACAGCCGCCGCCGATGAAGCGGGCGGGATGAAGGATAAGGCCGCAGCCGCCACTCCCGATTTTGACGTCGCCTTCGGCGGCTGGACCGCGACCGACTACATCTTCCGCGGCATCAGCCAGTCCGATCGATGGCCCTCCGTATCCTCTTATACCGAGCTTAGGTACACCATTGACAAAACTGTGCTCTACGTAGGCACATCGGGGGAAAGCATCGATTATCCGAACCATGCTGCCGCCGAGGTGGACTTTTACGCAGGCGTCCGGCCAACCTTCGATAAGCTCAGCCTCGACTTCGGCTATTGGTATTATTGGTATCCCGGCGGGCAGCTTTTCAACGGCGAAGGACCGCCCGGGCCGAATGTGAACTGTACAAACCGCTTCAAGGTGCCTCCCCTGTTCCCAGGCAATGCCGGCGGCTGCAACATCTACGAGTCGGATCTGAGCTTCTGGGAGGTCTACGGCAAAGTAGCCTATGCCTTCGACGATACCTTCACGGCCGGTGCGAACGTCTATTATTCTCCTTCCTGGCTCAATGAGGGAGCGGACGGGACCTACGCCTCTATCACCGGAAAAGCGGTTCT
>JBAUNL010000923.1:0-3053 GCA_049579205.1 Rhodomicrobium sp. | reverse complement strand
TAAGGCGGCATGAGCGCCGTTGGCAAGATTGTTCTTGGCGCCGACGGGCGATAGCCCAGAGACGAGTGCGGACGCTGGGTGTCTAGATCCGCAAGAGAGCCTGACCAGGCTTTGCGAACTCCGCGACCGGCGAGAGGGCATCAGTCACGATAACCCCGTGTTGCTGACCGGGGTTCGAAACGTGAAGGAAGCGATCGACAAGCTGGAGCGGACGGGGTTCGCACGTGATGTTCTGTTCATCGACACGCCCGGCAGCATGGTTCCGATAATCCAATCTGCGGTCAATGTCGCGGACTGCATACTGCTTCCAATTCGGCCTTCCGTTCTCGATTTGGTTGCTCAAGAGGACGCCGCTTTAATTGCATCCGAATACGGCAAGCAAGACGCAATCGCTGTCGTTTTGAATGCAATCGATGGGCGCGCGGGAGCGGAGGACTCAGAGAAGAGGATCATCAGCCGCTTTGGGAAGAAGCCCGTAAGGGTTAACCAGCGCGTCGCCTACTCCAGAGCCCTAGTCGCGGGGAAGTCCGGTGCGGAAATAGACAAAGAATGCTCCCGGGAGATCCGTGAGCTTTGGGCCGCGATTGAAGAGGTTTTAAGGAGAGAACGTCATGTCGAAGTTCGACGTAAGCCAACTGGACATACAGAACAGCGGCAATAGAGCGAAGTCGGAAGCAGAGGCACAGAACGGGTTGGCTTACGATGGCCGCCGCAGACTGAAGGTTGGGAAAGACAAACCTATGATCTTCAGGACGACGGCTCAGAAGCGCGATCAAATTTTGCGCCTGGCTGATTTACTCAGTGCTGGGAAGCCGAAGAAGGTTTCGATTACTGAAACCATCGAACTGGCAATAGACGCTCTTGAGGCGAAATTGAAGGGCGGAAAATAACAGTAAGCATACTGATCTTATTCCTGGCAGGAATATTAGTTTCAACAGGTTGATAAAGGGTTAAAAATGATTAATATCAGCAACATACAGGGCATTACCTTACGCACGCAGAAAACATCGAATCCTTCCTGGCGTATTCCGCCTAAGAGGATCTCGGACACTCTGTGGCGCGCCGCTACAAAACCAGCATTCGTTATTGAGCATAGAAAAATCGAAGGGACCTCTTTCGAACGCAGACTGCGCCGGAAGAGTAGTCTAGGCGTGACTTGAGTAAGGAGCTAAGGCCGGGGCGTTCTACAGTATCTCGGCCGTCGGCATGAGCCAGCTCCAAAGCGTGATTTCGTAATGAATTTCATGCAGACGAGACGAGGCTTCATGTCCAAGATCATTAAACCATACACATTCCGTGAGGCACTTGAGTTTTTCCCATGTGTCCCGGCCAGGACTTTGAAAGAGACGGCAAAGAAATTTGGCATCGGAAGCAGGATTGGCAGGGAAATTTTCTTCTACCCCAACGATATCCGGCGACTAATGAAGGAAACTCGGCAATGGCCCTCCGAATTAAACCGGATCCAAAAACAGGATTCCTCTACGTTCACGGGACCATTGCCGGTCAACGCATACGAAGAAGCCTTAAAACTCGCGACCGGGAATACGCAGAGCACGCCAAAGCCGCGATTGAAAGTCGTGAATTGCGAAAGTCCCTCTATGGCGCAGAGAGAGAAACGACGTTCGCAGAGGCAGCGTACCTCTACATGAACGATGGCGGGGAAAAGCGTTATCTTGCGCCGATTATCAAAAAGCTTGGGCCACAGAAGAAGCTGGGCGAACTAAGCGGCGCCTACGTTCGGAAGATCGCCAATGAGATTTATCCCGACGTGAAGCCGCAAACGCGGAACCGCTACGTTATCAAGCCGGTATCGGCGGTCCTACATTTTGCGCATGATGCGAAGCTTGCACCGCTGATCAAGATTAAGGGATTCAAGTCCTCGACCAGCAAGCCGATCCAAGCAGCACCGCAGGAATGGGTTGCGAGCTTCGTTCGCGCCTGCGATGAGCAGGGCTGGCCCTATATCGGAACTTATGCTCTCTTCCTGCATGTAAATGCAGCCAGGCCGAAAGAAGCGATCGTACTTGGCCCTGAGCACATAGACCTTGACCGCAAAGTAGGCGTTAGCGAACCCACAAAGGTAAATGGCGAATACCGTTATTTCCGTTTGACCGATGAGCTTGTGATGCGGTTCAGGATCTATCCGCCAAAGGCGCTTCAGTGGGGCAAGAATGCCGGCGAGCTTAGACTATTTGGCTATGCTGACACCAAGGGGCCGCGCCCGATTTGGAAGTTGATCTGTGAGAAGGCCGGGCTGCCTTATTTTTCGCCCTACCCTGCCGGCCGCAAGAGCTTCGCCTCGACGCTCATTTCACGAAGACGTGAAGACTTGAAAGCAACGGCCAAGCTCGGCAACTGGAAAGACATTCGAGTCCTGCTCGATCACTATGTCGTTCCCGAGGGAATGGACGAGCTTTTCGACCGCAATTTCGAGGGTCTTTTGGCAAGAAATTGGCAAGCGCCTTCTGAGGCTACTTCGCAATTCGTTGATTTTGAAAGGAAAAAAGCACAAAATGAGGACTGATTTCCTTCCTCCCGTTGGGGGGAGGTGTCCCGCCGCGGTAGATATGGGCGGCCTGGCACCAAGTCAAGAAAAATTGCTGGTATACAAAGACTTAGGCCGACCTTTTAAGCGTAAACCATTGCAGAACCATGCAACTTTTTGCGGAACTTTGCAGAACGAAGTGCCATGAAGTGGCGTTTCTGGCAAAGTATGTTTCCCACCTGTTCACGAGGCTCAACAGGCTCACTAATGTCTCCTGATTGCCTGCCGATGCCGCATTAATGAGAATTCCCACGCGGGGCAGCGTATCACCCGGTTGCGGGGAAATTGAAGATGCGCTCTCTATCGAGCTTGCGGGGTAGCCACAGTCGATGGCCGCTTCCGAGATAAGAGCGTGGGCAAGCGAATGAGCGAGCAGTTATATCCGTATCCGGTTGATTAGTTCGCCTCGTTTGGCTTTGGCCACCAATGGAAGAGCGTGCTAGCCCGGATCGCATCGCGCTGCTCGATCAGGGCGACGCAGCGCTGGCTGACAACCCTTTCGAGATCC
>JBAUNL010000922.1:0-2852 GCA_049579205.1 Rhodomicrobium sp. | reverse complement strand
AGTTCCAGCTATTTCAGGCATTTCCGCAGTCAGAGGGTAAGCCGCCCTGCCCAAATGGCGCCCGGAATTGCGGCCCGTGCCGAGTAGATGCTATGGGGCCAGCGGCGAACAGGGTAGCCATCGTCGCAAATAACAAGGGCGACGGAGTTCTTCCCATGGCAGCGACTTTTGACACACGTAAATCGAGCGTCCCCTTTAATCAGAATAACACGCTTGTCGCCGTTATCGAGCGTTTTGATGTCAAGCGCTTTCGGCTTAGACGGCATCCGACAGTTTCTTTGTCATGACCAGTTTCTTTGTTCGGTCCAAAAGCCCGTTTCTTTGCCCCCGCCCGCAATAGAGCAGGGCGATCGCGCGCAGCCGGTGTCATGGCTGGCCGCGTTTCAGCGGCCAACCGCAGGGCTTGGCCTTGACGGCGGCGAGCACGGTCGCATCGTTTAGTATGTCGGGGGCGAAAGTCTTCGACAACCGGAGGGGAACTCGCCATCGGGCGCGATATCGCGCCGCAACCTTGTATTCGGTAGGCCGCGTGGGGCCTGACCATTATGCAGCCATGCGCATCGGCGGCGAAGCTCCGGGCGGCGGGCCCATTCTCGAAAGCGGTAGTGATACCACGGCCTGCTTCGGGTGACCGCCACCTCGGATCGTCATCGGAAATCGGCGACGCCTAGCCGCCAATCTCCGAGAGCTTATCGCACCCGGGATCCCTCTCAGGCTGCTCGCAATACAAAGCCAGCCGGCACTTCGCCAGTTGTCACCAAACGCCACAAGGCGATGAGCAATTTGCGCGCCAGAGCCACGATCATGGTCTTGCGTTTTCCGCCACCGGTCTCAATTCTTGTCCGGTACCACTGAACCAATGCACTGTCTTTCTGGAAGATCAGGAAACGCCAGGCTAGCTGGATCAGTCCGCGGCGCACGCGGGCGTTGCCCGCCTTGGCAAGCCCTTTTTCCCGGCGGCGGTTGCCGCTTTCGTCCGGCGAGCCTGTGAGACCCGCATAGCGCGCTACAGCTCTTCGATCGCGCAATTCCCGTGCAAGGATCTCATGGACGAGCATGTCCGCTGTTTCGATACCCATGCCTAAAACGCGGGCGAGCAGGCGAACCATGGCGTTTGATTTTTTCCTGAGGCGCCTGTTCCAGCCGCCGCACACGTTCTTCTTCCAGCTCCTTGATTTGCTCCATGACAAAGCGCATTCGCGCCATATCCCGGCGAAGTTCCAGAAGCGTGTTTGGCGGCAGAGGCGTCCCCTCCGGAGTCCGCAGCATCGCCAGACGGCCGGCAGCTCTGCGCAGCGTTGGCTTGAAGTTCCGGATGCCGAGGCGCACCAAACAACTCTTCATCCTGTTCACAAGACGCGTGCGCTCGCGTACGAGCTGCTCGCGCTCACGGTTTGGACGCTTGGCATCCTCCTCCGCCAGGGTTGGAATCGCCGCCATCTGGCAGTGATCGGGCTCGCCGCGCTCCAATGAAGATGCGTTTGAGCAGCCCTGTGTCGAGACGGTCTGTTTTCGCGCGGCGATGCTCGCGGGAGACAGCCACACTGGTCGGGTGGATGATGTAAGCCTCGATCGCGCGGGCCCTCAACCAGCGCGCCAGCCAAAACCCGTCCCGGCCGGCCTCGTAGGCGACCGCAATGTGTTTGATCGTTCTCCCGGCCTTGGCCGCCTCCAGGCGCCAGCGCTCCAGCAGGCGAAGCAGCTCTCCCTCGTTCGCGTTAAGCTTTTTCAGGGGATGGCGCTCGATGCCTGGAACAATTCCGGCGACGAGCCAGCTCGATTGGCTCATCTCGATGACGGCGATGATCGTGCTATCTTGCTCCAGGCAAGTCACAGGGATTTGCTCAAGTCGTCCGGTTGCGGCAAGGGGCTCTCCATCGGTGAGTTGCTTCCAGCAGCGATGATGCAACGACCTCCGCCGCCCGCCCATAGCATCTCGAAAATGTAAATGCGGATGCCGGCCCTCCGGTCGTTACGGGGAAGGCAGCATGGGCGGGGAAGCAATCGGTACAAGCACCGCACAATCCGCCGGGGTAGTGGGCATGGCACGTTGGAAAGGTGGTTCGTGGTTACAGGGGGAGACCCGCCGGGGACGGGGGTAGCGGCCTCAACGGCGCTTTCAGGTGCCGGTCACGGTGGGAGTCGGACAGGGTAGTTTGAGCGATGAAGCCGGGTAATGCCTGTGGAGCAAAGGACCCTGACTCCTGGCGCGCTTTTGAAGAGGAAGAGGTGAGGGGTATCGGTCACTTGGCGAGTTGCCCATATGCATAAGCGAGGGTATGATTGCAGTCATACAAGTAACAGAGGAGCGCACACCTATGGGCGTTCAGATCGTTATGGATGGCAGTGGCGACACGCGCCACGAGTTTGATGTTTCCGACTTGACATCAATCGCACTTGCGCAAGAGCGCTTCAAGGAACTGACGGGCAAAGGCTTCCGGGCCGTCGCGCTTGGCAAGGAAGGAGAGCCCGGCGAACTGATCGCCAGGTTCGATCCAGACGTTGAGCAGACGCTGTTTATTCCGCAATTGAAAGGCGGTTGATGGCACGTATGCTCCGCATCCTGGCTGATTTGTTTCATCAAGCAATTAGCGGGCACGGACGAGAAGCGCAGTACTTCACCAGCTTCTTCGTCAACGGAGGTGCTTCCGAGCGCTTCGAAGGTCTCCTCGATGGACCCGAAAGGTTTCGTCTTTGGGGGTCGGCTGCCGCTCACGAAGCGCATGTCTGAGGTGGCCCCGGTTGTTCGGACAGAATTTCCGCTTCGATAAGTGGAACGTCTGCCGGGGTTAAGCCGCCAAGCGGACTGGCGGCAAGCTGTGCGCTCCGTAGTAAGCTTGATCGGGCGTCCT
>JBAUNL010000921.1:0-6796 GCA_049579205.1 Rhodomicrobium sp. | reverse complement strand
GGATCTCGAAAGGGTTGTCAGCCAGCGCTGCGTCGCCCTGATCGAGCAGCGCGATGCGATCCGGGCTAGCACGCTCTTCCATTGGTGGCCAAAGCCAAACGAGGCGAACTAATCAACCGGATACGGGTATCACCCTGTTTCGCGGTACTGTCTTCGGCTGCCTGAGTTTCTCCAGCTACCCTCCCTTGCACATCCTGGGCAAGCGCGGGCAGCGGCACAAGCGCGAGGATACACGCCAGCATAATGGCTTTATTCATCGAGCTTCTCCATCTCGAACGTGGTTAGATTCGCTTGGGTTTACTGCTCGCTCTCGCCGAGGCGGTCGCGCAGGCGGTCCAAAGCCCGGCTCAGCTCGCCGCCGCTTTGCGAACGGTCCAAAATGAGGTCGCGCACGGCCTCGCGGTCGATCGTTGGCTCCTCCCCATATTCCTCTTCGCCGATCTCTCCGCTGCCCGCGAGGCGGTCAGCGATAAGGTCGCGAAGCGCGGCGCGGTGGTCCAGGCGATCCATGACCGAGCCCCTAACACCCTCGCGGTCCCGCAGCCGGTCTGAGAGGAGGTTACGCAATTCATTGCGCCGCTCCAGCCGGCCCAAAACGAAATCATAGAGATCCCGGCGCCGTTCCAGCCGGTCCATGAGAAGGTCACGCAGGGCGGCACGGCGCTCAATCCGGTCCTTAATCAGGTCCCCAAGGCTGCCACGCTCATAGGGAGCGCTTTCCAACAAATCGCGCAGGCCGCTTCGTGTGTTTAGGCGGTCTGAAATGAGGTCGCGCAAAGCCTGGCGCCGCTCAAGCCGATCCCTAACGAGATCGCGCAAAGCGGCCCGGCGCTCGAGTCTATCCATCAAGAGGTCGCGAAGGTCCTGCCGGCTTTGAATGCGGTCCCCAAGCAGCTCACGCAGCTGTTGGCGGTCTGAGAGAGAGTCCCGCCAGCCTTGTGCCCCTCCACTAGAGGGCAGAGCGAGGGAAGAGACTGAGGCCGAAAGCAAAAATGCCGCGGCCATAAACATTGCGCGTTTCACGATTCACTCCCTTTGATATTATTGGTAAGTCCAAGTCATGGCATCGGCTTGGAAGTAAACATTGAGTATATAAGCTGGGTGTTTCGAGGCTTGACAAAACGCAAAGAAAGTAAATTCAACATAACGGGTTTATGAACATAACAATATATTATGAATACAAATTCCTAGCCGGGTATGACTCATTGCGCTCCATCAGCAATAGCAAATTATAACTAGAAAACTATCGGGCTCTTGAACGGGTCTGGCAACAATACCCCCAGCGCGAGCTAGCCCGTCAAGAGCGTATGACGCTGCCGTGCAAGACTGAAGCGTTTGAAGCGCACTAATAAGGAAGCCTTTGCATGCACCTAATTCGCGCTCGCCATGGCGGCGCAGATGAAACGTTCGCGGCAGCATCGCTGTCGGCATCGTCCCAACCTACGCATATCCACGGCCGCGCTTCCCAGGCGGTGTAAAGACAGCTCCGATCGCCGATACGGTTCGTAAGCTGCGCACAATTGCAACGACAGCAACAGGCTTACGATTGACAGTCCAGAACAGATACCGCCCGTTCGCTGATGCCTTCTCAACATTGTCGCGTTGCGGCGGCGGATCGCGGGGAATACTCGCCCCGATAGTAACACCGGCTTTAGATTTTCGGTTATCATCGCCTCCGCGCGCATCACAGACGCGATTTCAACGCAAATTGGGACATGCCCGGTGCTGGAACGCAGATCCGGCAGCCTAGGCCAGTTCAAGGGCAACGTGAACAGTTCCCGCCTCAAAGTTTGTCTTATAACGGAGCCCGCCGTTCTTCAGTAGCCGAAGCATCGGAATGTTTTCCGGCAACACATGCGCCGTCAATTCGCGCAAGCCAGCCTTGCGCGCGACGGTGGTAAGGTTCCGCATGAGAGCCCCGCCAATACCCTGGCCTTGATATTTGTCGGCCACCGCCAAAGCTATCTCCGCTTGCCTAGGTTCAATAACGACATAACGTACCCCGCCAGCAATGACCGGGCGGGCCGCTTCGTCCACTACAGCGATCAGGGCAACGTGAGTCCTAAAGTCGGGATTTAGAAAGAAGGACTGCTCGGCTTCGCTAAAATCAGTCTTTGAGCCAAAAAAACGGCGGCGCAAGGATTCAGCGGTGAGACCACCGGCCGCGATGAAAAACTCTTCGCGATCCTCCGGCTTGAAAGAGCGGATAAGCACACGCTCTCCATTGCGCAACGTTCCAGATGACGAATAGTTTGCCGCTTCCAAAACTTTTCTCCTCAGACCGACGTTCGAATTTCACTCGGGTTAGAGGGAGAGCCGCCGCAGCTTTCCACTACGGCAGAGGTCATTAGCCGATCTGCTCCTACCGGCGTCTGAATCCGCCCATGCGTCCTCCAGCGTACCGCCTGCCGCCTGCGAAACCCCGTCCAGCGTACCGCCCGCGCCCAACAAAGCCTCTCCGGCCCGCAACTACAGCGCCGCCGCGATAATAACCACCGCGCCCGGCATAAAACCCGCGGCGCCCATAAACGTAGCCTGGAGCGTAGTAGCGTCCGTAATAGCGAGGATAATGGCCATAATAGCCGCGGTAGTAGCCGCCGTGATAGTAGGGACGATGGGCGTAAACCCCTCCAGCATAGTAGCCTCTGCCTGCATAGACACCGCCTCTCCTTGCGTAGACGGCGCGGCCCCCATAGACGCCCCTTCGGCCTGCCACAACAGTGCGTCTGCCATAGGCTCCACGGCCGCGCACGGCAGCTCCTCTGGCGTAGCCTCTCCTCGCCGCAGCCTCGATGCTCACGCTGCCCTTCTCCAGCTTAGCATTCGGAATCAATGCCGCCGCCGGCGCCTCAGATGTCACAATTGCGACTATCGCTGCGGAAGCGATCAATGCCAGGATGAAGCTTCGCATGCATTCCTCCCTGATTTCGCTATGTTTGTGTCCGGCAGCATAAATCAGGCTGAACGCTAAAAACAATAACAAGGATGATTTCTGATAAATCCAAGCTTAATTCAGAAACTATTCCTGAAGCTTTATGCGATTCATACTTACAACACTACCACGCGGATGTGAATATTAAGATGAAACGGAAAATCTACGAGAAGGAGTTACAAAAACTGCAGGTGGAGCTTTGCCATCTTCAAGAATGGGTCAAGACGGCGGGAGCGCGCATCATAATCATTTTTGAAGGCCGCGATGCTGCCGGGAAGGGAGGCACCATCAAGGCGATTACTGAACGTGTTAGCCCCCGGGTCTTTAGGGTCGTGGCGCTTCCCGCTCCCTCTGATCGCGAAAAAACGCAGATGTTTATGCAGCGCTATGTTGAACGCTTCCCAGCTGCTGGCGAGGTAATCATCTTCGACCGCAGCTGGTACAACCGGGCCGGCGTCGAATATGTCATGGGATTCTGCACAGCTGACGAACATGAACGCTTTCTCAATCTCTGTCCCGAAATCGAGAAGTACATTGTTGATGGCGGCATTTCCCTCCTGAAGTACTGGCTTGAGGTTGGAAAAGAGGAGCAGGAACGCCGCTTCCTTGCGCGAATTGATGACCCCTTGCGCCAGTGGAAGCTTAGCCCAATGGACCTTGAGTCTTACCGGCGCTGGTATGATTATTCGCGCGCACGGGATTTGATGCTGGCAAAGACAGACACGCCACATGCACCTTGGTACATCGTCAGATCCGATGAAAAGCGCGCCGCGCGGCTCAACTGCATCTCACATATTCTAAGCATGATACCCTATAAGCAATCTACCCTTCCCAAGGTTGAGCTTCCGAAAAGGTCTAAACAGGGAAAGTATAATGATCAGAATGCATTGAAGGGACGCAATTGGGTCCCGTCACGGTTCTGACAAGAGCGCTCTGTGCAGCGGGTTAGACTGCATAAACAAAATTGTAACGCTGGAGCAACAGCTCCCAATTCGCAGGCGTAAACGGCATACGACGGCGATGTTCGCGGCGGCAATGGGGCTGCTCTGCGCAACGATTAGCAGCAAAGTCCGCTTTCTGATCAGCTTTTGGATTCATTCGAAAGGACAATTGAGTCCGTTCTGGGTCAACAGCACGCCTCCCAAGTATCTAATTACGCGACAGGGCTTGCCTATCTCGGAGAAGCTTGTGCCCTCGGTGACGAGTCCGGTCTTGGAGGTTCAGCCGCCCAGGTTTGCTCACTGTGAGTATTTCAGGTTTCGACTCCTTCTCGACCGAGTGTCTGAACCGGAGGCGGTCGCTTGCGATAAATCTATCTAATTTAGGACTTGGATCTCCGCAGAAGGCCGCGAACGGAGATTCTCGGCAAAAATCTCCTCGTCCGCAATCGAGGGAGAAGCCGAATTGCAGCTTGTGTCAGAGGTTTAGTCAGGTCGGGCCAAAAAGCTGGTATTCGCGCCAGGAGATTTCGGACAAATTGCCAGGCCTTCGCCATTCGCTGGCGCGCTTCGGCGACCGTAAACGTCAATGGCGACGCGTTTTTGTCGCCATCGGAATATCAGCGCTCTTATGGCGCTGCTGGACGCACTCCATTTGCCAAGTTGGGTCAGGTGCCTGTCGAAGCGACCGGAGGAACAGGATTAGACGTAAGTCAATTTATTACGGCAACAGGTTGGGGGGTGAGCACGGCGTGGGCGCCAGAGAGTTCAGCGCAATTCGTCGCAAATCTTATAAGCGGGGAAGGGCAGCTTATGCTGTCTGCTGACGCCCTCCGCGAACCGGGAGGTTCAAAATACGGAGTAAGCGCATGCCACAAGCAGAGCGGATGGACGTTCTCGTCCTTGGCAGTGGAATAGGCGGCAAGCTTCTGGCTTGGCATCTGGCACGATCGGGCCACAGAACCGCCGTCGTTGAGCGGCGGTGGATTGGCGGTTCGTGTCCCAACGTCGCCTGCATGCCAAGCAAGAATGAGATTGCGAATGCGAAAGTTGCCCACCTTGCGCGTGACGGTGCTGAACACGGGACCTTGATAAATTCCGTCACCGTCGACATGGCCACTGTTCGCCGGCGCAAGCGTGAGATGGTGGACCGTCAGATTGAGCGGCACCTGCAAACCTATGAGGCGAGCGGGGCCGAACTGATCATGGGCAGTGGACGCTTCGTCTCACCAAAAACCCTTGAAGTCGCTTTGAACGACGGAGGGGTTCGTGTGCTGGCTGGGGACAAAGTGTTTCTCAATGTCGGGACGCACGCCGCAATTCCAAACGTCCTCGGGCTGGACGCGGCTAAGCCCCTAACTCACGTCGAAGCTCTGGAGCTCGATCATCTGCCACAACATCTCATCGTGATCGGCGGGGGCTATTCCGGACTGGAACTGGCACAGGCCTATCGCCGGTTTGGCAGCGATGTAACCATCATTGAGTCCGGTCCGCAGCTCATGGGCCGGGAAGATATAGACGCTTCGCAGGAGATCCGCCGCATTCTCAGCGACGAAGGTCTGGGAATCCTCTTGGAGGCGCAACTGCTCGAGGTGCGTGGGCGTTCTGGAGACAAGGTCACGCTTACTGTCCGCGCCCCCTCCGGTGAGAGAAAGATCGATGCCAGCGACATCCTGGTTGCGGTTGGGCGTGTCCCGAATACCAGCGAAATCGGGCTTAAGGAGGCCGGAGTTGAGTTGGATGGCCGAAGTTATATCCGGGTCAATGATCGGCTGGAGACGACTGCGCCAGATGTGTGGGCCGTTGGGGAATGCGCCGGCAGTCCGCAATTCACGCATATATCCGAGGACGATTTTCGGATTATTCGAGACAATCTGGCGGGAGGAAATCGCAATACCCGCGACCGGCTGGTTCCCTATTGCATGTTCACCGACCCTCCGCTTGCCCGTGTCGGCCTCAGCGAAGGCGAAGCGGAACGCAAGGGCATCCTCGCACGCGTGGCAAGGCTGCCGATGGACTCTGTACTCGGCGCGCAGGCTACCGACCAAAGGCAGGGCTTCATGAAAGCTCTTGCCGGTGAGAACGACGACCGCATCCTTGGCTTCACGATGATTGGGGCTGAGGCCGGCGAAGTCATGGCCGCGGTGCATACGGCAATGCTGGCCGGCCTTTCATATGCAAGACTTGCTGATGCGGATTTCGCGCATCCGACCATGGCTGAAGGGCTGAGCGCGCTGTTTTCGAACGTGCCGCCTCGCGCGCGGCGACGGGCCGCGCCGAAGGCGGCTTAGTCGCTGTCCCCCTAATTGAGGGTTTGCATCTCCTATTGTCGCGTGAGGCGAACCAGGTCCTGCCTTAGGAGGTAGAGCGAGACGGCGAGTAGAACGACGTCCTTCATCAGGAAGGGCACGTTGCCCGTCATCGCAGGGAAGCCTCCTGCGGCGACGTCCCAGCCGTCCGGCATGAATGGAATGATGGTGACCGTTGCGATGAAGGTGCCGGTCGAGCCCAGGGCGCCAAGAACGCCGAGCCGCTTGTCCCAGAAGCCCGCGAGAGCAGGGATCCGATGGTCCACTCCGAGACGCCCAGAAAATAACTGGCGCCGGCGTGGCCAAAGACCGGATAGAGCCACCAGATCAGCGGACCGTTGCTGATGAACGGGACCAGTCTCTCGAACTGGTACGGAAACCACTTCTGGTAACCGAAGAGAAGAAGAACACGATCACCATTGAGGCCCGGATGATGTGGTAGTCAAGACCCTCCGTAAGCAGCCCGGACATATGCAGGGCGGGGATAAGGCTGTTTTGAGTGCGGTTGACAAGCGTGGTCATGATCGTGATCCTTTCATTCAAGGGAAGGGGCGCGGTCGCTTCACACGATTTGGAAAAATCGATCTCGATGCCGTTCACCTTGGGAAGACTGGAAA
>JBAUNL010000920.1:0-3698 GCA_049579205.1 Rhodomicrobium sp. | reverse complement strand
ACCGCCAGAGTGGAGCTGACGGGCAAGAAGCGCGGCAAGTCGATTGTGGAAGGCGGCGTTACCGCGGCTAAGCGCTCAGTGGGACTGCTTGGCGGGATGATGACCTATGCCGTTCTTCATGGGTACCGGCAGGAAGGCCTAAATCCCGCACACGGAATTGGCATGCCCGCCGACAAGCGGCGTCAATTCAGGCTCGAACGCGAAGGCTGGCGCCAGCTCGCCGGAATGATCAATGCGGCGGAAACAAAGGGCGAGTGCTGGCAGGCCATTGGAATTGCGAGGCTGCTTGCTCTGACGGGATGCCGTCTTAATGAGATCGCCAGTCTGAAATGGAGCGAAGTGGACTCTGCGGGCCGGTGCCTCAAATTCGAAGAGGGACGTGTGAAGAGCGGACAGCTAAGGCCGATCGGACAAACAGCGCTCGATCTGCTCCGCGAGATCAAGGAGAGCCCAAGGCCACGCCAGCACGCCAGCGCCTATGTGTTCCCAGGGATCGGCGGAGACAAGCCCTATCAGGGCTTTGCCAAGGCTTGGAAGCGCATGCGCGCGGCATATTCTCCGCACCATCTGCGCCATGCCTTTGCGAGCGCTGCGGAAGACGATTGCGAGCTTCATGAATCAACCGTGGGCGTGCTGCTCGGTCACAGCAAAGGCGGGAACGTCACCCGCGGCTATATCCAGAAGGCCGATGCAACCCTGCTCGCGGCCGCGGACAAGGTCTCAGACTTCATTGCCCGTGCGATGAAAGGCGAAACAACCGTCATCCCCTTCGAGGCCAGAAAGACAGGGTGAAGGCTGGCGTTGTCCGCGGTATGATGGCCGCCGTGGCCAAGGCATAAAAAGCCCTGGTCACCATCGTTGGTGCCGGGGCTAGGGTGATTTACCGGGTCAGCAATTCCCGAATAAGCAATGCAGGCCTTGCGTCCGAAGCTCCGAAATATGCCGATCAAGGACCTTTCCGTTCATGGCAGCAATTCTGAGCCCATCGCTGCTGCGCGACAAGGTTATCGTCCAATTTGACACCCCGGTGGAGCGCGCATTTCGAGGATCGCTTTCGGCAGTCCAATCAATAAGGGCAGTGGCTTGGCACTTGTCACCCCCTGGGTCACACCGGATATTCAGGGTGCCCGATTTGAGCGTTTGCGACCGTTTAGGCCATCGGCTGACGAATTGGAGATGATCTTTTACAATAGCGTCATTGGTCATGTACTTCCCGTAATACAAAACGACAACCTCAAAACGCTTAGAGAATTCGGCTATTGAACTCATCTCACTGGAAGAGTCCAAGGCCAGGAAGTCAGACACAAAGTTCCAAGCTTGCTGCTCCGTGGTCAGGCCCCGTGGAGCACTCAATGGGATACTGGCTTTGCCCTCCAAAGAGCTGTTTGTCGCAGGTTGTGCGGGGAGGTCGAAAAGTTCGATCTCAAGCCCAACCGCCTTCGCATCGTCCGGTGTAAGCCTATGAAGTGAACCTGGCGGTGCAGCGGTTACGTAAATCACAGCCGCATCGGGAAGCCCAAGCTGCGAAACGTAAGCCCCAACAAGCGCATTTCCGGGTCCATTCACGGATGCGAAGCCCTCGGAAACTGTGTAAGCTGCATGAAAGCCAATTTTGGCTCTGGAGCTCATCGAGCGCCGCCGCCCGCCGAGCCATATCAATGCACAGGAAGAAGAGCACTCATTTCCATCTGCGACATAGGTTAGAAACCCTTTAATGCGTATGGTTTTCCCAATTTCAATCGCAGGGTATATTGAGCCGCCTGGGCTGTTAAGCACCACAATCGCTGACTGAGTACCGATTGCTAGGTCAGCAAATCTTGTCTCGTCCCCGATCTTGATCTCTCCGGCGAGCACAATCACTTGGAGATTTTGGTTATCCGCGGGAACAACCTCGATGGTCGCGGCCTCAGAAACCGAGAAGCACGCGAATGTGAAAAATAGCAATTGAGTGAAAACGAAAATCAATCGCATTTTTTTTCCCAAAGCAGCATGTCGCAATAAACCAATCCACCTGTGGCGCACTTCGGTGAGCCAAGAAATGCGCCAAAGCCATCATACGCAACGTCGGGCTGTTCTCAATTTGGAGCACTCTTTCGGCTTCGGAGCGCAAAACCTCTTCGTTCGAGACCAGAAAAGCGCCGCGAGCCTCATCAGTCGAAACACGTGATAGTGGGTGACGCGGCTATCTCGCTCCACTTGGGACCGAGAGTCGCTTTGGCTGAAACCGCATTTGATCCGGCAGGGTCGCCGTCCTTGAACATCTTTACGATCAATCCGTGATCGTGCGAACCCGCCACTATCGGATAACCGCCTTGCACTTGGGTTGTGGCAAATCCGTTGCCATAGGTCGTGTAAGCGGTCGTTGGTGTATAGCCAACTACGCCGACATTGTTTTGAGCCTGCGATCCAAGAATAATGAACTTGTCGTATCCATGGCGGAGAGTCTCCACAGCCGCAGTCTTTGCCGCCACACGCGCCGCGCCAGCAGGACCGCATATTGGAGCAGCCTGAGCCGAGATTTGCACTGTGTCCGCAGCGAGGGGGATAGACGAAGAACTTGCGCAGCCCGCTAGCATGGCGGCCCAAGAAAAAATCGCAAAAAACTTTTTCATGGCGCGCCCCATCCGTTCGCAACGCCGAAAACAATATGATTGTAAAGGGACGTTGTCGGAATATCCACACGCCACCAACCAATCGCACTGCACAAGCGATGTTTATTTCCCTTTTGTGATATTTCTACCGCCCCGTTTTTTCCGGCTGATGAGTGAAGACTTGGCACGCTCGGCATAGAGCCGCGCTGGCCATGTCTTCGCGCTTGGGGCGCGTGATGCGCCTTCGATGTCTACGCCGTCACTGGGAATAGCGCCCGATTTGATCTTGTCGCCATGCAAGCCAAGACATACTCGCACACGAGGTTCATGATCGCATCGTTGATCGCCCTTGGATCATGCGTCAGCTCAGGATCGAGCCAACCGAGATCACGTAGCGCCGTCACCACCGATTGTTCGATATGCTGGGGCGGCAGGGCAATTGCCCCGATTTTCCGGCGCCAACGATAACGGCGCATCCTTAGCGTGGACGGCTTGCTGTTTGGCTTCATGTCTCTTCACAAAACGGCAGCCGATCGATCAACGATAATCAAGCTTCGCGCTGGGCTTTGCATGCCCATTGGCTTGTGTCTTCGCCGCGAATGGCTCGGGCGGGGCTTTGTCTGGCGTATCGCTGTCGAGCGCAAGCAATTGCGCTTGAAGCTCACGGCGCCGGTCCTCCTTGGCTTGGAGGTAGCCATTTTGCGCCCGCATTTGCGCCTGCCGTCTCGCCTCTAAGGCCCGGGCTTTCGCCGCCCACTCGTCATGGTCCTCGCTTATAGGCTCAAGGGGGCCGACTACCATCGGGCGGATATTGTGATCAATGGCTAAATCCTGCGCCGGCTTGCCGAAGCCGCGATCAAGAATTTCGCATGCGGCTGAAATGCGGGCAGTTTCGCTTTTGCCGTGTTCCATGATGTAAGCCAGGGTCCGAAGCGCCGCATCGCTATACTCGCGTGCGGCGTCCCGAAGCTCGATCGTCGTCTTGTTCTTGGTTCCCGGACGTTTCCCTTGCGGGTTGCCGGACATGCCCGGTTTGAACGTCATCGCTTGCTCTCATCTTACATTTTGCAACATAGAACATGATCACCATCATGCATATCCATCATC
>JBAUNL010000919.1:0-13233 GCA_049579205.1 Rhodomicrobium sp. | reverse complement strand
TGTCGCGAGGCTCCAACCTAACCAGTTACCCGGCCAAGCTGCTCGCCAGCTTCTAGACCTATCGACAATTATCTAGGTGAGACCCTCCCTCACTGATGGTTCGCGCCCTCGGGGCGCACGGCCATTAACGGACCTCGCAGGGTCGCGGGCTCAGGCTGGTCTTGACCCATCTTTGTGCGCCTCCGGTACTGGCAAGTATTTAGGTCTTATCGGAAAGTTTGTGCAGAATGCAAACAATGCCGGGTAAGGCTTGGAGGATCTTGTGAACGATCACACCGGTAGAGTAGAACAGTAGAAATTCTCAGGGCGGCCGGAGATAAGGTGAAGGCCGGTATGGGAGCATAAGAGCAGCTATGGGTGAGCTAGTCAGGCAGAGTGATGCTGAAGGTGAACAGCACCCTATTCGCCATTTCACCGACGATATATTCGAGATCCTAACCAAGCTTGGCCTGCTTGGGCTCTTATTATTCTGGTCGATTGTTCTGCTACGTCCGTTTCTCCCTATCGTGCTATGGAGCCTCATCCTCACCGTCACTCTTTATCCCGCTTTTGACTGGATCGCGCGGCGGCTGGGCGGCCGCCGGAAACTGGCTGCGGCCATCGTCACTGTGCTGGGTCTTTTTGTCTTCACCGGGCCGGTGATCTGGCTCGGATTGAGCATGATAGAGGGGCTTGGCGCGCTTTCCGAACGCCTTAACGCTGGGGCGATAACAATCCCTCCGCCTTCGGATGAGATCAGAACTTGGCCGCTGATCGGCGAGCGTGTTTATTACTTTTGGAGCTTGGCCTCAACGAATCTAAAGGGAGCGCTTACCGAGGCACTGCCTTATCTCCAGCCTTTGCGGGGCATCGCGCGAAAAATGGCGCAGAACGCCGCGACAGGCATTCCTGTATTCTTGCTCTCCATAATCATCGCCGGTTTTTTGTTCTCTCCGGCTCCCTCACTGGTAGGAGCCATTCGCAAGCTGTCTCAGCGCGTTCTTCCGGTACGCGGCCAGGAATTCGTTCAGCTGGCTGGCGCGACAATGCGCAATGTATCGCAGGGCGTGATCGGCGTAGCCCTTCTTCAAACCATACTAGCGGGAATTGGCTTTATGATTGCTGGGGTTCCGGAAGGCGGTTTGCTTGCGCTGGCGGTGCTGATCTTTGGGATTCTACAATTCCCAGGTATCGTGCTCCTTCCAATCATCATCTGGAGCTGGACTGCTATGCCGGTTACGGCAGCTTTGGCCTTCACGGCCTATCTTTTACCAGTCAGCCTGATGGATAACATTTTAAGGCCGATCGTGATGGCGCATGGCTTGAATACGCCGCTGCCGGTAATTTTCATCGGCGTGATGGGCGGAGCGGTCGCGCATGGCATTATCGGACTCTTTCTTGGCCCCATCGTCTTGGCCGTAACCTGGGAGCTAATCGTTGCCTGGGTCAGGCATGAAGACGGTCCGCTTTCTCCTGGATCGGCTGCCGATCTCCAAATGAGCATGCCCACCAGGGGAAAAGCCTTTCCAGAGTGACCGGCGATCTGCACCACGGTGGCGTGATGCAGGATGCGGTCGAGCATCGCCGCCGTCAGCACCGCGTCGCCCGCAAACGCCTCATCCCAGCTGCCGAAGGCAAGGTTGGAGGTCAGGACGGTCGAGCCCTTCTCGTAGCGTTTGGCGACCACCTGCAAGAACAGGTTGGACTGCGGGCGTGGGCGCTCCCCTTCAATCTTGAAGGCGTGAGTATTGTGTTCCGACACGAATAATGCACGTAACCTGCCAAGATACAGAATTGCCAATTGCAGCCGTTTCGCGCGCTTCAAAATTCCCTATACGATCTTCCGTTGTTGGGTCGGCCCGCGGGGTGAAAATCCGAGCTGCTGACCATCGCCTGCTGGTTCCATCTCCGGATGGCGATCCAATGCCGATTAGCGGCTTGAGATCGGCTGACTTCGTCGACGGCGGCGCCAAGAAGGACGATGGAAGTCAGGAGTCCGGTAGGGGTCAAGGGCGGCTGTCGTCGGTGTGAATGACGATAGGCCGCTTACCCTTCAGGTGCGGAAGTAGCTGGAAATGAAGCAAGATTCGGCAGCGGGCCATAAGCGGGCATCACTTTTGCCCAGGAATTCTTCTCCGAACATCGGCAGTCCGCTTTTCGACTCGGCCGCTGTCCTTTCGTCCTGAAGGACGTCCGAATGCTCGGCCAGCCTGCCGTCCTCGATCCGGACGATGTCGGCGGCGATGAACGCAGGGGGGCCGGCCGTTTCCAGAGAAGCGTCCATGAACGATGACATAATTAGCAGTAATCATAATAGAAGTTCATTTTAAAATTATCATAACCAAGATTCTGCATTCCAGTTTTGTTGGCGATCATTGCCCTATCTTAAAAATGATTAAGTGAGCAGGGCGGACATGGCTAACACTGCGGGCTTGGCAGATGAGGACAGACGAACGCCCACTGCCACAAGCTTGGCCGCTCTGGATCGAATCAATTTATTCCTCGCTGCGGTACTATCGGGTTTCGGCCCCTATGTTGCTGCGTTTCTTGCGGAGCAAAACTGGACCCCTCAGGACATTGGCTTTGTGTTGACAGCGGCTGCCGTAGCGGGATTGGTCAGTCAAACGCCTGCCGGAGAACTGCTCGACAGAACCCAAGCGAAGCGGCCTGCTGTTATGCTGGCTGTCGCGATGATTGGAGGCGCCGCACTCGGTATAGCACTATGGCCGAGTTTTCCTTCGGTGCTGACTTCCCTGATGATTCAAGCGGCCGCCGGTGGATTCCTGGGACTCGGTATTGCTTCCGTCAGCCTCGGCCTTGTAGGACATGCCGAATTTGGTGAACGGCTCGGACGCAATCAGCGCTTCGCTTCGGCGGGAGGCGTTTTCGGGGCCGCCTTCATGGGCTTGGCCAGCTATTTCCTCTCATATCGCGCAATCTTCCTGGTGGCGGCCGCATTGGTGCTACCGTTGCTGGCCGCTCTCAGCCGCATCAAGCCTTCGGACATTCACTTTGAGGCCGCCTGTGGCATGGCCCATGAAGATGGGCCCATCCGTCCAGGAAGGGCAAGGCGCCTGAGCCTTTGGAAGTGTCGTGGCCTCGCTGTATTCGCTTGCGCGGTATTTTTGTTTCAATTGGCCAATGCATCAGTGCTGCCGCTCGCTGCTGAAACGCTCGCCCATACCGAGGGCGCCGCGCTTGTGACGTCGGCGCTCATCATCGTCCCTCAGGCCATCGTCGCGCTGATGGCGCCCCAGATGGGACGCTGGGCGAAGGCGTTGGGCCGCCGGCCGCTCCTGCTCGTCGGCTTCGCGGCCTTGCCCGTGCGGGCGGTGGTGTTCGCTTGGACCAGCGAACCATTTATCCTCATCCCCGCGCAGATACTGGACGGCATCAGCGGCACGGTTCTCGGGGTACTTACTGCCCTGACGGTTGCCGATGTAACGGCCGGCTCCGGACGGTTCAACCTGGCGCAGGGCTTTGTTGGGACAATGTCCGGGTTGGGAGGTTCTGTCAGCACCACGCTCTCGGGCCAAATTATAGGGGCCTTTGGCCGGACTGCGGCATTTTTGAGCATTGCGGGAGTGGGCCTCGCCGCCGTGCTCCTGCTGTGGCTTCTGATGCCTGAGACAAGACCCCCGGTCAACGGCCTGCGCGGCGGCGCAGCCGTTCAGAAGCGGCATGACGCATGAGAGGACGCACACCGCATTGTCTTCCTGATCGGCGATTGCGATCCGCATTGCCGGCAGCACCGTACAGGCGACGCTGGTCCAAGGGAAGGCGATGGATATACGGATCGGACAAGCCACCCACATATTGATGGCGGGCGCGACGCTACAAGCATCGATCTAAGAATTACCCCGCCCGCTCTTATATTGGAATGGGCGCTCTGGGAGCCGCGCATATACAATTTCTAAACGACGATTGCGATGAATCCGCCTTTTATGGGCGCGCAATGTATGATGCTGCAGACAGCAATGAATCTGCGTCATGCCCCAGGATCTTCAGGAAATCGCGAGGACTTTGGTCGCCAACGGCAAGGGGATTCTTGCGGCCGATGAGACCGTCCCCACGCTAGCCCGCCGGTTTGACGCGCTCGGCATCCAATGTACGGAGCAAAGCCGCCGCACTTACCGGGAAATGTTGTTCACCACGCCAGGCGCCGCCGAGTTCATCAGCGGCGTCATCATGCAGGACGAGACCATCCGCCAGAGCGGCTCGCGAGGCGTGCCCCTTGTCCAAGTTGTTGCGGATCAAGGGATGGTACCCGGTATCAAGGTCGATGCCGGAGCCAAGCCGCTTGCGGGTTCGCCGGCTGAAACCGTCACCGAAGGACTTGACGGCCTGCGCGATCGCCTCGCCCAGTATCGAGACCTTGGTGCACGCTTCGCGAAGTGGCGTGCTGTCATTCACATTGCCGATTCATTGCCGAGCCGCGCCTGTGTGCACGCAAATGCTCACGCCCTCGCGCGCTGCGCCGCGCTATCCCAGGAACAGGGGCTCGTACCGATTGTCGAGCCGGAGGTGCTGATGAGCGGATCGCACACTATCGAATGTTGCGAGGAAGTGACAGGCAGCGTCCTCCTTACCGTGTTCAATGAACTTGCCGGGCAGGGTGTCGCTCTCGAGGCGATGCTTATGAAGCCCAATATGGTGACGGCCGGCGAGAAATGTGCCAACCCAGCCTCAGTGCACGAAGTCGCGGCCGCCACGTTGCGGTGCTTGCGCCGTTACGTCCCTGCGGCGGTTCCGGGGATCGTCTTTCTGTCGGGGGGGCAGGGCGATCGGCTGGCCACCGCCCACCTCAACGCAATCAACCGGCTCCCTCAACCGAAGCCGTGGACGATCAGTTTTTCTTTCGGCCGCGCGCTGCAGGATCCTGCACTAAAAGCGTGGAACGGGCAGGACGAGAACCTGACCACAGGTCAGAAGGCGCTGTATCACCGGGCGGGCTGTAACGGCGCCGCCTGCCTCGGCACCTACACGGATGAGATGGAAGAGACGTGACACGCGGGCGATGTGCGCCGTTATGGGTCGCCTAGGCTGCGCCGCGCTCGATGCATAACTTCGAGACCCCGGATCGGAGGCGATAATGTCAACGGTGCTGTCGGACAAAGAGCGCTACTTGATCGACGCGTATTGGCGGGCCGCCAATTACCTGTCGGTTGGCCAGATCTATCTCTATGATAATCCGTTGCTCAAAGTGCCTCTATCCAAGGACCACATCAAGCCGAGGCTCCTCGGCCATTGGGGAACGACGCCGGGGCTGAACTTCATCTACGCTCATCTAAATCGGATCATAAAGAAGCATGACCTGAATATGATCTTTGTCACAGGTCCGGGCCATGGCGGTCCGGCCCTGGTCGCCAACGCGTATCTCGAGGGAACCTACAGCGAAGTCTATCCGAGTATTCCCGCTAACGAGGCGGGCATGAAACGCCTGTTCAAGCAGTTCTCGTTTCCCGGCGGTATTCCAAGCCACGTCGCGCCCGAGACCCCTGGCTCGATCCATGAGGGCGGCGAATTGGGCTACGCCCTGTCGCATGCTTACGGCGCCGCCTTCGACAACCCTGATCTGACCGTGGCCTGTGTGGTTGGCGACGGAGAAGCCGAAACCGGGCCGCTGGCGACTAGCTGGCATTCCAATAAATTTCTGAACCCGGCCAGCGATGGTGCGGTTCTGCCGATTCTGCATCTGAACGGGTACAAGATCGCTAATCCCACGGTGCTAGGACGGATCAGCCACGAGGAGGTCGATCAGCTCTTTCGCGGATACGGCTACACCCCTTATTTCGTCGAAGGAGACGACCCGAAGAAAATGCACGGGCTGATGGCGGAAACGCTGGAGACAGTCTTTTCCGAAATCGAGCGCATCAAGATGGATGCGCGCAACGGAATCCATGAGCGGCCGCGCTGGCCCATGATCGTAATGCGAACTCCGAAAGGCTGGACTTGCCCAAAAGAAGTCGATGGCAAGCGGGTCGAGGGTTACTGGCGTGCACATCAGGTGCCGATTGACGGGATGCAGACAAATCCGGAGCACGTTCGCATCCTTGAAGATTGGATGAAGAGCTACCGGCCGGAGGAATTGTTCGATCGCGACGGGCGGCTGCAGCCGGAACTAGCCGGGCTTCCGCCTAGGGGCGTACGCCGCATGAGCGCAAATCCGCACGCGAACGGCGGGCTGCTGCTGCGCGACCTTTGCCTCCCGGATTTCCAGGATTATGCTGTAAAAGTTCCTGCCCCAGGCGCAGTCTTAGCGGAGGCCACGCGCATCATGGGGGGGTTCCTGCGCGATGTGATGAAGCTGAACATGGACTCGCGCAACTTCCGGCTGTTCAGTCCGGACGAGAATAACTCCAACCGGTGGCAGGATGTGCTGGAAGTCACCAACCGGGTCTGGGAAGCCGATATTTATTCTTGGGACGACCATCTTGCTCCCGACGGGCGGGTCATGGAAATGCTCAGCGAGCATCAGTGCCAGGGCTGGCTCGAGGGCTATTTGCTGACGGGCAGGCATGGCTTCTTCTCTTGCTACGAGGCTTTCATTCACATCATTGATGCGATGTTCAACCAGCACGCGAAGTGGTTGAAGGTGAGTAACCATATTGGCTGGCGGCGGCCAATTGGCTCGCTCAATTACCTGTTGTCCAGCCACGTTTGGCGCCAGGATCACAACGGATTCAGCCACCAGGATCCCGGCTTCATCGACCATGTCGTGAACAAGAAGGCAGAGGTCGTTCGCGTTTACCTGCCGCCCGACGCCAATTGTTTGCTCTCGGTGACGGATCACTGTCTGCGCAGACGCAATCACGTCAACGTCATCGTTGCCGGTAAGCAACCCGCGCCGCAATGGCTGACCATGGAAGAGGCCGTTAAGCATTGCGATGCCGGCCTTGGCATTTGGGCCTGGGCCAGCAATGACCGGGGATATGAGCCGGACGTGGTCATGGCCTGCTGCGGCGATGTGCCGACGCTAGAGACGCTTGCCGCCGTAGATTTGCTGCGACGCTACGCTCCCGAGCTGAAGGTGCGCGTCATCAACGTCGTAAATCTGATGAAGCTGCAGCCAGAGAGCGAGCACCCGAATGGGCTCCCGGACAGGGATTTCGATGCACTCTTCACGATAGACAAGCCCATCATCTTCGCCTTCCATGGCTATCCGTGGCTCATTCACCGGCTGACCTATCGCCGGAGCGGCAGCAAGAACCTGCACGTGCGCGGCTACAAAGAAGAGGGCACCACGACTACCCCGTTCGACATGTGCGTGCTGAACGGTCTCGATCGCTTTCATTTGGTGGAAGACGTGATCGACCGGGTACCGAAGCTTGGCGCACGCGCCGCCTATGCCAAGCAGGCGATCCGAGACAAACTTATGGAGCACAAGGAATACATTTGCCGCTACGGCGATGACATGCCTGAAATCGCCGGCTGGACTTGGGGCAGGGAAGCAACCGTTGCGGGCACCCGCTCCACAGAGGCAGACAACGTCTGAGGCGGAGCGAGGCAAGCGTGGGCGTCTTTGCCATCAGGCACGGTGAAACGGCATGGAGCGTGAGCGGGCAGCACACCAGCTTGACGGACATCCCGTTGACGGACAAAGGACGGCGCCTCGCCAAACAATTGGGGCCCGTGCTGGCGGCGGAAACCTTCGTCCTCGTTCTGGTTAGCCCGCTTCAGCGCGCTCGCGAGACTTGCGCGCTAGCAGGGCTGGGCGCCCGAGCTGTCGTCGACCCGGATCTGGTGGAATGGAACTACGGGGAATACGAGGGCCTGACGCCCGAGCAGATCCACAAGGTGACGCCCGGGTGGGTGATCTTTCGCGATGGCTGCCCTGGTGGCGAAACGCCCGAGCAAGTTTGCACGAGGGTGGATCGGGTGATTGCCCGCGTGCGCGCTGCCGGTGGGGATGTCGCGGTGTTTGCGCATGGACATGTGCTGCGTGTTGTAGCGGCGCGATGGATCGGCCTGCCGGTTGAGTGCGGTCAGCATTTCTTGCTCGATGCGGGTACTCTTTGCGTTCTTAGCCACTACCGCAACATACCTGCCGTTAAAGTCTGGAACAGGCCGATTGCCCGCAACACCGCGATTTGCGGCCGGTCTACGCGAATACGAAAACTTCGGGCACTGTTCAGATTTCGAGGGGCGGAGCAGCTTACCCCAACTTTGGCGGCTGCTGTCCAGCAAGCGATGCCGGCGCAGGTCAGAGGAGAGCTATCAATGCCGCAGTCCCTGCACAAGTGTGCAATCAACAGTGAACATTATGATGCTGTCTTGCTTGACCTTGACGGGGTGATTACGAACACCGCCAGCATCCACGCGGCGTGCTGGAAACAGATGTTCGACGAATATCTCCAGAAGCGCGCAACTAGGACAGGCGAAGCATTCCGTCCCTTCGATCTTTCTGCGGATTACCGGCTCTACGTGGACGGGAAGCCTCGCTTCGATGGTGTTCGGGACTTTCTCGCTTCGCGGAACATCCATATCCCCGGGGGAAATGCTGACGACCCACCGGAAACCGAAACAGTCGCTGGACTGGGAAACCGGAAGAACAGTCTGTTCGACAAAATCATCGAAGACAAGGGGGTACAGCCTTACGAAGGCAGCGTTAAGCTTATCAATCAGCTCCGGCGCGATAGGTTTAAAATCTCAGTCGTTACCTCAAGCCATAACTGCACGGCTGTTTTAAGGGCCGCCAACCTGGATGCATTTTTCGATGCTCGGGTCGACGGAAACACTATTGACGCGGAACATTTAGCCGGGAAACCAGCTCCCGATACCTATCTGATGGCGGCGAAGCTGGTCAGTGTCGAGCCGTTGCGGGCGGTCGTTATCGAGGATGCTATCGCAGGGGTCGAGGCAGGGTTCAATGGGCACTTCGGGCTTGTAATCGGTGTCGCCCGCAGCGGCAATGCCGAGGAACTTTTGCACCATGGTGCCAACCTGGTCGTGAAGGACCTTGGGGAGCTGGTTGACTAACGAATCCCCAATGCTGTTCAGGCAGGAAAACCCCTATGCTCCACCACCAACGCCTCAAGCCGCCCGCGCATGATTATCCGGCTGACGAATGGAATGTCATAGAAAAAGGATTTCACCCCGCGCTCCTAGCTCAGAATGAAACGGCCTTTGCGCTTAGCAACGGATATATCGGCATGCGCGGGTGTCCCGAGGAAGACGGTCCAAGCGCCGAAAATAGCACCCTTATCAATGGGTTCTATGAACCATGGCCGATCGTCTACCCGGAAGAAGCCTACGGTCTTGCCAAGACGGGCCAAACCATCGTTAACGTGACCGACAGCAAGATTATTAAGCTCTACGCCGATGACGAACCCTTTTGGCTACCCAATGCAAACCTCTTGAGCTTCGAGCGGCGGCTCAACATGAAGTCCGGAACGCTCGACCGGGACATCTTGTGGGAGACACCTGCAGGGAAGCAAGTACTGATCTCGTCGCGGCGTCTAGTGTCCTTCGCCAATAGGCATGTTGCTGCCATCTCCTACCGTGTGACCGTGCTCAACGCGCCGGCCGCACTTGTTATCTCTTCTGAGATGGAGGTGAATGAACGACCTGCCCTGGCCGATGCAAATGATCCTCGGCAAACGAGGACCCTTACGGGCCGGACACTGCAGCATCAGGCGGGCTATTCGAAAGACCGCCGGATCGTGCTGTGTCATGCAACCGGGAGAAGCCGCTTGAGTGTGACATGCTCCATTGACCACGTGCTGGAGACCCAGTGCACGCATACTTACAAAATTTCCCAGAGCAACGACTTCGGCCAGGTTGCTTTTACAATCGAGGCCCGCCCGGATTGTCCGGTCCACCTTACGAAATACATGGTTTACCACACTTCGGACATAGCTTCGGCCGACGAACTTTGCGGCCGTACTGAGTGGACCATGGACCGCGTAGTGGCCCAAGGGTTTGAGGCACTCCTCGCCTCCCAAGAGCAGTATCTGGACGATTTTTGGCGTCGCAGCGATGTCAGGGTCAGGGATATCAGAGAAGACCGCATAAAGCGCAGCACGGTAGAGATCCAGCAAGCGATCCGGTTCAACCTCTTTCATATATTGCAGGCCTCGGCGCGAGCGGAAGATACGGGCGTGCCAGCAAAGGGGCTCACGGGGCAAGCCTATGAGGGGCATTATTTCTGGGACACCGAGATCTACTTGATGCCGTTTTTGACCTATACTTCCCCCCGGATCGCAAGGAATCTGCTCGCCTTTCGCTACAGGATGCTGGACAAGGCCCGGGCACGCGCCAAGCTCTTAGGCCACCGCGGGGCCATGTTCCCGTGGCGCACGATCAATGGGGAGGAAGCATCCGCTTACTACGCTGCGGGCACGGCCGCCTACCACATCAACGCCGATATTATGTACGCCCTGCGCAAATACGTGCAAGCGACGGGCGACGAACAGTTCCTGCGGAATTACGGTGCCGAAATGCTGGTCGAAACAGCACGTCTCTGGCTGGACCTAGGATTCTACTCGAACGCAAAGGGGGGCGCGTTCTGCATCAATTCTGTTACGGGGCCCGACGAATACAAGACGGTCGTAAACAACAACGCATACACCAATCTGATGGCGCGCGAAAACCTTCGTTACGCGGCCCAGACGGTCGAGTCGCTGCGGGCAACAGAAGCCGATGCTTACGCCACACTACTTAGCAAAACGTCGCTTGAGCCCGGAGAGGTTGAAGCATGGTTGAGAGCGGCAGAGAAAATGTATGTGCCTTATGATAAGAAGCTTAATATTATCCCGCAGGATGACAGTTTTCTGGATCGAGAACCGTGGGACTTTGCGAACACCCCGCCGGACCGCTACCCGCTGCTTCTCTTTTATCATCCGCTCGACATCTACCGGAAACAGGTGATCAAACAGGCGGACGTGGTGCTGGCCATGTTCCTGCTAAACGGTGCGTTCTCTCTGGAAGCCAAGAAGCGCAACTTTGAATTCTACGACCCGCTGACGACCGGCGACTCATCTTTGTCGTCATCCGTCGAGGCTATCATTGCCGCACAGACCGGCGATGTCGAAAAGGCGATCAGCTACGGGATGGCAGCCTTGCTCATGGATCTGGCTGACGTGGGCGGGAATGTGAAAGACGGCTGCCACATCGCCTCGATGGGTGGCACCTGGATGATGCTCGCCTACGGACTCGGCGGCATGCGAGACGACAACGGAACCTTGTCATTCTGGCCACGCCGCGCACCGGAGGACAACGCTATACTCCGCTTTCCCCTGACCTACCGCGGCCGGATGCTGGAGGTCGAGATTAGTTCAGAGCAAGTAAGATACGCGCTGCGTGAGGGTGAATGCCTGGAGTTCCACCACGAAGCGGAGGAAATCCGGCTGACGAAAGAACAGCCGCTAGTGGTCCGGCCGATCAGCCGGTGGTGAGAGCACCCTGCGAGCACGGCAAAATCGTCTTCCGATCTTCAAAGCAGCCAGAAGGCTTCTGCCGCTCCCTCTCTTCAGGCATCGGGGGTAGCGCCGTTTTTAAACGCTGCCCTTCAACCTCGGTTCTTCAACGAGCACCACCGCTCAAATTCCTTATGCAGGGTCCGTGAGAGTCTGCTTGGGGTCAAAAGTGAGCCTGCGACAACCTACCTATAAGTTTCTGCTTCGGTATTCCGAAAGCTGACATGGCCCGATTGCGGGATTGACGTGATCGTCAGGTCCGGTTTCCACCCTCAACGACGCTTTTGTACTACCGCGCTAAGGTCAGCAAACGGAGGCAAACCGGTCATTCGCTTAGGGCTAGCGTTAGGCTCTCCCCGCTTTTGCGGAGACACCCGCCAGCACGCGCTTTCCCGCTTCTGTCAGCTCGCCATTCGGCCTGACATTGCGGTAAAGCGTCGGCTTGGTGACGCCCAGCTCCGCGCAGAGCGCATCAACGCTCGTATCCCGGTTCTGCATGGCAGCCTGGGCCCGGCGCAGCATCGCTTTCGTGAAGGCGCTTTTCCGGCCGCCTTGCCTTCCGCGGGCTCTGGCTGCAGACAAGCCAGCCATCACACGCTCGCGGGTCAGCTCCCGCTCGAATTGGCTGAGCCCGGCGAAGATGGTTAGCACAAAGCGGCCCGTGGGCGTGGACGTGTCGATATCGACGCCGGTCAAGCACTTAAAACCAATCTTCCGCTCGCTGAGGCCGTTGATCGTTTCAATGAGGTGAGCGAGATTGCGCCCCAGCCTGTCGAGCCGCCAGATGATCAGCTCATCACCCTCGCGAAGCGCTTTAAGGCAGGCCGCCAAGCCGGGCCTGTCATCGTTTTTGCCAGAAGCCATATCCGCATAAATGCTTTCGGGGTGGACGCCGGCCGCAATCAGCGCGTCGCGCTGCAGATCAAGGCTTTGATCGCCGTTACTCTTTGAAACGCGCATATATCCGAGCCGCATGTGGTACCTCGCTGACGCGTGGGCTGATTCGCGGGTTCCGTCCACGAAGATCGTCACGAAATTTCGTTACAAAATCAAATTGACGCGAAGGGTACTGATTACGTGACTTTATAGGCCCAGACCGCTGCTAGTCCTGCATCATCACCATTGGCGCCGTCCGCCGGCCGCCTTAAACTTACTCCTGTGACCAGCACCGGCGGCCATTCTTGACTGGCCCCTCGACCTTTGTCATTGCCTTTGCCAGGCCTGCCGAAGCGATCCAAGAAGAGGTAGTGGCTTGCGAGTTCACTGAAAGCGCGCGTCTGTTCGCGCTTGCCGCGGCCGCATATCCGCGTCACTGCCAGCTTGGTGTTGTCATAAGGGATCGACAGTGGAACACCGCCGAAAAAGCCAAGCGCACTGACATGGCCATCGAAAAATGCCTCGGTGGTCTCCGCAGGATAGGCCTTCATAAAGGGTGCGTCTGACTGCGGAACATGCATGAAGAACACACGCCGGCGCAGCTCAGCCTTCATCATCGTTCGACGGGCAGGGCATCGAGCCGGAGGCAGTGTTCGGCTCAAGCCGGAAGCAGTGTTCGGCTCAAGCCGGAGAGGCTGCGCGGTAGCCATTTGTTAATGCCTATTTTTAATATCTCTGGTGCGGCGTGAAAATCGTCCTAACCAAGATGGATCACACCCTACATCCTACCTGCAGAAAGCCCTGGGGCATGCCCAACCTCCCCAGGGTTTTTTGTTGCGCCGGTTGAAACAAAAAAGCCCCGGTCCGGTTTCCCGGCCGAGGCTCATGTTATGCAGCTTCAAGTTGATCTCGCGTCAGTCTTGCATCATCCGCCGCCCTTAGCTGAGCGAGGGATGGGCCC
>JBAUNL010000918.1:0-6574 GCA_049579205.1 Rhodomicrobium sp. | reverse complement strand
GCGGTCTATTACGCGGTCGCCTGTGGCATCGGCCATTTCCGCATCATCACCGATTACGCGGACGATAACGGCTTCGATCAGGAAATCCTCATCAAGCGCATTCAGCATCCGCTTTCCGTGTTCTGGGCGCCGGGTGCGGTCGAGCCGGACCGCGCGGACGCCGAATATTGCCTTGTCTCGGAGATGATCGGGCGCAAGGAGTTTCAAAAGCGCTTCCCCGGCGCGGCCATGGCCGATTTCGCGGCGCCTTCCGATCTCAACGCCGAGAGCGGGCTGTTCTGGGCCAATCGCGATGCCGTGCGCGTCTGCGAATATTGGCTAAAGCGCCCGCATGAGCGCACAATCGCGCGGCTCGCGCATGGCGAGACGGTCGACATAACGGAAGTGGAGCCTAAAGAACTCCGCCGGTTGCAGATCATTGCCGAGCGGAAGGTTAAAGTCGCACAAGGTCGAACATTACCTGCTGAGCGGCGAGGAAATTCTCGAAGGGCCAAACCAGTGGCCGGGGCGGTATATCCCGATTTTTCCTGTGATCGGCTCCGAGACCGCGCTCGAAACCAAGGTCATCCGTAGCGGGCTTGTGCGCTTCAGCCGCGATCCGCAGCAGCTCTATAATTTCTGGCGGTCTGCTGCCGCCGAAGCGATTGCGCTTGCGCCGCGCGCGCCGTTTGTTGCGACACCGGCCATGATCGCGAAGTTCAAGGGGCAGTGGGACACCCAGAACACCGTGTCTCGGCCCTATCTCCTCTATGAGCCCGACCCGGACGTGCCGGGCGGCCGCCCTATGCGCGAGCCCCCACCCGATATTCCGGCGGCGCTTGTGCAGGAAAGCGCGATTGCATCCGACGAGATGAAGGCGACGACCGGCATCTATGATGCCGCGCTTGGCGCGCGCTCTAACGAAATTTCCGGCGTCGCCATCCGCGCGCGGGAAAACCAGGGCGGGAATTCGGCGCTGCATTATCAGGACAACCTGATGGCGACTCTGAACCATCTCGGCAGGGTGCTGATCGATCTCGTGCCCAAGATTTACGACAGCGAGCGCACCATCCGCGTCATGCGCGAGGATGAAAGCCACATGCCCGTTCGCGTCAACGTGCCCGTGATGGACGTGAACGGCAAGCCGATGCTGCTCAACGATCTGAGCCAGGGCACTTATGACGTCCGGGTGAAGATCGGCCCGGCCTACGCGACGAGGCGCGCCGAGGCAGCGGATAGCATGTTGCAATTCATTCAGGCAGTGCCGCAAGCCGCCGGCGTGGCCGCCGATCTCGTGGCCCGCAACATGGATTGGCCCGGAGCGGATGAAATCGCCGAGCGGCTGCGGCGCATGCTGCCGCCGCAAGTCACGGGCGAAGCACCTCCCCTCGATGCACAGATCGCGCAAGCGCGCCAGCAGGCCTTCCAGGATACAATGGCGCAGGCGCATCTGAACCGCGTTCAGGGTCTTGCCGCGAAATCAGAAGCGGACGCGGTGCGAGCGCATGCCCTGGCACAAGACGCGGCCGCTCGCACGCTTTCAACAGTTGCTACGACCGTCTACGGCGCGCCGCAAGACCCGCTGCAAACTGCGCTCCAGGAAGCGGCGCTGCGCGAACAGCAGGCAAATGCCGCCAAAGCCGAAGCCGATTTGCAGGGCAAGGTCCTCGACAACGAGGTCAAACGCGCCCGCTTCGCAGAGACTTCGGCTTAAGAGCTTGTGCGGCGCGTCATTTTCTCTCGCCGAGGGCGAATCATTGAATGGAAATGTGAAGGGCCGCCAACAGTAGTCAAAAGCAATGTGGCGCAGATTGTTTTATTCCCGTGATATTCAGAAAAAGACTGCATCAAAATCAGTAGCCTAACAGAATTCAAAAAATATCCTCCCCGCCAAACACGTGGCGATACTGTCATATTCCGGACAACCTCAAGCCAATCAAATCAACGACACTCAGGGAGTTGATATTCTCTCAAATTTTCGGCTGAAATATCGAAGCATCTCCCGAGGAATACTGCCGGGCGAGTGCTTCCTAAAGGAGAGAACTATGGCCTTGAGAGCCTGTCTTACGGGAGTATCTCTGGTTTTTGTTGGGATGAGTGCTGCGAATGCTGCCGATACCTATGGGGCCGGTCCCGGTAGCTTGAAAGATGTTCCATATGCCGTGGCGCCTTGGAACTGGACCGGCTTTTATGGCGGTGTGACAGCGGGTTACGGCGGCGGAACGTCAAGGAACTACGTTTCAGCGAATGACAACAACCCTCATGGCTGGGCGGAAAACGATCCCGATGGCCCGCTTATCGGCTTAACCGTAGGGTATAACTATCAATGGACGCCGAATTGGGTCGTCGGCGCCGAGGCCGATCTGAGCTACGGCATTCTCCAGGGCAATCAGCATCAATATATCTATGACGGCCACGACTGGTCGGGGGCATGGGATGGCTTCGCCACCATCAGAGGCCGCGTTGGGTATGCCCTTGGGAATACACTGTTCTACGGCACCGCCGGTATCGCCTTCCTGCATACGAACGAGGTGATCATCGGCAACGCCGCCAATGAGAGCAATTCCAGCATCGGCTGGCATACGGGCTATGTCGTTGGCGCCGGGGCGGAGCACGCCTTCACCGACCACATCTCCGGCAAAATCGAGTATCTGTACGCAGATGGTTTCGACCAGGATAGGGGCGTGACCGGCACGGTCTCCCAGCATGGCGACCAGTATTACATCCACGATGTGGGCAACCTGAGCATCATCCGCGCTGGCGTGAACTACAAGTTCTAACCGGCGCTGGCGAGAGTTGGCGGATGCCCAGCCGCCAACTCATTTGCCACCTACTTGCTTCAGCCGGCCAGGACAAAGCATGACAGCATATGACGGCGTCGCAGCCAGCGGCCTCGCAGCCGACCGTATGCAGGTGCGGTCATGATTTGACAGCCGCCGGCGGCAGCACAACAGTCCCTGTTTCGAGCAATGACTTCAGATTGGACAGGATTTTCGGCCAGCCGCCCGAAACGGCGCCGATGAGCTTGGAGTCTTCGCGCTCTATGCTGTGGGTCACTGTCAGCTTTGCAGCTTCGCCAACGCTCTCAATTTCGAAAACACAGCGCGAATGGCCCTCGGCCTTGAGCTCGGGCTTCCATTCATTGCGCCATTTGAGGACGAGCAGTCTGGGCGGATCGGCTTCGAGGACTTCGCCGGCGTCGGCGACACGGCCATCGGTAAACATAAGGCGCCACCGGCTCCCCGCCTTCCATTCGGCTTCCACATGCATCCCGAACCAATATTCTTTCATGAATTCGGGATCGGTAAGGGCGGACCACAGCCGCTCCGGCGACGTGCGAATGAAGGTAACGTAAACGAAGCTGCTGCTTGGACTAATCATGGCCTTCTCCTTCAAGTTTGCTTTTGAGTTGTAAGAGCGCTGCGAGCCGGGGGCGGTCGAATTTGCGGATCCAGCGCTCCGCGATCTCATTGATTGGCACCGGGTTGATGAAGTGGAGCTTTTCCCGCCCTTGACGCTTCCATGAGACGAGGTTCGCCTCCTCGAGAACCGCCAGATGCTTCGCGACGGCTTGGCGCGTTATATCCAGACCACGGCACAACTCGCAAAGCGTTTGGCCGTTCTGCTCGTGAAGCCGGTCGAGCAGCTGGCGCCGGCTCGCATCGGCCAGAGCATGGAAAACCGCGTCGTCGTTCATTACCGATTTCACCAACACACGTAACCACTAGGTTCCCTTTATAGGTAACCTAGTGGTTGCATGTCAAGTGGAAACCGCTTCGCATTTTCTTCACTCAACGGCAAGACATCACATGATTGAACAAAGCGAACTCGCACTCCTGGACGATGCCGCATTGGCATCTTCCAGCGATACTGACCCAACCGGAAACGAAGGCGGCTCGGGCGCGCCAGCAACTCCGCCGCAGGAAACCGGCCGCACCTCCCGTGTCCAGCAACTCATCCGCGACAAGCATACTGCGGACGCGATTGCGGCGCGAAGTTCCGCCGAGGCTGCGGCCATGCGCGGGCGGGCGCAAAATGCGGGCCGGCCACAGGATTACCGCGCTCCGGAAGATTACACGCGCGCCGTTGCTGAGCAGGCCGTGCGCGAAGTAGGCGCAGACATGCTCGCTCGCCAGGCCGCGCAGGAGCTGGCCGCAAAAGCCGCGCAGGACGCATGGGCTGAGTCCACCTCAGAGTTCCGCCAAAAAGTGCCGGACTTCGATGCCATCGCACATAATCCCAACCTGACCGTGACGCCGATCATGGCCGACGCTATCCGCGAATCGAGCCGCGGCGCCGAAATCGCCTACTATCTCGGCAAGAATCCCGCCGAAGCAGCGCAGATCGCTGGACTGCCGCCGGTCTCCCAAGCAACGGCCATCGCGCGCCTCGAAGGCAGACTTTCCGCGAGCACGAATTCAGTCAGCCGCGCGCCGCATCCTGTTCTCACGCTTTCCGGACGCGGCGGTAGCGCGGGCAAACAGCTCGAAGATATGGACTTCGACGAATACCGCCACGCCCGCGGATTTTAAGCACCTACTTCCCAATCGCCAACCAAAAGCCCCCTCACCCTGTCCCTCTCCCACAAAGGGGAGAGGGGACGCCTTCACAGCGGGCATCGCCTGCTCCCTCTCCCCTCGCGGGCTTTGCACAATAACCCATGATTTTCCCTGACTTTTTGTGCGGACGGAGTTTCTGCACAAAAAGCCTGTTTCATTAAGTATTCCGTTAACCAGCGCACTTCAAAGTCAGGATAATGCACGAAACGAGCGACGATCAAAACGGCGAAAAGCCAAGCCGCCTTCCTCCCTTCGAGGGTGAAGGCGGCCGGCCTATCGATCACGGCATCCGGCACGAGGTCCAAATCCTTTGGGAGAATGGTATCGAGACAACAGAATCCTGTGAGGGGGGCTCTGGACACTCATTCCATGAGCCTACGGTTCGGTTTCGAGGGGACAAAGCGGAGGGCTTTAGAGCCCTAGCAATCGCCTTACAGAATGGTCTGAAGGTGTCAGAGCTGCGGCGCTATTGGTCAATCGAAGACGGCGAACCTGTCGGCCCTGAATGGGAAATGACATTCGTACGCTAGTTATTTTCTGGCATCGTTCAACTTTTTACAGTCTTTGCAGAGCGGTTTACCGCCCGTGCCTGATGCCTTATTGCGCGGCGGAATTTCGCTTCCGGGACCGCACCGGTTATTGTTATGGTGATGATTTTCTTTGATGGAATTGAAGGGGGCAACGCGTGCCATGGCTAGTTCTCCTATGACGAAGCTTGGGGCTTTTGCACTCACGCAACGCGCACAGGAACTTAATTTGAGATACTAATGGATTTTCAATTTAGAGTCGAGAGGCTGCCGCTTAGATCAGGCTGCGTTGTGCTATTCCAAAAAACGGCGTCAATTCCACGCTCATGATTCTCTTGGATAAGGCAGCAAATGTTGTGGCAAATTAGCTTGCATAGTACTTCATTGACCATGGCAACATCTGTTTTGCTGCGAACATGGTCCCCGAATTTAGCCTTTATCATTGAGAACGTGGACTCGACATTGCTCCGCTTGTGGTAGTGCTGCAAATATTCGGCACGATTGAACTGCCAGAAGTGATACATCCGTTGCCACAAGCCCGGCGCACGCCCGGAATGGATGCTTTTGAATGCGATGAACGGCAATGCGCCGTGACGCTGGATAGCTTTGTAATTCTTGACGCTGCCATAGCCCTTGTCCGCCGAAACTTCGTTTAGGCTGAAATTCTTGGCGGTTGAGTCCACAAGATCAGGCAGCAGTTTCGTATCGCTGGCGTCTTTATCGCGGATCTCGACGGCGGTTACGATATTCGTCCTAACGCCGCACATAAGATGGACCTTGACCCATTCGTGCTGTTGTCGGATGGCACCACATTTGTGATCGAACCACCGCACAAATCGGGAAGTCGTAAAGCCGGAAGAGTCCGCTGCAAAATCGACCTCAACAGCCTTAAGCGGCAAGCTTGTTTCGGTGATAATCTCGCGAAGGATCGGTGTCAGATGAGGATTTTCGAGGTAATTGAAGATCGAATTGAAGTGCGGAAGCTTGGAGATATACCCCTTAGCATGCGCGTCACGAAGGTCGCTCATGAAGCGTCTCGCTGACATAGTGCTGTAAACCTTGAAGCAGGCAGAAAAAATAGCATCTTGGATAGGTAGGCGAGGGCGCCCGTTCTTTGGGCTGTCCAGTTCGCTTACACCAGCGCAGAGGTCCCGCAACAGATCAAGAAAGTGCTCCTTTTCGTGTATCTGGGCCGCATTGTAAGCCCGCCAATCTTGAGGATAAGTCCGCTTAACAGTGTGCCGAACCGTAACGGTTTCGGTTACGGTTGTGCTACCATCTCTGTTGCGTTCGCGTGATACGGCGTATTCCACTGCGAAGATGTGTTTGCATTTCACCCCTCGCGTTTCGTGATCGGGGCATGTGCAGTGTGGCGTCTCTGGGTCTGAGCTGACGGTATAGCGACCATTGCCGGATTGGGATGGCACGAGCCATGTACTTCCCTTCCGAACAATGTTAGCGGTTGCCGCAATCTCAAGGCCGCGTTGTTGGCGTGGGTCATTGGGAAGC
>JBAUNL010000917.1:0-13745 GCA_049579205.1 Rhodomicrobium sp. | reverse complement strand
GCCCACGAGATATGCCTTAGTTTCAGAACCAGTATACTGGCCGGTCTCCTTCGAAAAACCGGACGCTGGAGAATTGCGGTCGAACGCCAGCTTTACATTCTGTCCACGCTGGCGAAATGGCATGACCGCGTTATGTCCCGACAGCACCATGAATAGCTGGCGACATCTGCGCGATTGAGTTCGTCAATGATCAGCCATTTGTAGCCGGGCGCTTGGCGAGCTGAAAAAGGGCCAAGATGGCGATGACGGCACGGGGTTAGTCTTTCAGGAAGGTCTGTTCATCCAGGCGTTGCGCGCAAACAAGACATTGCGGCGGACGTACTCATAGGTCTCGTCGGGGAAGAACTGACAGACTGAGAATTCACCGTAAGCCATGCTATTGCCTCACACATCCTTCCGCATTGCATGTCAATCCATTGATACACTTAAGGTAGTCATGACTATGCACTGGATATTTCGTGGCACACTCGGCCTCAGCAGCTTTTCGATGAAGCTCGCTCCGTACATATGCCATATGTTGATCCTTCATGCAGTCTCCATAATCACCAGGTTGTTCCTCGCAGTAAGCTCGCATGGACTCATTCACAACAAATGGTATCCCGACATAATCTCGCGCCATCGCAGTTATGCTTATCGACATAGCGGCGATAAACCATAAGCTTTTCACCAGCTCACTCATCATCTTTCGCGCTCCAGGTGTAGTTGTTCGCGCTTCGAAAAGTATAGCATAAAGCAGAGTCTTCCGCTTCGTATCGACCGAGACGAAGCGAACCGTCCTGTGGCCAGCGGGAGCTGGTCATTTCCTATGCCATTTCCTTCAAAACCCGATAAACGCTTGTCCGTTGACAGCCCAGCTTCATTGCAATCGCCGTTGCGCCTAAGCCTTCGGCCTTGAGCCTCGCAACCTTCGCTCGGTCGATGCTTGGCTTGCGGCCTTTGAAGGCACCTTCTGCCTTGGCCCGCTTGATGCCTTCCATTTGCCGTTCGGAGCGGATGGTTGTTTCGAACTCAGCAAAAACACCAAGCGTGTCGAGGAAGGCGGCTCTCGACTTCCGCCGGGAAGGGACGAAGTTTTGCCGGCAGCCGCAGAGGGTCGAAAGAGATTGATCGTTACGCGCCAGTGTAGAAGTTGGCAGCTACCGCCCTGGGTTTATGAAAGCGACCACGTTGCGATTTATGAAGGAGGAGCGGCCCAAGCTGCAAGCCTTGGGCCGAATACAAAGGGCGGTCAGGTGATTTTAGAAGCCTATGGGCTTTGAATGGCGCGCGAATACAGCTGCAATCAACTCTCGCTCAATGCTACCGCGAAAGCGTTCTTGCGGCTGTGCGGCGAGAGAACTTCGCGTGCTGCGCTATCTAAATAAATCCACACCATGGAGGACTCCCACGGACTTGAGCGCTAAGCTTGGCCATTTTAACATGACCAAGCCATGCGCTTAATATATGCCATAAACCATTGTTTTTGCGAGAAATTCACGCCAACTGGAAAAATTGCGAAAAATGCGGTTAAGGGTGCCATTTGCTGGAGAGCACCTGCCAAGATGCACTGTTTGCCTGCGCTTTTTCTCCCAACGCAACCAAATGCTTGCCCAGTTTCTCCACGTCGTCCTTCACTTCTGGCGATGAATTCGTTGAAATTTTGCTGAGAATTTCCTTTACCTCAACCATCTCTTTGGACAACCCTTTAACGACCTCTGCGGTCTCTGCCGCCTTCTCATCTCTAACCCTCATTTTTACTGATAATTTCCCGAGGGTGAATTCGGATATTGCTGGGGCAGCGATTAATAATGCGCCCACAATAGACAATATAGTTGCGACTGTACCTACCTGGGGTGAAAAATATGAGCTTGCGATTGCCATGGCAAACAACGCCAGACCTGCAAGAAGCGATCTCCATTCGATATCGCTCCGCCAGTTCCGTTCTTCACTCATGGGTGCCCCTCATCCTAATTTTGCAAAGTTACTTATCATCAGATTATTAATAAATCAGAAAGATAAGAATATACCGTCAAGGGCCTCCGTAGCGTCGGTCGTGAGGATTGTCCAGGTGAGGAGATTGTCTGGCCCCCAGCGCTCCCACAGGCCCGCGAAGGTAAAGGGCAAGCCATCCTTCCGTGAGACATAGAACGGCATCTTGGCGGGTTTCTTTTGATCGGGAACGGCCAGCTCGCGGTCGAGTAGGGAGGCGCTGTTACCAGCTACTCCCCCTCTAAGAACCGTGCATGAGAGTTTCCAACTCACACGGCTCAGGCCAAGAAAAAACACCCGAGACACTACCCAACTGTCGCAGAAGTCGCAACTGTCGCCGCAGCAGGATCGAAAACCTTGAAATTGCAGCTCGCCAAAGAGAAAGGCATTAGTCCTACGAGCCCCTTTCTCGGCTCGCCAAGCGCCCTGAAATGACATTGGACTGTGCATGTGTTCCCGAGACAAGGGCTTCAACATGCGCGACCCAAACCTGATAAGCGGCCTTCACCGCCTCCTGGTGATTGGCCCGCTGATATACACCGATGAGGCCGCCCTTCACTCCGCTTACATGGTTGAGCGCGCTTTCGATCACGCGCGTTTCGGTGCCCAGCTTTTCCATCCCGGTTGCGCAGGTGCGGCGTAAATCGTGTATGCGCCATGGTTTGAACTTTGGCCCAAGTAACTCCCGCATGCGCGCATCAAGCGATTCCTTTGCCTTCGAGAAGCCTGATGGCGAGCTATGGCCTGTTGTTGAAAACACAATGTCGCCGTCCTTATAACCATGCCCCTGCTTGATCGCGGCGACCTCAAGCCTATAAAGAGCGGCGGTGGCTTGCGGAACAAGAGGAATACGATGGTCCCGATTATTCTTCGTACGCGCGCCCGGAAGCATCCACACATTGGCATCGAGGTCCAGCTCGCTCCACTTCATGCCTGCCACCTCTTCGCGGCGGGCGCCGGTTAGCAGCAGCAACTTATAGATCGAGGCGAAGGGCCACGACGCCGCGCTAGCCGCCTGCCAGAATGCCTTGATCTCGTAATCTTCCAGCGTGCGTTCGCGGGCATCAGTCGGCTTTGGAGGCGTGAGGCCGGTCATGGGGTTCGCCTCGCTATGCTCCCGCTCATGTGCCCACTTGAAAAAAGGCCGCAAGTCAGCGAATAGAAGCCTGGCCGATGATTGTGATCGCATTTTCGCTTTGTCGATTGCATCGGCAACGTGCCTGCGCGTTATGGTGACAAGCGGCTTGTTCATCATTGCCTTCACGTCACCCGATGTGAGCCGGGCACGTTTCTCTTTCCAATAGCGAGTTGGTTCAGCGTGAACGGCTAGGAATTGTTCGATGGCGTCCTGGAAAGTGAGCCCAACAAGCTTTGCCCGCTCTGCCTTCCGGTTCGCGGCGACATCAACACCTTTGGCGACTTCACCCAGCTTTTGCTTGGCGAAATTGCGCGCTTGCTCGGCTGTCACAGGACCGTGCGGTCCAAGCGTCATACGCCGCGACGGCGCGCCGCGTCCGCCAAGCTTATATTCGATGAAGTAAGTTGCCTTTCCCGTTTTACTGGCGGTGAAGCCAAAGCCCTTCAGCGTCTCATCGTAAACCCGAATATTGCCTCCTTGCGCCCGCGCCTCGCTAATTGCGCGGTCGACGGCCGCCTTCGTCACCTTTCCCTGCACGCCATCTCCCCTAAAAACCGCTCACCGCTAAAAGTCGGAACCTAGTCGGAACCAAAATTCAATCTCTATATAGCTAAGGATAAGCCTGGAAAAAATCAAGTTTTATAAATCAATATGTTATGAATGCACAGAAATGCAGAGATAAGCAGGTGAAAGGAGTTGCCCCATATTGTGGATCTGGGGGTCGCCCGTTCGAGCCGGGCCAGCGGTACCAATAAAATCTAGGGTTTAGATGTAATTCTAGTCTTCTCACGTTCCGCAGATTTCGCCAGCGGAACGCCAGCGGAACTAAAATCAGGTTCCGCAAACCTCTCGTGTTTTCCACAGCAAATAAAAACCCGCTGATCAGGGGGATGATCAGCGGGCACTTAGGCGCGATAAGCGAACACAGCGCGGTTAGGTGTGTTCCTCTAGGGGAACGTGCGCCTCATCCTTATCTTCGTCTGGCACCACGGATCTCGCCCTATCTTGTCAGCAACTATTTTTCCTTCCTGCTTTTCAAAGTCTGATCGAGCAAAGCGTTCGTTACCTGCTGGCTTATGGTGCGGCGCAAACCGCCTTCCATGGCGTCGAGCAGGCCGAACTTGACCAAAGTCTTCTCCACTTCCTCCGCGATCGCAGCCGTCGTGCGAAGAACTAAGGGGCCTTGCGCGTGGGCGACTCTCGCCCGCAGAGGTCCGAGATCCTTGTCAAGCGCTGCCTGGGGCCCGCGCTCGTAAAGCGCTCTTTCGAATTTTCGGATTTCATAAGCACGCTGGCGGCATGATGCCGAACAGTAGCGCGGCGCACGGCCCCGCGGCCCGGGTGTGAACCTCTTGCGACAATGAGAACACACCTTTTTCGTCATGGTCTTTCATAACCGTTGCGTCACTTGGCGAATTGGTGACGTAATTCGTGTTCGTGATGAAAGTCAAGGCGCAACTCCGAGCAATATCATTGCGCGGTATGAGCGACGCAGCGGACCAGCCTGAGTGCACCGATTGATTGGCACTACTTCAGTCCATCACTAATATTACAGAAGACGAACATATGGATATACTTTGATCAATTCTTCGTTATTACTACAATTGCCACAATTTAGACGTACTTATTTGCTATACTTGAATAATAGACGGAGAGAAGGCCCACGATGAAGCTACCTAGACCAGCCGCCGCCTACAGGTTGGACCCGACGAGGGGCACCGGAGAAGGACCGGGAACAAGGAGTAGAGTACGGGACGACCTAGCCTCCCGAGGATCAGCCCCAAGCGAGGGATTGGCGAAGCTATTCCAGGCGCCGGGCTGAGTAATCAGGTCTAGGGGAATTCTCCTACACTTCCCGCATGACATCGAGCGCCGCCCCTCTGCTGGGCAGACAAGCCGCCTAACGCTCGCTACCGGATGCCACGGTACCCAGACAGGCCACGCAGTCGCAGCAGCGCCGCGCTCGCTCATGCCAGTTAATTCAGATTGCAGGAGTGCCCGGCTATTCATCCGGGCTTAATTTTTGCGCTCGCCGGATTTGGCGAGCGCGGCTTTTAGCCTGTAACAACGGGCGCCCAGGCGAGAGCTCGAACTCTCGCGCTGGACTTGCAACGCCAACGGAAAGGGAATTCCATGGCGAGCCGTTCAAATCCTACACCCTTCATGAAGTTCGCGGCAACCGGTGTTGGCATAGCTTTATGCGGTGGCGATACCTGGCTCAACGCCGAACATATCGCCCGCTCAGAAGGCTGGGCGAGCTCCCTCGTCGTCGTGGTTATCCTGGCGACCATCGGAGCCGCGATCGCTCTGCCCATCGCGGAGCGGTGCGCCAAGACAAAGCAGCCGGTGAAAGCCGGATTGCTGATGCTCTTCTTCGCGCTCATGATGCTGTTCTCCTTTAGCGCATCCGTTGGACGTACCGGCGGCAAGCGGGATGCGGAGACAGCAGCGGCCCGGGCCGATAACACCCGTGTCGTGTTGGCGCGTGAGGCTTATGCTGCGGCTCAAAAGGCCCAGGAAGCCGAATGCGTCAAGCGTGGGCCGAAATGCCGGGCGGCTGAAGAAGCCGTCACTGAAGCCCGCAAGGCTCTCAGTGCCAAACCGGCGGAGCGCGTCGAGGATAGCGGGGCCGAGCGCATCGCGGCGATCTTTCCATCATTGACGGCGGCGGATGTAACGCTTTACCAGCCGCTCATCCTGCCGTTCAGTCTACAAATCGGCGGGTTCGTGATGCTCGCGTATGGGCTTTCACCCAGGCGCGAACCAAAACCGGAGCCAAAACGGCAAAAGCGGAAACGCCGTAAGAAAGCTGCCGCCAAGCCCGCGAAGACGAATGCAGACCGTCAGCGCGAGTGGCGCGAACGTCAGAGGTCAAAACTCACCATTGTCAAATAATGGAACCCGGCGCGAGCAATCGTTGCCGGGTTTTTTTTATGCCTAAAATCCGCGAGACAGTAAGTAACAGCGTTATGTAACATTTCGTAATGCGTTATTTTGAAGGTACAAGTAACAGCCTTGCAAGCAAATATATGCTGACAAAAGCCCCGGTGGAGCGATCCGATCCGGGGCTTTTTTATTTCTGGCCTGTATTACCTGGCTTAAGTTGAGTTTAAAGGCCGAAATTTTCGAGGGGAAGGCGACAACCGGCGAGAAGCATCTACACCATTCTGATGGTTCCAATGGAACCATCAAGCCGTTACGTGGCAATACGCGCGCCTATACCCTTGATCGTCTTTTCCGTGAATCACCCGGACTCTACGAGGCCGTCTGCCGTGGCGAGATGAGCGCGAACAAGGCGGCGATCGAGGCTGGTTTCCGCAAAGCTCCGAAGCCTTTCGAGCAGATAAAGAAGCTTCTTCTCGCACTTACCCCAGAAGAGCGCCACCAACTAAAGGAAATGCTATGAGCGCGCAGATCCTCGGCCGGGAAACCGGACCGGGGCTTTTTTGCCTCTAGCGGCAGATATCATGCCGCCAACTTGGCGTTTTGATAATCCTCCAGCGCTGCGAGATTCGCCCTTTCGGCTGCAATCCGTTTTCGGTCAAAAGCAATATCTGCGACTAGCTGTCGATATGTCGCCGTAACTTTGATAGTTATCGTTTCTTCGACACAGCTCTTCCGAAATCTCTCAATATCGGCTTGTTGTTTCTGAAGGCCGAACATTAGCCCCATTTCCAGGTACGCAGCTTCCCTCTCCGCCTGCAGCTCATTTAGACTTTTGAGTGCCTTTTCCTCATCATCGGCATAAAAATACCGTGGCCATTTGAATTCAACACCTCGATGTTCTGGAGGTCTCTCATAAAAGGGCCTACCATGTTTTTTGTGCCAATCCTCATCCTGTGCACGCCATTTCTTGACTTGCGCCTGTGCAACTTCGAGATGTTTCTCCTTGGCTGCAAGCATCCGCTCTGATGCCTCGATGTGACGTTTCCAGAAAGCTATAGCGTCCGGTACATTATTGAATTGACGTAGGTTTCCAATAATGTGCTGCTTGACTTTATCGCCCTCGCGATACGTTTCGATTAGCTGATTAGAATCGAAATGTTTGCCTTTTCGTGTTCTAATAAAAGCCATTGTAGTGCCATAGCCCCATTATCTTATAATTAAGCCATGACACTACACGATTCGCCTTCGTGCAGTGTCGCCAAATAGTGACAAGATCACTGTTTCTTGACACTACCAGAATTTCCCTCACTTATCCCGGCGCTCCGATAGCCGCGCGGCCTCAACTCCGGCCTTCTCGGCTTCCATAAGGGCTCTGGCGATATGGCTGACGAGTCACGCGCGGGCCTCGGCTTCCTCGTCAAATTCCTGACTCATAAACTCGTCAACGATCTCGATGGCCTTCTTTTCTGCGGCTGGGCTGCTCATGGCGATACGTTCCCCACTTTGAGTTCCTGGCAAACGTGGTAGAGCCCTATGGAGATTTCGTCGATCCGGTTGGCCTCTATCGTCGCCTGCTCCTCGATCATTCCCGCAAGAGAGAATGCTGTGGTAAACGGTTCCCGGTCCCGTTCTTTGGCATTACCCAAAACGTGAAGAAGCGCTGATGCGAGTCCACGGATATCGTGCATTTTGTCCAGAGCGGTGTCCGCGCTTGTATGCAAGTTCCGCAGGCACTCTCCTGGGGCTGATTTTTCGTCTGAAGGCGGAAAGAAATGTTCTTCCTCAAGAGGGGAGTTAAGCCCTAGTTTATGATTGACGTAAACCTCAAAGGCCCTCGCGGTCATCTCAAGCGGCCGTGACCAATAATATTTTTTGGTTACATTAAAATCCTGATGTTCGGCATATAGCGCAAAGGTGCTCTTATCTTCTGCTAAAAGCGATTGCTCGGCATGATCGCGGAATTTCCGCATATCCTCCAAATCGAGTTCGGCCCTTGCGATATCAGATTGATGAGCGCCGGCCATCTGCAACAGTTCAAGGTGCGTTCGCGCCTGATCGATCCCTCGATCTAACGTATCGAGGATCATGGCAGGTTCATAATTGCCCTTGAAGATGATCTTATAGAGATTATCGAAGGCTTTTGCGACTTCCGGGCGAACATTGATGCCGGGATATGCATCTGCGATAAATTTGTTATATGCGCCCTGATAAGATGGGGTTACGACGGCTTTCGGATTTTGGAATGTCCCGAAATAATTATCAAGCGCGTGCCACCATTCATGCGCAAGCGTTGTCGCCGTTCCGGCATCTGGGTTGATGATGATCTTGCCGGCATTATCATATTGGCCGTGACTGCCCTTGAGGCGGTGAATGTCGATCGCAAAACGCTGAGCCATGCCAAAGAGTTGTGGCGGGAAGCCCAGCATCTCCATGAGTTCGCGGCCTTGCGTCTCGACGGCATTCCCCATCGAAATGCCGCGCGCCAGCTTGACATTGCCTTCCTTGCCAATTCTCCCTGATGGGAGGGCTATTTTGGCAAGCTTCAGGCCAAGTGAAGCCATAAACCGGGTTTCGGCAACTTGCTTGACATCAAGTAACTGTTGACGATGCCGCTTAACGGCTTCTATTTGCGCCTGTCGTCCAGCGCCTTCTGTTTCTGGGCTTTCAGTTCCAGTTTCAGGGCTTCGTACTCCGCCTTTTGTCTTTCCTCTGGATTGAGCAGGCTCGCCGCGAATTTCCGCATTTTGCGGGCTTCCTTCGCGAATTCCGGCCAGGTTGGCGGCGGGATGAAGTGCATCGGTGTTCTCTAAAGCTGAAAGTACGCTTGCTAACCTTTTCGGCTTGATGGTTTGCCCATTCGACCTCAAGCGGTGTGCGCCGCGCTATCTCCCCGCTAAATAGCTTCTTATAGATAGGAAAAACCTTGGCATAGCTTGCGAGCATTCCCGCGCGACGCGGATTTTCAGGATGGGCCGCCAAGATATGGGAAAGCAATTCCGCAGCATGGGCAACGGCTTCCTGATCAAGGAGTTCAGGCTTGAGATTTTCCGGTTCGTGCTTATATACTTCGGTGTAAGCTTGGCCTATTGTTGTCTGTTTGCCGGCATTTTGATAAGACGGATCTCAATTTTTCTTAAGGAAAAGACCAAATCTTGCTTCCAACATTTTGAGGTCATTACGAGCATGGTCAACAACAGCAAGCCACTCCCGGTCAAGAAACTTCCCAAAGTCTCTAAGGAAGTGAACATTTTCATGCCTAATTTTACCGGAGATGGCGCTCAAAGTCTCCTGGGCGGTCCCGTCTCCGCTCCCGAAATTGGTATGGACGATGCCTATAAAGCCCTTGCCGCGCATATATCCGCCCCGCGATCCAAGAAGTAAGCGGCATTGACAGCGCGTCTGCATGATCTGTGGCATCGGTCATGACGTGGCCTCCGCTTGAGGCTGTGCCGCGGCTTCCAGGAGGCGTTTGGCCTTCTTTTCGAGTTCTTCGATATCTGGCCGCGCAATGAAGGTGCCGAGTCCGAGGGCTTCCGCAGTTGTGCCTGAAAGGCCTTCTAGCTAGCTCAGCGATTTGAGCGGCGTAATCCTCGATGCGGCTTGGCTTTGGAGCATCTGGTGAAGCGTTCTTGCTCCTGATATTGCGGGCAATGTCTGCGTCAAATGCGGGGTTTAAAGTCATTTATTTACTCCAAGTTGAAAGCAATCAGTTTGCGCCTCCAAGCTTCGCTTAAGCTAGATGCGCGTGGGCAACACACTAAGTTTTTCAGGAAGCGCGGCCGTTCTTTTCGACTTGGCGCTCGATCAAATCGCGCTCGTCCGCGATGCGGTTTGAAATGTCGTTGAGGGGCGCGGAGGCATCGGGGTCGCCAGCTCCCCAGAAGAGGCCGCCGACGGCGCTGATGAGTATGTGCGCCTGGCTTAGGAAGCTCAGCGAGGCTTTGAGCAATTGAGGTGATAGATTCATGCGGGGACTCCTTTCGGCAAAGCTTGCCCGTTCGCCGAATCTTGGGGATTGCGGCGGCGGATGGGGTTCCAATGTTAATAAAAACGTGCAACATTGCACGTATGTCCAACATTAGGCCAACAGATTGAATTGCGTCAAGCGCAAGATTGAACTATTTCGACAACATGGCGCAGATTACTGATCTTCAATGCCGTATGGCGCGGGCGGCACTGAATTGGAGCACGCGGGATTTAGCGAAGCGATCGCATGTTGGCGCGACCACGATTGCAAGGTTTGAAAGCGGTAAGCCATCGAATCCGTCCACGCTGGCGTTGCTAAGGCAAGCCTTCGAAGCGGCCGGCGTCCGGTTCACAGAGGATGGCGGGATCGTGCCGCCGAAGAAGGAGCGGGGAATGACATGAGCGATTGGGTAGATCAAGAAATCCGGAAATACGCCATCCGCGGCCAGATCATCCGATACGAACACGGTGAGATTTGCAGCCTGACGCCATTTGACCGCAGTGGCAATCTCGGCGAGCCCAAGCTGACAACTTGCGATGGAACTAAAGCTTGGCTGGAGAAAACTCCAGTCCTCTATGCCGAATCGGAAGTTCCGGCGAACATCAAGCGCCTCGATATCCGGGGGCGGGATGATGCAGGCCGCGACCGTGAACGTCTGACGCAGGGCAGCGATGGGACTTGGCGGCTGGGCACGTAACCATAGAAGGATCGCCCGCCGAGGAAGAGCGGCTAAAGCAAGCGGAGTGTCAAATGGCGCAAATCATACAGTTTCCGCCGAAGGATGATGATAGCTTCGAAGCGACGATCGCATTTCAACTTCCTGCGGGGCGTTAGGCAGCCCGACGGTACAGACAAAGCCGAGATGTGATACGGCTAAGCGTCAACGAGGTCGAGGCGGCGGTGCGATCTACCTCAACCTATCTATGTGGAGTGGGCTGTTATAATTGGAGTTTATGTCGAGCGGGATGGAATTGGGGGTTGACCGCTTGGCGAGCCGATCACCTTCGATCATCTTAACCGCGTCGCGGGCAATATTCAGGCATGTTTGCAAGGTGATGTAGCTTGGCAGTGCAGGTGGGGTCACGAGAAACAGGCACTGTTCGTGCATGTCTGCTGGATAGGAGGCCCAAACTTTTTGCAGCTCGGAAGCGGACGTTTTGCTCCTCGGTCATGCACGCCGAAATGTCATGGGACTTACCTTCGTTTGCGCTGCTTTCATAGCTAACAACAGAGCGGCAGGCATTCTCTATATCGATATTGGGAACGGCAGCTTGAGAGGTTTGTCTGGCGTTGCGGCTAACGCGTGCCTCAACCTCCGCTGCTGAAAAACTCAAGAACGTAAAGAGCGAGGCGAACAGGGTAAGCAACACTGGCATTGGAGATGTCCTCACGCTGTCCCGTCAATTCAGCTCCGCCAAGGAGTGCCGAACGATAAAATTGGTTCCAAACGTGAACAGACCTAAGCCGTCTTCCTCGCCTTCCGCTTCGGCGGCTCTGGTTCCGGCAGATCTGGCATCTCCAACACGGACATGACGTTTGGCATGCCGGATTTGATCGGCCCTAAGGTCATCGGCCACGCGGGACCATTCTCGCAGGCCAGCGAGCGAGACTTGATGGAAGGCCCGGCGATCGGTTCTCAGAGACGAGGACAGCGTCTCTGCGTCCCGGCTGTCGTCCTTGGCGCCCGCAGGCGAGAAGCGGTCGCGAAAGCGGTCGAGCTGCCTCGGATTGATGGCCAGCGCCAACGGTACGAGTGTCAGGCCTTTCAGCGGCAGCCAACGCGAAATCAACCGATGATCCGTCGTGGCCTAACCAGACGCAATAGCGTTCGAAATCGGTTCAAGCGAAGATTCATGCCAACCTATCAAACGCCTCTGGAAGGCGGAAGCTTCTTGCCGAACGATGTTGTCCAGATCGGCAGATACGACAACCTTGCTGGTTTCAGTGATGCGCCCGCAGACATGCGTGCGGCGATTCTCGATGAGGCCGCCGAGTTCAGCGAACAGGTGCCGGGCGAATTCTTCATGGAGCGGATGTTGCCACAAACCTCGTTGCGCCTGCGGGGGCTGTCCCAGATTTCGGCAGCCGAATCATGCGCCTGCACTCAAAATCTGGCGCTTGCAGCTGCCAACTCCAGATGCACCGCTATGAGGCGGGTCCGATCACCCCAAGGAAATTCTGGGCGCGCGATCAACAGAGAAGCCAAGCCATGCAGCGAAGCCCAGATGGAGCACGTTATAAGCTCGTCAAGGCCGGACCTTCCCAAATTGCTCCTATGGGCGCTAATAACATTCCTGAGTCGTTCGAACGTCCGTAAGCCGGCGACGAGTGGCCGCCCACCCGTCCGCTTGAGAAACTCTCCATCGGCAGATTGCTCGAACATAAACGCTAGCCGGTATCGGTCTGGATTCTCCAGAGCGAAATCTATGTATGCGGCAAACACCGGCTGCAGTTCGGCGTCTGGGCTCGGGAGGTGAGACGCGGCATCGCCGATCCGCTCCTCAAGTTCAGTGAGAGCGCGTATGCACAGTTCCGCGCTGAGATCGTCGCGGGTCGGGAAATAGCCAAACAGGGCTGCCTGGGAAATACCGACTTCCGAGGCAATCCGTCGGGTCGATACCGCGTCAAACCCGTGCGCTGCGAACAAACGCTGAGCCGCCTCAAGTATTTCTTCGCGCCTTTCGGCGCCCTGCCCGCGAGCCTTCCTTGGTGATCTTGCTGCCTTGGTATTGGGCATCGAAGTGAACCTAGCGTCGCAATCATGGAAGCTTTCCTTCAAGCTCTGCGACTACAGCTTCAACCAACAGCCCGAGACCTCCCCGTCAAGCCTCAAACAAGGGCAGTGCGTTCAAACACCCGCGATCACCTCCTCACCGTAAGCGGCGCTGTAAGCTGGTCTACGCAGTCGGGTTCGCTATATCGCGGCGAATTCACCTTTGACGAAAACCGGCATGACCTGTATAGCGCCTCTGCCCTCATGCCCGAGCTAGCACGGGTGCCGAAGCGGATCGAAGAAGCATCTCGGCGCGTTTGTCGAACGGCGCGAGCTGAGCGGCCCCGGCGGCGGGTCCGCTTTTCCTACCTCGTTCCGATCCGAAGGGAACCTGGCGGTCCTGGCAGCGCGATGGTTGTGCCGGTATCCATTAACGCCCCACCACTGCCCACGCTGAGAATCGAGACGGAGTTCGAATTAAAGTTCCCCGCGTAGACGAACCGGCCATCCCTGGAGAAGGCGATTCCCTCAGGGAAAGAGCCTACATCGACGCCATTCAGTCGTGTGACGGTCTTGCCGTTGAGCTTGAGGAGCACCACGCGGCCCACGTCGCGGCGATACCAGGCCGTGTTCGGGCTGTCATAGCTCCCATTGAGGAGAGTGACCGCTGCCAAATCGCCTTGCGGACGGATGGAAATGCCTTCGGGCGCATCGCCGGCCATTACATGATCGATGACCCGCGGCGGATTGGCGCTCAAGTCGATGACGCTGACCGTATCCGCGTTGCCGTCGGACTGTCCCGCATTGCCGATATTGTTGACAAGGGCCAGGCGGCCATCCGGGGTTATCGTCACGTTCCACGGAAAAAGACCAACCCAAAGATCGCGCTCGACCGTGACTTTGCCCTGATCGTCAATCGAAAGAAGCGCGACTTTGTGGGCGAGCGTCACCACCACGCCACGCTGTGTATTACTGCTTATGCCTTTCTAATCTCCGAGCGGGAGACGATTCCCCCCTCAGGATCCCGTTCCGCTAGGGTACGCAAAAAAGCTCATCTTCCCAAAGGTTACAGG
>JBAUNL010000916.1:0-8077 GCA_049579205.1 Rhodomicrobium sp. | reverse complement strand
TTCAGGCTTGGCGCATTTGCTGCATCGCCTCAGTTGCAGCCCGCGCTCCGCCCAACATAGATCCGGTGAATCCGCCTCCCGAGGTGAAGGCCGATGCGAGCCAAAGACCGGGGATAGTTGTGCGCGGTCCGGGAGAAAAGGCGTCGATCGCGGTCACGTCCGGCGAAAACCCATAGACGGCTCCGTCAGGTGTGTTGAGGTAGTCATGCATGGTTTCAGCTGTCGCCATTTCTCGATGCGTAACGGCGCCTGCTATGCCAGGAAAATGCCGCTCGATATCGCCAATCAAAGCATTGGTCCAGGCGTCTTTTCTCGCCTTCTTTGCGGCTGGGTCTAACGGGGTCCAATTGTCCAGCCGGTCGCTGCTGCAGAAGCTGACCAGATAAGGGGGCCCTTCATTGAGCCCGCTATCGATTTGATGAAAGTCGACAAACACATAGAGGGGCATTCCATAACCAGGCTCCGCCCCTATCATGGCCGCCATCTCCCGCATTTGGGAGAAGCTTTGCATCCACTCTGGGATGATGAATGTCGAGTAGCTACTAACCCCAAAATCGCGCGCGGGACGGTTCAAGCCCAAGGATAGGGTCCAAAGAGAAATAGAGAGACCGCGTCCGGCATAAGGCTCCAAAAAAGCGGTCCGGTTTTTTTCAGGAAGCATCGCCCCAAGCATTTGGGGTGCCGCATTGCCTAGGATCATTCGAGTCTCGTCAACCCGCCTGTCGCCGTCTCTGCTGTGATGGCTCACACCGGCGACCTTTCCTTCGGCCAGCAGGATTTCATCCGCCTCGCGGCCGCTTTCAAGCTCGCCGCCGGCTTCCCTGATCAAGCCGGCTAGCCGCTCCGCTAAAGCCCGAGAGCCTCCGCGAACGTAATGGCCTCCGCCACCAATAAAGGAGGCCTGTGCAACGGCATAACGCAAGAACCTGAAACGGTCGGGATTGTCATGCCAATATGCGAGATTTGCACAGAGCGCCAGCTTGACCCTCTCGTCGGCGCCGAACAGTTCGGTCATTACCTCGCCCAGCGTAGCGCGCCCATCCCGAAGAAGCGTCCATAAATGCCGGAGGGCTTCCGGCGCATGCGAAATCCACCAGCTTCGATCATCCCGATGCATCGCGGCGGACGACAGCGCCTCACGTACGGACCAGAGGCGTCTGAAATACTCTCCGAGCCCAGCCTTATGCTCTGGAAAACGCGCAACGGCGCCCGCTAAGGCGGCCTCGAAGCCGTGGCGCAGCCTGAAGGGTTCCCCAAACGTGGACCCGCGCACCTCATAAATGTCGCCCACGTCGACGAACTGTAGGTCGCGCTCAAGACCTAGAGCAGAGAGGAGAGGTTTCTTCGGATCCCCTTTGTCAAATCCATCGATCTCATGCAAGGACGCTTCGATGGTGAGACCGTGATGACGATAGGTGGCGGCGGCTCCGCCGAAATCATTGTTGCGTTCGAGGACTAGAACCTTGAGGCCAGCTCGCGCGCACAGCGCACCGGCTGTTAGCCCGCCCAACCCCGAACCGATCACGACGCAATCGTAGTTCCCGCGCATCGCCAGCCTCCGCGAAATCCGGCCACGAGGCTGCGTCAGACCGCTTCCGAATGCGTTGATCAAGATCAAGATCGCGCTCCAACTGGAGGCGAGGCGGGCATATTGCCCACGTGTTAGGGCTCGTTGCTTGCCGCGGCAACTGCCGAACATTCTTTTTCCGAAAGGTCCGCTGTCGGCCCTTCTCACCGTCCCCAGTTTTAGCTGATATGGATCCCTTTCGGATCTGAAAGCAGAAAGCGCGCTTTAACCCTGCGCGCACTTTGCTAGGCTGCTCATCGAATGCGTGTCAAAGCGTCTGGACCGGCCCATCATAGATATCCGCACGCAACCGGTCTCAATCGCGGACAGGCCCTAAAAGGTCAGTCGGGTCGCCAGATCACGGAGGATGAGACCTTAACCAGTTGGGTCAAACCTAAGGTCGTGGCCGAGGTCAAGTTCACGAAGTGGACCAACGGCGAGAAATGCGCCATCCTGTCTATCTGGGCCTGCGCGAGGACAAGCGAGCAGAGGAGGTCACGAGACCACTCTGAGGCGAACCCTCATCAGGAATAATTCCCGCAACGAGCCGTTATTGCTGTGGTTGCGTAAGGTCACCTGTCAACCGCTCCAGCTCTCCTGGAGCGGTTTTTTGTTTCCGGGGCGGCGAACGCGCGTAGGGAGTTCACAGCGGATGCCGCGGAAAGCCTTAGCTGGGAAGACGCGGGGCTTCGAGGTTCGCACGGCTCCAAGGACGATCAGACGGCGTGGCTTCGGGGTGCGCTTGAAGGAAGTGGTGCAGGATATGCAGCAGGGCCAAAACGTGATCCTTATCGCCGTATAGCTGCGCTCGCCGGATATCATCAACAATTATGTCCCGGACTATTTCGATACCATGCTCCTGGCAAAGTAGGTAGTTAGCAAGAGCTGCTGCGGCAATTTCTGGCAGATGCTCATGCTCGGCGATGGCAAGGATCTCTTTTTCATTTAAGCCGCAAAACGCGATGCAATCTTCCATCGTGATCATACGATAAAGCGCCTTTCTTGCCCCGGCCTTCCCAATTGTTAAAGCACCAGAGAGTTAAAGGACTGTTTATGAATTAGGCAGTCGGCGGCGGTCCCGCCTCCCGGCCTGGAACAGTCTGCCGATCATCTTAGTTGTGGACCGGGCAGCGATGTGCAAGCGGAACATCGGCCGTGATGACGATGGCGCCGCGTGAGGCTCTTTCCGCAATCCAATCGTCTGCCGCATCGGGGTCGCTGCCGACGGCGACGCGTTCGATTAGGGGCGTTCTTGGAACCGCTATGGGGCTATTGCTGACGACGTAGACCTTGATCGCATACCGCTCTGCCACCCGATAGAGTTCCGCCTTTACCGGGCAGGCGTCGGCATCGACAAAAATTATGATCGCCTTAGAGGGCTCGGACAACGTGTTGCTACACATAACACGAAATGGTAAATAGCACGATCAGCGCCCCATGACGTTGCTGGCTTCAGCAATCAGTCCCATTACAGCCGGCCCCACGTAAGAGACGTGCCGGACAATAAACTTAATGCCCGTTATCTGCCTCAAGCGTCTTATTTCGCCAAGGCCCGCCAAGGCCCGCGTCGTGCCACTTAATGCAGATCGCTGCGATGCGGCGGCGCGGCTTCGAGGGTCAAGGGAGGCACTCCCTCGCCATACTGGAATCCAGTTGCGGGAGCGTGACATAAGGCGCCGGAGCAAATATCCTTTGGGAAAACTAGGCGTCGGCTGCTTGCCGGTCTCATAAGGGTCCTGGCTGCGTGAAAACGCCGAGTCAGATACATTTCCCCGACATTTGCAGCGGGGGTTTGATGAAGCGCTTCATTGAAGGGGCTGACCGGGGGCAGTGGACGTTGCTACCCGAGTGCCTCGACGATTGGGTTAGTGAGGATAATCCTGTCCGCGCCATCGATGCGTTTGTCGATGCGCTCGATCTTGCGGAGCTTGGCTTTAAGGTGCAGCCAGCGGAGACCGGACGGCCGTCCTTTCACCCTTCCGTTCATTTGAAGCTTTACATCTACGGCTATGTCAACCGCGTGCCGTCGAGCCGCCGCCTTGAACGCGAAGCGGGCCGCAATCTCGAAGTGATGTGGCTCTTGGGCCGGCGTGTCCCCGATGACAAAGTGATCGCCGATTTCCGCAAGGACAACGGTCCTGCCATCCGCAAGGTCTGCGTTCGATTTGTGGAACTGTGCCGCAAGCTGGGGCTCCTCATCAAAGCCAGCGTCGCCATCGACGGAAGCAAATTTAAAGCCGTCAACGACCGCGACAAGAACTTTACGCGCAACAAGATGGATCGGCGCCGCAAGCAGCTTGAGGAGAGTGTAGCCCGCTATTTGAGCCAGCTTGACACCGCGGACCGGCAGGAGCCAAGTGAGGCGCTTTCCGCCAAGGCCGTACACCTGAAAGAAAAAATTGCCAGGATCGGCGAAGAAATGAAACAGCTCGACGCCATCGAGAAACAGATGCTTGCCTCGCCCGATCAGCAAATCTCGCTTACCGATCCGGATGCGCGTTCCATGGCAACGAGCGGGCGTGGCTCTGGCATGGTTGGCTATAACCTGCAGATCGCGGTTGATACCGAACATCACATCATCGTGGCGCACGAGGTCATCAATGAAGGTCACGACCGCGCGCAGCTTGCCAATATGAGCACCAAGGCCAAACAGGCGCTCGGCGTGCAAAAGCTCGATGCCATTGCTGACCGGGGCTATTTCGACAGCCAGGAAATCCTTGCCTGCGAAGAGGCTGGCATCACGGTCACGCTGCCAAAGCCGATGAGTTCGGAGGCAAAGGCCAACGGCCGGTTCGGCAAGGAGGATTTTGTTTATTGCGCCGGCAAAGACGTCTATCACTGCCCGGCAGGTCAAGAACTCACCTATCGCTTCACCACTACAGAAGCTGGCAGGGTTCTGCGCCGCTACTGGACCACAAGGTGCAGGAGTTGTCCGCTGAAACGGCAATGCACGACAGGTCCGCAGCGCCGCATCCCCAGGTGGGAGCACGAACATGTGCTTGAGGTGCTGTCCAGCGGCGGCTCGATAAACATCCAGAGGCGATGCGGGTGCGGCGCGAGGCGGCGGAGCATCCCTTCGGCACTCTGAAAGCCCGGATGGGGACAACGCCCCTTTTGATGAAAACGCTGCCGAAGGTTGCCACCGAAATGGCGCTATCAGTGCTCGCCTATAACTTCGCCCGCGTGATGAACATCATCGGTATCAAGCCCCTGATGGCGGCCTTCGCGGCGTAGAAGCGGCCCGTCACAGCACATTTTGTAGCCCATTGCCTAAAAATGGTTGGGAAACGCGCCCGGACTTGCCCAATAGCTGGATATAACGAACTTTGCACCCTTTGCATCGCGCCCGCGGCTTCCCCAAACACAATCGCCTCGCCCATTCCGTTTTCACGCAGCCAGGGTCGAATGCGGAAATGCTCACGTTGAGCAAATCTGGGCAGCAAACCCTTCAAGAGCCGACGCATCGTCATGGGGCATAAATTTCGGAAATTAGGTACATGCGAAGCCCGCCCATAGCTGACCTTCGCACTCCTGTCGCGAATGAACTACTTGAACTTTCTTCGCACTCCTGTCGATTCTGCGGTTCCTGGTTCGTCGGGTGATCGAACCAACCCAACCCAGGAGAAAGACCAATGCGTTTTATGATGCTGATGATCCCAGGCGGCTACGCCTCCGCAGCGCCCGATGCCATGCCCAGCGCCGAGGCGGTGGAAGCGATGATGAAATACAATGAGGAACTGAAGAAGGCCGGCGTGCTGCTGGCCCTCGAAGGGCTACATCCGCCGGCTTCCGGTGCTCGGGTCAGCTTCAAGGGCGGGAAGCCGGCCGTCATCGATGGCCCCTTCCCGGAGGTCAAGGAAGTGCTGGGCGGCTATTGGATGATCGATGTGCGCTCGCGCGAGGAGGCCATCGAATGGGCTCGCCGCTGCCCCGCGTCTGAAAATGACGTGATCGAGGTCCGCCGCGTTCATGAAATGAGCGAGTTCCCCGAGGACGTCCAGAAGGCGGCGGAAGGCTTCAGCGAGCTGAAGGGTTGACCACGACCGGAGCCATCGAAACGGTCTGGCGGATCGAGCAGCCGAAGCTCGCCGCCAGGCTCGTCCGCTATTTGCGCGACGTCGGGCTGGCCGAGGAGATCGCACAGGATGCCTTTGTGCTGGCGCTGGAGCGCTGGCCTAGGGATGGCATCCCGCGCAACCCGGCCGCCTGGTTGACCCAGGTCGCCAAGAACCGGGCGCTGGACCGTCTGCGCCGCACCACCCTCATCGACGGCAAACATCGCGAACTAGCCATAGACGTCGCCGAGCTGGAGCGCGAGACGCCCGACATTGAGGGAGCACTCGACAAGGATATAGACGACGACCTGCTGCGGCTCATCTTCACCGCCTGCCATCCGGTGCTGCCGGCCGAGCAACGTGCCGCCCTAGCCTTGCGCCTACTGGGCGGACTGACGACACCCGAGATTGCCCGACCTTCCTCGTGCCCGAAGCCACCATCGCCCAGCGCATCGTGCGTGCCAAGCGGGCTCTTCGCGATGCCGCCATACCTTTCGAGACGCCGCGCGGGGAAGAGCGGCGTGAACGCCTCGCTGCAGTACTGGAGGTGGTCTATCTGATCTTCAATGAGGGCTATATGCCGACGGCTGGACCGGACTGGCTGCGCGCCGATCTGTGCGGCGAGGCATTGCGCCTGGGCCGCTCGCTGACGGCACTCATGCCGAACGAGCCCCAAGTGCAGGGACTGGCGGCACTCATGGAACTCCATGCCTCGCGCTTTGCCGCCCCCACTGACAAAAGAGGCGATCCGATCCTGCTGCTCGACCAAGACCGTAGCCGATGGGATTGGTCGCCCATCCGGCGTGGCCTCGCTGGCTTGAGCCGCGCGATGGCCCTGACGCCGGCACCCGGTCCTTATCTGTTGCAGGCGATGATCGCGGCTTGCCATGCCCGCGCGGTGACCGCCGCCGAGACCGACTGGATCGCCATCGCCGCCTATTACCGGGCACTCGCCCTGACGGCCCCCTCGCGCGGTCCTTAACCTGGCAGGAACGGCAGCTCATCCTCCAATAGTGGGCAATCTCCGAAATCGGCCCGATGGTCCGCCTTCGGCATATCACTTCCGTGCGTGGTTCAATTTCCTACTTCGACGCTCTATCGTCTATCCCGAGCTTGGACGCCCAGAACTCGGACCATGCATGAAGCGGTAAGATCAAAGTAACAAGCGAGCGACCCTGTGAAGTAAGCCGATAGCCCTCCCTGCAATGCTCAACAATTTGGGTGTCGCGAAATTCCTTCAGCCGCTTGTTGAGGACACTCGGATTGGTTTCCGCTGCCGCCTCCAGCTCACGAAATGTCAGCGGCGTGTTCACATGGGAAAGCTCCCACAGGATGCGCAGTGCCATCCGGCGGCCGAGCAGATCGAGAAGCGCCATGATTGGACGCCCGGTTTTCGACCAACGGACAGGATTACCAGGCTTTGGAGCCGTCATGCTATAGTTTCCATAGCAATTAAGTTGCTGTATGCTATGAGAACGATAGCACGGAGACTGCCGATGGAAAGCCGCATTGCCCCTGCTGAACCACCCTATGCGCCTGAAATCGAGGCGCGTCTTGCGCGCCTTATGCCGCCGGGCGTGCCTCCGCTTCTCCTTTTCAGAATGCTCGCGCGCGACAAGCGCCTGTTCGAGCGCTTTATGGGGGGCGGACTGCTCGACAAGGGAAACCTAACCTTGCGGCAACGGGAGATCGTGATCGATCGCAGCACAGCGCTCTGCGGCTCAGAATATGAATGGGGTGTGCACATTGCGTTTTTCGCTGAGCGCGCAAAACTGACAGAGGCTCAGATCGCCTCAACGGCCAAGTCAGGCACAAGCGATCCTGTATGGACCGAAGAGGAGCGGCTTTTGCTTACCGTTTGCGATCAGTTGCACGAGACCTGTAATATCGACGATCAGACTTGGAACGCTTTACGCGCCGCGTACGCGGAGGAAGCCATCCTCGAAATTTTGATGCTCGCGGGATTCTACCGCACGGTAAGTTACCTAACGAACGCTCTGCGCCTGCCGAATGAACCCTATGGCGCGAGGTTTTCGGCGGAAGCTTAATCAAGCGCTCTCAGCTCAGCCAGCGACTTCGATGTCTCGCAGGGCCGCGGGGGCTTTTCTGGTTCCTCAGTGCTCATGTCACCTTCATGGATAGGGGGACGAGTTCCTGAACCGGCCTCATGATTTCGGCGCTGTCGTCATTCATGGTCATACGCCGGTGCGCCTGCTTGAAGATCTGCGTAATAGGATTGGTATTGACACCGCTGCGTTCAGCACGGGCAAGCTGACGGCGGTGGGGCTTGAGGGGCCGCGCTGGTGGTTCTTATCGACCTAGTTGACCGCATGGGGTCGCCTTTGTCCATGAAGGGCGTATGCTACCAACTCCGAGGGGAACCGTAACGATAGACCGGGCAACCTCCGGTTCAGGGCTAGCCAGCCGCGTTCTTCCGGCTCTTGCGCTTTTTTTT
>JBAUNL010000915.1:0-1936 GCA_049579205.1 Rhodomicrobium sp. | reverse complement strand
ACCTTGAAGCCAAGCTCGGCAAGATCGAGCGCATCGACAAATGCATCGATGGCCCGGACGGGGTTGTCCTCAGCAATCCAGTCATCGAGACATTCGGGCAGAAATGTCCACTGCCCCCGGTCAGCCCACTCAATGTAGCGCTTCATCAAGCCCCCGCTGTAAATCGCCAGGGGAATCATAGCCGACTCGACGTTTTCACGCAGCCAGGGTCGAAAGCGGCTGTGCCGGGGTTCTCGCGACGCCTTTGCGCCTGTGTCGGCTTTTGGTTCCTATTGCTGACTTCTCCGAAAAGACCAAACCAATCCCAACCTTGACCCAATTCTGACTCTCTCCTTGCGTCCGCCTGAGCCGCCAGTAGCACCAAGAGTGGCGGCCATCCGCCCGTACAGAAGCAGCGCGACAATTGTCGCAAGCGCTGTGTGCTGTCATCGACACGCAACTTGTGCGCAGTGCGCTTACGCTCATGATCCCGCACGATCAGGGATCAGTATCTTCTCAAGCCGGATCACATCCCGAACGGCGCAGCTCTCCGAAAATCCCGCGTCGCGTGCGAGCGATAATAACTTTTCATTGGCCGCCAAGGTCTCGGCGGTCAGCCGTGGAATGCCGGCGGCGGCCGCGCGGCATTCGAGTTTGGCGAGCATCATCTTGGCGAGTCCGTTGCCTTGCCAGGGGTCAGCCACCGACATAGAAACTTCCGCTGATGAAGGCTCAGCAACGCGCACGTAGCGCGCCTCACCAATCACGTTCTCGCACTTTCCGGCAAATGTTTCGGCAACAAGCGCGACGTGCCTAGCGTAATCCACGTGCGTGAGCTGCCGCAGCAAATCGGGTGGGGGCTCTCTCAGGGGATGCATGAAGCGCTGGCAGCGGGCATCAGGGGAAAGATCATGGAAGAACGCGGCCATAAGCTCCTGATCTTGCGGTAGTACAGGCCGGATGAGGACTCGCGCGCCGCAGGCCAGGCGCACCACATCAATGAGCTCCACAGGATAGCGACAGATTTCGTAGGTCATTGGTTAAGCCCAATAGCCCGTATGCGACGCGCACTCCCCCGCTCGTTCGACATGGCGGCCCGGATCACGCATCAAAAATCAGGCACGTGGTCGTGCCATGAGCGAGCAAGCGCCCCTTGCCATCCGTGAGACGTCCTTCAGCCGTGCCAACGCGGCGGCCGCTATTCAACACAACGCCCTCTGCCTTGATGCGCCCTGTTTCTGGCGTAATGGGCCGGATGAGCGAGATCTTGAACTCAACCGTGGTCTGCCCGAAACCCTTGTCGAGTGTCGACTGCACGGCAAGCCCCATGCAGCTGTCGAGTAGCGTGGCAGTTAGACCACCGTGGACCGTACCGTAGGGGTTCAGGTGGTCACTGCCCGGTTCCACCGCGACGACCACGCGCCCCTTTTCGGCTTCGATGACATCGTAGCCGAGGGTCCTCGCGATCATGTTGAGGGGCAACGCACCGCTGACGAGGCCCTGGACAAACTCCAATCCGCTCATTGCTTTTTGCGTCTCAGCATTCACCGTCCCGAAAGTCTTGGTAGGCATATTGTCCTTTCGTCTCGCTTAGCCCATTGCCGTGTTAACGTGCGACATCATCGGGCAGGCTGGCACTCCGTTTCTTGCTTTCGGATTCGAAGATCGTGGATTTATGCCGTTTCCGGCTTTAGCCGGCTGGACCGGTGACCGTCCTTGCCAATCCTGAACCGCACCGATGTCCTCATTGATAAAATTTGCCGGCCACGCGCCGCGCAAAGCATGGCCGTAAATCGATCGCTCAATAATTGACAGACTATGAAGTCGAGGGTCCGGAAATGGCCGTGCGCCCCGAGGGCGCGAACCATCAGTGAGGGAGGGTCTCACCTAGATAATTGTCGATAGGTCTAGAAGCTGGCGAGCAGCTTGGCCGGGTAACTGGTTAGGTTGGAGCCTC
>JBAUNL010000914.1:0-5226 GCA_049579205.1 Rhodomicrobium sp. | reverse complement strand
TTGCAAAACGCAAAAGCCTGGGCAAGGCCCGGGTCGCGGTCGCCCGCAAACTCGCGGTCATCTTGCACCGCATGTGGATCGACGGCACCGAATTCCGCTGGTCAGTGCAAGGACCTGCAATGCAGGTGGCGTGACCGGCCCCAAGAGTTTCTGCCGCAAGGCGGGAAAAGACGTCCCTGCCGGGACGTGGCGATGGCGAGATCGTCCATGGCTGCTGCGATGCCCGCAAGGGCAAAGCGCGTTTCACACATTGGTCCGCCATAGTCACCAAGCGCCATTATGCGGAGGGCATCGCCCGAACGCGGAGAGAACCGTGGGCCCGGCAAGGACTTCTTAGTGACCAGGCCCGGAATTAGAGAGCACGCTCGGCCGATTCCGGACCATGAGGCCAAGTTCGGAGAGTGCCCGCTATTGAGGGATGAGCCGCCATTTCTGCCTGGCACCAGCCCATCACTCGACACGCCTCCTTTTGCATTTCCACATCTACTTTTCTGATAGGCTGCCTCGGACACAACCGGAAGAAAAGTGCCGCGAGAAGTCGCTCGCGGCTCACCGATCTGGACTAAATCTCCACCTCAATCTATGCTGTAGTTGCACGGGTTAAGCGATGCCAGTGCGGTGAGCCTACGGTAGATATGCCCCACACTTCTGCCGTAGGCTGCCTCAATCCCTTCGTTGCAAGGGTGGGGCGGATATTGGTATTGCCGGGCCCGCTAAGGTCCGGCAATCTTTAGGGGTTAGGCACGTTCCCCACAATTGATCCGGGTTTCGAACTGAACCCGGCAAAACGGACGGTCACTTGACCGCAAAGTGTGGTCACGCAAAATAGCTTGGGAAAAACTGCCTGTTCAGAAACCTCACCCGAGACTTGGCGCCAAAACACCTTCGCCCAGTTGCCTCTAACCCTTCTAAGTCTTAAACATAGCGTTAACGGCCGCATGTCCCATTTGGGATAAGCTCGTCCGAAACTTTTGGATTGTAGGTTCGACGAGGATTTACATGGAAGAATTGATCGACCGCATTAGGCGGCCGCATTGCCAGAATTTTGGCCGGCAGTGCTCGATGAGCTGACGGCGGCCGGATCGGGCTTCGCCACAATAATGTCCACGTCTGGACGGTTGCGGAACATCCGCTCTCTTACCTCCAACACCGCTGGCTGCGCACTCGGCAAAGGCGACTGGCGCTGGCTCGCGTCAAAGGACGGGGCTGAATTAACCAAGCAATATTTTGCCGAGAACTGACCGCAACGCACTGATCGCATGGACCGGCTTCTTCGGGCGCGTCACCCCGGATTTGTGGGGGATCTCGATATTTACACCCGCGAAGAGTTGGATCGGGAAGCTATTTTCAAGGACTTTCTCCGGCCTCGCGGCCTGGGCTGGGGAGTAGCGACCGCTATATCGGTTCCGACTGGCGATATGTTGGTGTTCGACATTGAACGCCGCCTTGAGGCTGGGCCCGTCGAGCCTGAAATGGTCCACAGGCTCGATATGCTAAGGCCGCATCTGGCGCGAGCGGGGTTTTTATCCTGCCGGCTGGCGTTCGAGCGCATGCGCGCCGCCGTGCTGGCACTCGATCAGCTGGGCCTTCCCGCCTGCTTGATCGGGCATAATTTGCGTATTTTGGCCGTAAACCCCCGTCTTGAGGCGATGCTTGATCGGTCAATCCAAGACCGGTGCCAGCGTATAAGCTTGGTCAACCGCAATGCGGACGCATTACTGGCTGAGGCTTTAAATCAGCTCCGCTTACCGGGAAATGGTAGTGCAGTCCATTCTATCCCTGTTCCGGCAAGTGATGGAGAGCCTCCCATGATTCTTCATCTGATACCGATTAAGCGCGCCGCGAACGATATCTTCTCCGGGGTTACTGCCATCCTTGTTGTAACCCCAGTCGTGCCTGCGGAGGTACCCACGGCAGAGGTATTGCAAGGTCTGTTTGACCTGACCCCGGCTGAGGCGCGCGTTGCACGGGCTGTCGCGAGAAGTGAAACGATTGAGACGATTGCCAAGGCCTTTGGCGTATCGAAAGGAACGGTCCGCAATCAGCTCAAAGCCGTTTTCGCTAAGACCGGCGTCGCCCGCCAGACCGACCTGGCGCTGCTTCTTAGCGGCGCAGCCGTTCGCGGGTGAAACGAGCGCTCTCCTTGCGAAAGGAAACCTGTTCGCTATGGTGGCAGACTATGAACAAATGGCGTGTGGCTCCGCCTTTCTGACGGTCTAAATCCTTTACCAGCAATAAGTTAACAATCTCTGGTTGGCCTTTCCGGCTTGCTGCACTCAAACACTGCCAAAGGCCTCTGTGGCTCTTTAGCCTCTGCCTTTGAAACATGACTGGATTGTGCGCTAGGCGTGGTCTCCTGGAGCCTTGCCGGACAGCAGGCTGTAACAATGGTTTGCACCATCTTCTTCAGTTGGACGGGTTTGAGAAGAATATGCGCGTCCGGCCAGTCTTGCTTGAGCTCTTCGATTGCGCTCAGTCCAGTGTGAAAGATAATGGCTGCCCCTTTTTCCCTCAGTATCGTAGTGGCGGGAAGGACCGGGCCATCGCGAAGCCCCACGTCCAGAATCCCGCAATTCACGGGTTCCGCCTTAGCCAGTTCAACCGCTTCACCGACGGTCCTCGCTGGCCCCACAGTTTGAGCACCCCCCTCCTTGAGCAAGCTAATGATATCGAATGCAACGACTGCGTCGTCTTCAACAACCAAAATTCTGGCGCCTGCAAGCTGCTTACCGGTCGCGATCATAAAAAGTCTCTATCTACAAATTTTTAGGTCAACAAGCGCCTATGATACGGGCTGGCAAAGTCTTTGCGAATTAATTTTGTACAAAGATCAATCATCAAATGGACTAAAAGCGCATCCTAAGCCTTTTACCGCGTGCAAAAGGTTTGCAGGTTGAGGCCGGAACCTTCACCTGTGAAGCGCCGAAAGCCGGTCCCTGGAGCCCTTCATCCTAAGTCGGTTGCAAGTCCTAGCCGCCATCTTCAGGAGTTCACTCGCGGGGCAGCGCAGATGGTGACGCGCGCCCCTAGCAGCAAAAATGACACTTTACGACGGTTTTCTTGATTATATCCAGGACTTAGATAAATTAGAAGCAAGCAGCCAAACCAGCGTAAGCAACGCACAGCCCCGAAGGCAGCACCGCCACTCAGGTCCCTTTCATGGGCCGTAGGGTCTTTCACGATCTCTTAACCATCATCGCCATGGTTAACGCGTTCATCTCATGGGAATGAAACGATGCGAGATCATGCTGGAGCGTCAACGCGAAGGCACCGCCAAGCTAAGCGAGATGGCAAATATAAGGGTAGACCAACTGCGAAGGCAAAGACCGGCCAAGCTCTGACGCTACTCGAGAGTGGTATGAGGGCCACTGAGATAGCCCGCAAGCTAAATATCGGCAGTGCGAGTGTTTACAGAATAAAGAACACGGTGAAATAGGTTTGAAAAATGTCGTGACGTTCACTACGAGTGCACCGTAAGAATAGTGCAAAATGAGATCTTTACGAGCGCATAATAGTATTTCGATTTTGTGGCGACAATTCTTGGCATTAGATTTGCTTAAGCATACATTAAACGATTATGACTTTCAAAAAAGGAAAATCTGGCAATATACGAGGTGGGACGAAGGGCAGGGGTTCTCGTACTAAGAGTGCCATTGTCGCTGCCCGCAAATACACGCCTGAATTGTTGGAGCAACTTAGAAAGATCGCGACTGGCAGCGCGAAGATTTCGATGAATGTCAGGGTGAAGGCAATCGAGTTACATCTTGCTTATACCGAGGGCCTGCCACCTCGCCCGCCACAAGCCTTGCAGCATAGTGGTCCGAGCGGCGAGTCTTTAGATATGAACCCGGCTGTCGTGATTTTGCCGAGTAATGGCTATGAAGTTAAGCTTCGACCTGATGGCACGGCTGAGCCCGTACACGTGTACGAGGACTTTGACGAAGAGAATCCAAACGAAAAGCTTAGGCTAGAGAACCCTGCTGAGTACAAGCGGATCTTTGGCGAGCGCAGAGAGCTAGCGCCTCCTCCCTCAGAAAGGCGTGACGTAACGCCAATGGCCGAAGCGCCGTTCAAACCTAAGACACTCGAAGAAATGAGTGCTGACGATCTCAGAGCTCTGAGTGACGCTGAGCTACTAGAGCTTGCCGCTAAGCACAGGGTGGAACCATGAGCGATCCAACAGCTTTCCGAGATGAATTGCGGCGGCGCGGGCTTAAAGATGATGTGTTCGATCTCGATGAAACTAAGTATGTGAAAGCGTATCGCGCCGTTGGCAGGGGGGCTGATCGTGAGCGACAAATCTATCTGATAGAGCACCTCGGCCGCGCTCTCAATAGCCTAACCCAGAATCGCCTTATTGGCGCAACCTTATCAATGATGCGAAAACCGGCAGCGCTTGCTGGCGTTCGCGAACTCCAGAACTTTCTGGAACGCGGTCATTCGGCCCTCCGCTTTATGAAAGGAGCTGACGAGTTTATTGAGACGGTCACGTCACGCGAACGCGCTTTGATGACGGCGTGGTTTAGCGCGACTTGACAGGCCGAGAAGAGATTTTGGCATGGCATCTCTCGCATTTATTGCGGCGACAACGCATTTCAACTTGTCAGCTTATGCGGCATGTAGGAGTTTTGTAATGCCACCACGCCTGTGCGCCTAACCGAGCCTCTCACCGCGCTGGATGCTCAAGCTGTGCCGATTTGCGTGCGCGGCTGAAAGAGCAGCTTGAGGCTTTTGTGCAAAGCCTCTCGGCACCCGGCAGCATTTAACAGTCCGGTCTCTGTGGCTTGGCTTCCCTGCCTATAGAGAGCTTTGAACTGTAACGATTACTTAGGTTTAGGTCTTTTAGAAACAATCGGAAAATCAGGCTTAACAATGCGCGAGAGCCCTCGTCGGAGCGGCCCTTCACGTAGACTAAGCAGCGTCACGGCCACGAAGGCCCGCCGTTTAGACTACAGCTCCGATCTGCCAGGGCGCGAACTCATCATCCCCAAACCCCATTGCCTCGCTTTTTGTCTTTTCGCCTGACGCAACCCTAAGCATGAGTTGAAAGATGCGCCGCCCGCACTCTTCGACCGTCTCAAGACCGCCGACTATACCGCCGCAGTCGATATCCATGTCATCGGGCATACGGTCATAGAGGGGCGTGTTGGTTGCAAGCTTGATGGTTGGTGCAGGCTTGCAGCCGAACACCGAGCCGCGCCCGGTCGTGAAGCAGACGAGATTTGC
>JBAUNL010000913.1:0-8483 GCA_049579205.1 Rhodomicrobium sp. | reverse complement strand
AGAGGTCCGGTCCCGTAAGAGCGGCCACCCAAAGGTACCTCCACAAAGTCACCTGCGACGTCAACGCAAGTTTTGGCTGATCGCCGGGCTGCTTGTCCTGCCCTTGGCGCTCGGAGGGTGGGGCGGCGTTTTGGATCCTAAAGGTCCGATTGGAGCCTCAAACGGCCTCATTCTGCTCAACTCGCTCGAAATCATGCTGGTAATCGTTGTGCCGACGATTGTCGCAGCGATTGCCTTCGCCTGGTGGTACCGTGCGTCAAATACACGGGCGGTCTATAGGCCAGACTTTGCCTATTCAGGGCGCGTTGAGCTGATCGTCTGGTCCATTCCCATCCTCGTAGTCCTGTTTCTAAGCGGCGTTATCTGGATCGGGTCGCACGCTCTCGACCCAGCCAGGCCAATCCGTTCCCCCTACAATCCTATTCCTGTTCAGGTTGTGGCGCTCGATTGGAAGTGGCTGTTCATCTATCCCAATCAAGGCATAGCCAGTGTGAACGAGTTCGTCGTGCCGACCGGCATCCCAGTTCATTTCTGGCTTACCTCCGGAACCGTGATGAACAATTTTTTCGTGCCGCAGCTTGGCAGCATGATCGCCACGATGAATGGAATGGTGACGCAACTGCATCTGCAGGCCGACCATCCTGGCGACTACTACGGTCTATCTACGCAATATAGCGGCAGCGGCTTTTCCAATATGCATTTCACTGTGCACGCAGTATCGCCGGACGCGTTCAGCGCATGGACAGACAGCGTTAGAAATGTTGGGCCGGTCTTGGACCGGTCCACCTATAACGAGCTTAATCGTCCAAGCGTTGCGCGCCAGCCATTCACTTATGGGGCAATCGATCCGGAATTGTTCAACGCGATTGTGACGCAGCAAATTCCACCTGGGCCAGGGCCTGCAAGTGAGAGCATAGCCCCTAGGACAGTACGCCCGGAAGTGGGGGGCTGAAGATGCTTGGCAAACTCACCTGGAATGCAATTCCTTGGAATCAGCCTATCCCGCTCATCGCCGCCTCGGTCGTTTTTGCGGTTCTCATAGCGGTAATCGCTTGGGTCGTCCTGAGAGGTTACCTCCCTTACCTTTGGCGTGAGTGGATCACGAGCGTGGACCATAAGCGGATCGGCGTGATGTATATCATTCTCGCGCTGGTCATGTTGCTGCGCGGTTTTATCGACGCGATCATGATGAGGTCGCAGCAGGCTATCGCCTTCCATGGACCGGGCTACCTTCCGCCCGAGCATTACGATCAAATTTTTTCCGCGCATGGCACGATCATGATCTTCTTCGGCGCAATGCCGTTCATGATCGGGCTCATGAATTTCGTGGTGCCGCTGCAGCTCGGCATCCGGGACGTTGCCTTCCCGACCTGGAATTCGACAAGCTTCTGGCTCACGGCTTCCGGCGCCCTGCTCGTAAACTTGTCGCTTCTCATTGGCGAATTTTCCCGGGCAGGATGGCTGCCCTATCCTCCGCTCTCTGAGGCAACCTACCTGCCCGGCGTCGGTGTCGACTATTACCTTTGGGCCCTTCAGATCTCGGGGATCGGGACTTTGGTGACCGGCATCAATTTCGTCACCACAATCCTCAAAATGCGCGCGCCTGGGATGAGCTATTTCCGGATGCCCATCTTCTGCTGGACCTCCCTTGCCTCAAATCTCCTCATCGTCGCCGCATTCCCAGTCCTTACGGCCACGCTCGCGATGCTGCTGCTCGATCGCTATCTCGGGTTCCACTTTTTCACGAATACGGCCGGCGGCAACATGATGATGTTCATCAACCTGATCTGGGCCTGGGGCCACCCGGAGGTCTACATCCTGATCCTGCCCGCCTTCGGCATTTTCTCCGAGATTATCTCCACTTTTTCACGCAAGCCACTTTTCGGCTACCGGTCCATGGTGTTCGCCACCTTAGCCATCTGCCTCATATCCTTCATGGTGTGGCTGCACCACTTCTTCACAATGGGAGCGGGCGGTACTGTGAACGGTGTCTTCGGCATTGCCTCCAGCATCATCGCGGTGCCTACCGGCGTTAAGGTTTATAACTGGCTCTTCACCATGTATGGCGGCCGGATTCAATTCACGACGCCCATGCTATGGTCTATCGGCTTCATCGTAACCTTCGTGATCGGCGGTATGACTGGCGTGCTTCTCGCGGTCCCTCCGGCCGATTTCATGGTGCACGAAAGCCTGTTCCTCGTTGCTCACTTTCACAACGTTATCATCAGCGGTGTGCTATTCGCGGGGTTTGCGGGACTCACCTATTGGTTCCCGAAAGCGTTCGGCTTCAGATTGCATGAGGGTTGGGGCAAGGCAGCATTCTGGTTCGCGCTCGTAGGCTTCTACGCGACGTTCATGCCGCTTTATGTAGTAGGCCTGCTTGGCATGACCCGGCGTCTTCAGCACTACGATCTCGCACTCTGGCATCCCTGGGCTGTCGCCGCTGGCTTCGGAGTTATCATCCTTTTCTTGGGCGTCGTCTGCCAGGTGATGCAACTTGTGGTCAGCATCCGCCGCCGCGAGGAATTGCGGGACATCCTGGGCGACCCTTGGCACGGGAGGTCGCTAGAATGGGCGACCGCCTCTCCTCCGCCCGCATTCAATTTCGCGGTCATGCCTGACGTTCACGGCGAAGAGCCCTATTGGGAGATCAAAAAGCGCGCCATTCAGACGCAGCAGATGCCGGCCGAACCTAAATACAAACCAATCGAAATGCCGAAGAACAGCCCAACAGGTTTCGTCACCGCGTTCTTCGCTACGCTGACAGGGTTCGCATTGATCTGGCATATCTGGTGGCTGGCCGGACTCGGTCTTGTTGCCGCTTATGGTGTCTTCGTCTGGTACGCGTGGCGCGATGAAGTTGAGTACGAGATACCCGCGGAAGAAGTTGCTCGCATTGACCGTACCGTGCGGCAAGCCCGCCAGGAATGGCTTGAAGAGCATGCAAAGACCGGCGAAATTGTATGAGTACCGCAGACATCGTTCACCGCGACATCGATCCTTACAAGCTTGGACACGGTCATGCCGGCGATTTCGGCGGCGGGCATGATTACGCCACAGGCCAGGGAGAGGGGGGGCCCGCCTCCAGACGCGTGATCACCGGCTTCGGCTTTTGGATCTTTCTCCTGAGCGACATTGTTATGTTCTCCTGTTTCTTCGCGGCCTTTGCCGTGCTGCGAGGAGGGACGGCTGGTGGCCCAACCGGCAGGGAGTTATTCGAGTCTTGGCGCGTTGCTGCGGAAACCGCGTTCCTGCTTGCTTCGAGCTTTGCCGCCGGCTTGGCGGCGGTCGCCACGAGCGTGCGCAGCCATTTCTGGACGCAAGCGTTCCTGGGCGTTACGGGCGTTCTCGGCGCCTGCTTCCTTTTCCTGGAGGCCCAAGAATTCGCGTCCTTCATTGCGCAAGGGGCAGGCCCGCAACATAGCGCCTTCCTGTCCGCTTTCTTCGCCCTTGTCGGCTGTCACGGCCTGCATGTGACTCTTGGGCTTCTGTGGCTCGGCACGATGATGGCGCAGGTTTATGTCAAGGGATTCCGCGTAAGCATCCTGCATCGCCTGCTTTGCTTCAACCTGTTCTGGCACACGCTCGACATTATCTGGGTCGCGATCTTCACTGTCGTCTATCTGATGAGTGGGGTAACATGAGTGAAAACGGCGAGGAGTTTGGCTTGGACTCCCATGACGTCGCGCCCGGCGTTATGGACGCGCCCGAACATAGCATCCGCGCGGGAGTTCAAGGCTATGTCATTGGACTTGGGCTGGCTATTCTCCTGACCGCCGCTTCTTTTGCCGTCGTACGGACCAATCAAATTTGGCCGCCGGCGATCCCGATTGCGCTCGTTGTGCTTGCCGTCGCGCAAATCGGGATCCACCTCGTGTTTTTCCTTCACATCACGACCGCGCCTGACAATACCAACAATATTCTCGCACTGGCGTTCGGTATCCTGATTGTCGCGCTTGTCGTCGGCGGTTCGGTTTGGATCATGTATCACCTGAATGAGAACATGATGCCTATGCATCAGGTGATTCCTGCGCAGCCGTCTTGAGTTTCTGTGCCGCGACGATTCCATTACGAGGTGATCGCCTTCAGAGATCTTTCTTGCAATCAGCCGCTGCAGAAGTGGTGGGAAGCGCTCATTACGAACGCAGACTTGCGGCTGAGCCATCTTTCATCGCGGCTCTTAGCGCCGCTGCAAGTTCGTCCAGGCGATAGGGTTTCGCCAACACCCGGAATCCTTCGGCGTGAGCCTTGAATTTCGTAGCCTCGGAATAGCCGCTGGTCAGGAGCACGGGCAGATCCCCGCGACGAGCACGGATTTCTTGCACGAGTTCGAGGCCGTTCATGCCCCCCGGCATCATAATATCCGAGAAGACGATGTCGACGGAGCGCCCGTTGGCGAGAGCGCCCAAAGCGGCAGCGGCGCTTCTTGTTTGCACCACCTGATAGCCGAGCTGGTCCAGCATCTCCGTCACAAGGGCCGCGACCTCATCGTCGTCTTCCACAAGCAGCACTCGCCCTTTCAGTTTGGGCTGTTCCACCTTCAGGTTTATCAGCGGCTCTACGTCCGCAACCGGCACCTTCGCTGAGCGGGGAAGATGCAGCGTTACCGTTGTCCCTTTGCCGAGTTTACTCTCGATAGAGACCGTGCCACCCGATTGTTTGGCAAAACCATAGACTTGCGGCAAACCGAGTCCTGATCCTTTACCGATCTCCTTGGTGGTAAAAAAGGGTTCGAAAGCCCGAGCCCGCACATTCTCAGACATGCCCGCGCCGTTATCGATGATCGATAACCTGACCGCGTCACAAGGAAGTGGGCTTTCAGCTGCCGGAACATTCTGAGCCCGGATGGTAATAGAGCCGCCAGCCGGCATTGCATCGCGCGCATTGACCGCGAGATTTAAAATGACAAGCTCAAACTCCGCAGGATCAACCTCAACCGGCCAAATGTCTTTTTGAAAATCAAGCTCGACATGCACATCTCCGCGCAGGCTGCGGTCGAGCATATCGCTCATTCCGCCAAGAAGTTGGATAAGGCCGACAGCTTCCGAATGCAGCGGCTGCCGGCGTGAAAAGGCTAGCAATTGCCGGGTTAGCCCCGCGCCACGGGTGGCTGCCTTACGCATGCCCTCCAGGATGTGATTCTGTCCAAGTTCCGGAATGCGCCGCTCAAGCATGTCGAGGCCGCCTAAGATCACCATCAGAAGATTATTGAAATCATGAGCGACGCCGCCAGTAAGTTGGCCGATAGCTTCCATCTTTTGGGCTTGGCGCAACGTCTCCTCGACCCGCGCTTTTTCGGCCATCTGCGTTTCGAGTTCTGTTTTCGCCTTCTGAAGTGCCTCCGTCCTCGCAGCGACCAGTGATTCAAGCTTTTGAGCTGCTTCTTCGCGGGCCTCAAGCAGCGCGCGCACCTCATACTGACGGAGCCTCGCCCGCACAGCCGCCTGCATCGTGCTTGTCAGCGTGATAGACTGGACAGGCCTCTCCAATAGGGAAACATTTCCAAGCCTTGAAACCAGCTCGCCCCGCCAGGCACCCAGCGCGGCGTATTCATGATGGCTGGTCAAAACAACAATAGGAAGGTCCGACCAAGCAGGTTGCGCTTCGATTAGTGAGATTAGCTGAGCCAAATCATTCCCAAACAGGGCTTCTTCGGCAATAAGAATCGCCGCAGTTCCGGTCTCGGCCTCTGCCAAAAGCGCGGGAAGCGACTTGCAGAGCTCCGCCTTCAAACCAGCTCGCTCTAGAAGCTCCACGCAAGCAGGACCGTCGCGGCCGATTGGCGCGAAAACAAGAATACGAACATCAGGCCCCTCAGCCATCCTCCTCGTCCATGAGCGGGCCGTGACCGGTATAGCGTGGCGTTCCGGTGAAGATGCCGATGAAATCTTTCAGCGGCGGTCCAAGAGCAACCCCTCCAGCGCCGAGGCGGAATTCACGTATGGTGTGCTCGTGATCGCCGCTACGTTTTTTCACAACCGACAGCGCACGGTGCACCGAGCCATTAAACTCAAAATAGCGAAGCATCAATACGGCGTCGCTGAGATAGCTAAGATCGATGGGCGTTTCCATTGGCCCAACAAGCCCGTGCTGAGCCAAAATCAAAATAGTCACCACGCCCTGCTGACTGAGATAGCTCAATAATTCATGCATTTGCAGGATCAGAAAGCGTTCATCCGGCATGGCGTTCATATAGCCGTTTAGGCTGTCGATGACGATGACGCGGGCGTTCTCAACCTCGACACTGCGGCGGACATTTGCCGCAAACTCCCCCGGTGACAGTTCCGACGGGTCGATTTGCTGGAACCGGATCAAATTCGCATCAACCGCCTGTTGGAAGGGCAGGCCAAGCGTTCTAGCCCGGGCTTCGACGGTGCCCTGGCCTTCATCAAAAGCGAAGAAGACTGCATGCTCTCCACGTTCCGCCGCCGCAATTGCATAGGTGAGTGCAAGCGATGATTTGCCGACCCCAGCCGCGCCTATAAACAGAGCATTAGTGCCCCGTTCAAGGCCGCCACCGAGAAGGTGATCAAGCTCACCGTTACCGCTAGAGGTGAATTCGCCAACAAAGGACTTGTGATGCTCCGCGGCGACAAGGCGCGGGAAGATTTGAGCCCCGCCCTTTTCGATAATGAAATCATGATAGCCGCCGCGAAATTGAATTCCGCGCATCTTCACGACGCGAAGGCGGCGCCGTTCGGCTCCATAGTCGAGGGCAAGCTGCTCAAGACGGACGACGCCATGCGAGATGGAGTGAAGCTGGAGATCGTTTTCCTGGGACGTCAGGTCATCCAACAGGATCACAGTACATTGGCGGCTCGTGAAGAAATGCTTGAGTGCGAGAACCTGCCGCCGATAGCGCAAGGGGCTTTGTGCAAGAAGGCGCAGTTCGGATAGGCTGTCGAAAATGATGCGGGACGGATTGATCTCCGTCACGCGGTCGAACACCAGCTTTGTTGTCTCACTGAGCTCCAACTCAGCCGGATGCAGCACCGTCAACTCCCGGGAGGGGTCAAGCGTCGATTCAGGAGGCACCAGCTCGAAGATGTCGATGTTATCGAGCGACCAGCCATGGCGCTCCGCGACAAGCTTTAGTTCCTGCTCTGTCTCGGACAGGGTTATGTAAAGGACGCGTTCGCCCCGCCGGGCGCCCTCCAGCAGGAACTGGAGAGCGATTGTGGTCTTCCCGGTCCCAGGCCGCCCCTCGTATAGGTACATGCGGTTGGGGTCGAGGCCGCCTCTGAGAATATAATCGAGGCCTGCACTTCCGGTGGAAACGCGGCCATCGCGATTAAGATCGCTTTTATCAGCTTCGACGGACATCTCGAATTCTGTTCAGCTGAGGCGGAAGCCACCACTACCGCTGAACCCAGAAGCGTGCAAGAGAGTTTCAATTCCGTGCGAAACGGTTCAGGCTGGTGCCCGTGCGCCACATGCCAGGGCTAAACAGCTGGCACGTTACAAGCTTTGCGCGAGATAGATCAGTACCGGCAGCGTGAACGCCGACGCGATGCTCTGGAAGGTGATTAGCTGCGCCATCAGCTCTGCGTCGCCTCCCATCTTCCGGGCCATGGTATAGGCGGTGGCGGCGGTCGGCACCGCGGCTGAAATCACGGCGATTGTGCGCGCCAGCCCCGATAGTCCCACCAGCCATGACAGCAGGAACACAACCGCCGGCACAAGGAAGAGCCGGACCGCCATGTTAACCGCTACCAGCCCTCGCGCCGCGTGCGCGGTCGAGAGATTGAGGCCAGCGCCCACGGCAAGCAGCGTAAGCGCGATGCTCGCTGACCCAAGCACGGAAAAGGTCGCGTAGACGAAATTCGGGACGCCGGTAAGGTTCAAGACAAAACCGAGCAGGCAGGCCAGCGTGAAGGGATTAAGCGCAAGGCGTTTGACGATCGGAAAGAAGCGGACCTCCTCGCTGCTGCGGCCAAAAATCAGAAGAACCAGCACCGTATAAAATTGCACGACAGGCACGAGCGAGGCCACGGAAAGTGCTGCAAAGGTTAGCCCGCGCTCGCCGAACAGCGCTGCGGAAATCGCAACGGCGATAGTGCTCTGGAAGCGGAGCACGCCTTGAAAGAAGCTCGTGAATGCCGGGCCAGGAAGCGGCCTACCTACTGCGAGATATCCCCCCACAATAGAGGCGGCCATGATGGTGATCGAGCCGATGGAGACAATCACGAAGTCGCTGGCCGGGACGCTTGCAAGATCGGCCCGCATCAAGGTTTTCGCGAGCAGCGCCGGAAAAAGCACATAGAACGTAATGTGATCCAGCGCGTGCCACATGGCCTCGCCGCCGAATTCCATGCGCACCAGCAGGTAGCCGATCGCGGAAATGATGAAGAGCGGCGCGAGCGCGGTCAGGATGGCGATCATGGAGGCGTGCCGCGCCTGTAATTCAGCCTGTCCAGCGCACCTTGCAGGATGTACGCAGCGGCGATCTTATCGACGAGCTCCGCCCGCCGCTTGCGGCTGGC
>JBAUNL010000912.1:0-8783 GCA_049579205.1 Rhodomicrobium sp. | reverse complement strand
CGAATTGGGCGGACGCCGGCGTGCAGCTCGGCGTGATCCGCCGGATCGTGGCGGTGAACCTTACGCTGGGGCTGATTACCTTGGCGATCGGCGCGGGCGGCCGATTTTGGGTGTAGGCATGCGATTTTGTCGAGAAGGGTCGAAACCGGGCATGGGCTGGATTTCAGGGGCGCAGCCGCTTAACCCCAAACAGCAGACCCGCCGAAACAAGGTTTTTGCGAAATAGAGGCACGAACCAAGTCGACTGCGAGGGTATCGACGCAATGACGTGCTGAAGACTCCAGAGGGCCTTTCAGAACGTCGAAGCAGTTGCTAAGGAACGTTGCCGGGTGTCAGATTTGCCGATCGCGACGCGGCCTGATCGGCCCCCAGTCCAAGCATGGCTCAATCAAAATGAAAATCATTGCTCTTATAATTTTCCTTCCTATTTTCCTTGCTCTTGGCGCCATTCTGGCCGTGAAGGGGTATGAGCACTGGCAGGCATCAACGACTGATTTTTTAGGAAGGTTTGGAATCTGCATTATCGCGGTGGGTTTGTTTGGCGTTATTGAGCCCGTCTGCGTCCAATTGCTTCCTCTCGATCACATTGAACTGCCCAATACGTTAGGGGCTGATCGCCTCACCGCTCCAGATGGGCGTGTATTCATTGTGAGCTCACCAATTTTACGCGTACAACGTTACGGTCCCGAAGGTTTCGAGAAAGCCTTCCTGGTGGGCAAGGTCTCCAGCTCCGCCATGTCACCGTTTGGTTTTCTCTTGATTTGCGCTCCAGGCGGTCAACTGCGCACATACTCTCCAGATGGCGTTGAGGCGCCATCTCGCGGATCGTGCCAGGGTGGACTTCCACGCACGTTTTACTCTTACCCTAGCAAGGCAAAGGTACCAGCAATTGCTTTCAATTGGACGGCTCTGGCCGTGCCGTTGTGGCATCCGTTTGCTGCATTGTGCGTTATTACCTTTGGCTTCCTTCTTTTCAAGATCTCTTCGTCTGATGAGTGGTGGGATGCGCCTGAGAGCAATCCTGGTGGGAGAGGGTCTTACTGAGCCAGCTCAGTTTGACGAGTTCCTACAATCCTACGGTCTCCACCATTTTAATAGCATTCAAAGCCGGTGTTAGGCTGAAAAGACAACATGTTGAATTGGTGTCAAGTTTCAAGCAAAACCTCTCGTGTGCTTTGCGAGGATAATCTAGTCTGGCATCAAGCATCCGGATCGAAACTGGAGCAAGAAATGCGGAAAAAGAAAGAGACAAGTTCTAAGCCGTCCTGGTTCGATCCGCGCAATGATCGCAAAACGCCGTTCACAGACGCTGAGCTGGATGCCCTGACTGATGATTTCATCGCCGCTATTGCAGACGTACCAGCCTGGCAGGCCCTCGTCGCGGAACTTGGCGAGCGGCAAGCCAGAGAAGTGGCGAAAAAGCGATTGGCAGCCCAAGACGCAAACAGCCTTCTCAATTGGCAGCCCGAAGGGCCTTTGCACTGACTGGTGACGAACACTATCGCAGCATCATGGGGCAGCCAATGCCAGCGGTCAGGGCACATGTTTGGACGTTTCGGTCACAATTTCGGGCCGGTGCATTTGGATGGCGATCGGATCTGCCGATCAAGCGCGTCAAGGAGGCTGTGGCGGAGATCAAGAAAGCCGCTCGCAAAGACAAGGTCCTTGGTGCCGAAGGTGCGGTGATCTTTCTTGAGAAGGCGTCAGGCGCTCTTGCACACGTTGACAGCTCGTCCGGCGCCATCGGCACCACGGTCAATTGGGCAATCGAGACGCTGGTGCCGATCATTGCGCAAGCCCCAACGAGCGACGGCTTGAGAGACAAATGGCTCGGGCGGCTATGGCGTGCCATCGAGGATGACGAGATCCCTTACATTGAGCTGCTCCCCAATCATTGGGGCGAATTGTGCGTCACGCCCGAGCGCGCATCGCGGTGGGCGGATCGTTTTATGGAGGGCGTGCGATTGACGTGGAGCCCCGGCCTAGCGCGTGGAGGCTTCTTCAAGGGCACCGCCGCCTGCCTAAGCGCATTGTTTTCTGCCGGACGGCATGAGGATCTCCTCAACCTGTTGGACTTGGCACCCTACAAATTTTGGCATGACCGCCGCTGGGGCGTAAGAAGCTTAGCCGAGCAGGGCAAGACCGCTCAAGCGATCCGATATGCAGAGGACACACGCGGCCTTAATCAATCCGGCAGCGGGATCTCAAGGGCATGCGAAGAGATCATGCTGTCCGAAGGCCTATGGCGGGAGGCTTATGATCGATACGCATTTGAGGCGAACCGGCATAGCACGTACCTGGCCACATTCCAGGCGATAACAAGCAAGTATCCGCAGATCGAGCCCAGGACGATACTTGGCGACCTCATCAACAGAACTTCCGGCGATGAGGGCAAATGGTTCGCCGCGGCGAAATCGGCAGGACTTTTTACCGAAGCGGCTGAGCTTGCGCAGACGAGCCCTTGCGATCCAAAAACGCTGACGCGCGCCACGCGGGACTTCGCAGCCAGCCACCCCGAATTTGCCCGCTCGGTTGGCCTGGCGGCACTGAAATGGCTGCTGCGCGGTTACGGTTACGACCTCACGACACAGGATGTTGTTGATGCGCTGAACCACACCTTGGAGGCTGCCCGGAACAATGGCAGCGAGGCGGACACGATGCGCACAATCCAATGGCTTATTGACCAATACCCAGGCGCAGATCGCGCACTCGTTGCAATGTTGCGCCGCAGGCTCGACGAAGTCAAAAAATCCTCTTGAATTACCTTGGCAGCCCCCGGGTCAGGTTCTAACCACCATTGACAGGACAGATGCAAGAGTTGAGCACAATGCGGAGACAAACTGACTTTTATAGGTCGTCGCTGAGCAGGTCCCTTGAACGGGCAACAGACGACGCTGTTGCGATCATCGATTTCGTCGATCAGGGTCGGGAACCGACATTCAAGATTTCCGAACAAACAGCCGGTCAAACGCAATGACAAGAATAAAATCGGATAGCAAAAAACCTTTAGTTTAGGCAGGGCATTAAGATGCTCCAAGGATAAAGCAGCCCGGCGTGAGACTGGACGCAGCCCCAAGACCCCATAATGACTGTAGTGCTTGTTTGGAGAGCGGGCTTGTGGAAGTCGAATAGTGTGTTGATTTCTAACGCTGCACCGACGCCATATCCCCAAGCGGTCAATATCATGGATGGCACCAGAAAGACTCCTGCTGTGACTCGCGTGGGCAAGTCCTTCCATTGCGCTTTCGAGAGAATAACACGAAGCATCGGAACAAACAGTATGAGTCCAGAAGAGGGGCCTGCTATTAAAAAATGAATTTGCGCTCCCTGCGGAAAAAAAAGAACTCCCAGCGATGGCAGATAAATTCCTCCAAAAACTCCAAGTGCTGCGCTAGCGAAGAAGAGAGTAAGAGCGTTGCCAATTGCCGGATTTCGCCGGGCCGAGCTAAATATAAGCCCGTACCGCCATATATTAAGTAACGCAATCCACGGGGTAACGATAAGCACCGTGGCCGCGAACGGAGAAAGGGATGGCACGAAAACGAGCGGAATCGCGGCGGCAGTTGCCCATACGCAAATCCTAGCTAATCTATTCGCATGCCTCCAGCGAAGCTCGCGCTCTTCGGGCGTGGCCCCCAGCTTGGGGTATCTCCGTGTATCAGTTAGTACCTTGACTTCATCTAAGGCATCCAAATCTGGGACGAAAGCCATCCACGCATCCCATGCAGCATCCCCTTTTACTCCAAAAGGGAGTGCGAGCGAGGAAGCAGGGTTGTCCTTATGTACTAGGCACTTAATTCTAAATAATCCCTCTAAGCGCGTCCCAGCAATATCGGTGCGCTGCATGACCTTTCTCCCAATCAATCCTCTACGCTCGATGCGGTCGGCGCGCAGTGTAACGTGGCCAAACATGAAATCTAGGGCTATCAAAGTCACTAAGCCCAAGACGGCCAACGCAAATATCCACACCCCTAATGAATGAACTCTAAGCAGGTGTCCTCTGCCAACAAGGGTAAACAGAGCGAAGCCTATGTAGATCAAGAAGAATGCCAGCCCAGCTCCTGCGGATGAGCGATACATCGCCGGATAAAGAGAGGGATCGAATGCGGGTGGTGTCGCCAAAGCAGTTTAGCCCTTCGGGAAAAGAATGAAATAAATAGCAACACAGAGGCCAGTAAAAAATAACATTACGAACGCTGCTGTTGTGGTGATACGTACCATTGCTGGCACCGGAGCCGATACCCAGTTCTCACGGTCCTCTCGCAACTTTCTCCTTATTCCATCGGCTAGCCAATTTCGGAACCGAAACCACCCAAGTAAGGCGTTGCTCGCAAAAAACCAAAGCCAGCCCAATACCGATAAAGCCACGAGCTGAGGCCAAGCGGTTTGAGCCAATGCAAAGATGAGGGCTGCTACGACGAAGGCGGTGACAATTGACAACGAACGAAAGGTGCTGAGGTGATAACGAACGGCAATGCCTGAGGCATTCGCTTCGATCTTTACTTCGCCCCAATCATACATATTAAGAATGTTCCAATAGCTGCGAAATCGGTTGAGACGAAATCGAATGAAACCCACTGTGAAAATGATCTTTGACCCGGTTACGGACACGGAACTGGCTCCCGCTCGTTGCAGCATCTGTTCCACGATAGTTACCGCGCGCGGCATCGCATCTTCAGGATGAAATGACACCGCAATGGGAATGGATCCCGTTGTGCTTGTCGGCGAGATCATTGCACGTGGGTCAAAAGGGTTGAGGGGTATCTGAACATAAATCAACCGGCGCCAACGGTCCAGGTCCGCTTAGACCCCCAGCGTGAGAAGTGGTGGCCGCTTCCCGTGCCTAATTTCGGCAAGCAGGATCATCTGATCCTAGAGGTAATATCGCTGTACGTTCTCGCGAAGGCTTCCTAGCTTTCGCCTTCTCTTCCTTCCGAGGCGTTGGCGACGCGCCAGCTTTTTTACGATCTCATCAAAGCCAGCACAAGCTGGGTTGTATCACAACGCGGAAGCGCTATTGCCCCGCCTATGCAGTCTACGTTAGAGCTTGGGGGCTGAGGGCGTTGCAAACGGGGAGGGCGGACTTTGCAGGGAGAGGACATTCAGCTGCCTGATGAGGGTGCGATGCCTGCCGGTTTCTTGCTATGGCGCGGCAGGCCGCTCATAGGTTTCGCGTCAAGGCAACATGTGAAGCGGTTTGCCATAGGGTCATTCATTGTGATCGTGTGCTTCTACGCGGTTATCAAATGCGCCTATGTCGATATCGACGCCCTTGTTTTCAAAGAGATGCCAAGCATTGACGAGAGCCTTGCCGTGAGCAGCGGGCTCGGCGTGTCTTTAAGCTTCCTGTTTCTGCTACACCTGTTACGGCAGAGCAGCCCCTCCCTACTAAGATCACTCCATCTCGAATATCGCCTAACCAGGGATTATCTCGAAATAGTGACTAAAGACGGTTCTCAGCGTTTCGGATGCGACCGGTTCGCGGCGCTTACGATGTCTTTCAGCGTGCAGGGGTCTCCCGCCGATATCCGTCTTGAAGTTGCGGGTGATGGGGAGATCACACCGACAAAGATCACGCTCTATTCTGTCCAGGACCCTATTCGGGTGGCGGGCCTTATCCGCACGACGCTAGCACCTCATACTCTTGCCAAGGATATACAAGGAAACCTGGCACACCTGGCTCCCGCCAAGCAAAAAGCCGGTCTGCATGGCAAGAAGGGGGCCACGGAGCGAGTGTGGCGCCTATTCGTTTACTTCATTGCGATCGTCATCATGTTCCTAGCAATTGTTCAATTATCTTTTTTCGATAATGCCCATAATTGGTGGGGTATGCGCGATTACCAGGGCTACAAAATTATCGCGGTTATTTGTATTGCGGGAATTACACTGATTCAGCTCTTTAGATGGGGGCGTGCTATCATAAGGCTTGTCAGATGGTTATTCACCCGTACGTCTGCAGAGGCTCGGAAATAACTCCGCCTTTATAACCGCCAAGGCGGGATTGCTCGGACGCAGGTTCCTTGGCGAATGGCGAAGTCACCTCCTGGCGTAACGCGAACCCCGGCGGCTTTTCTTTCACCACTTCTGCTGATCTCGTAAAACCGGACCTAACCGCTTGTCTTCGAGGAAGTCTGCTGTCGGCCTCACCCGGCTGTTGGGCTGGGGTTATACGATAATCGCGCTTTCGTTAGCCGCCATTCTGTGTAAGCCTATATCATGAGCAGGCAACATGCAGTAGGCGTCATTATTCGTGAGGCGATAGCACACCAGCCAGCTTGGCGTGCCATGCGCGAAGCACTCCGGAGGCCCTAGACCGTCCAATTAGCGGAGGGTCAAACCGATCCTGCCATAATGCAAGTTGGTAGGGAGTTGCCGCTCTCACCGGAAGAAGTCAAAAAACGACCGCTCGCCCCTGTACCTAGACCCGTATCGGTAGCCCGAGGTGTGGCCGCCGGTCATCACGACAAAGTCAGTCCGGGCGAAATCGGTGGTTTCATGGCTCATCTCATTATCCGACACGATAAGCGCGGCCCCTGCCCATACCATTTCGGAGAGTTTTTCAGCAACTGCGTCTGGCATTTCGATCCGGTCCAGGGCATCTGGCGCTGTCGGCGCCATCACTTTGGCTGGAGCAGCGACGCTCATCCGTCCGCTCCGGCGGGCTCCAATTTCATCTTCGTTGGAAGGTTCCGGCAAAGTTAGAACAAGCCAGCGGAGATCCCGAACCGGAGCATTCGCGGCCGTCTCCTTAGGCATGGCGATAAAAAGATGGGTGCCGATGGGCTTCTCTGGTGCGCGGATAGTGATGGGGAGATCGAAGACCTGGACGTAGTCTTGGCGGACGTACAGGCGCTGCGTCTTGCGGCTGATGAAAATAGACAGCGGGGCGAGCCGCCGGTTCCAGGTCTTTATGGCGTCTGCAGTGGACCGCCGGTTTGCTTCGGCCACTATTACCGCTCGAGCAGCGCTTTCGGCCTCCTGGTCCCGTCGCGTCTTCACTTGCATTGCCGTTTCCGACGCTGCTTTGGCCTCATTTAACTTAACCTCGGTAGCATCTCTCGCAGCGGCCGCAGCCTTTATCGCCCCGTCGCCGGTCGCGCCCTTTAAGATGCGATCGGCCAGCTCGAATCTTTCCTTGGCAGCTGCAAGTGCGATTTCCGTCTTCCGGTACCCGAAGGCCGCTGCGCGCGCGTCCCTCGCCTTGAGACCAGCCGCGTGGCGCGCCGGCTCGATTGCGGCCTCGGCTTCCCCGGCCTGTCTGGCAGCCCTGGCCTTCATGACTTTGGCAAAATCCAATGGGTTGAGTGCGCTGGCCGGCGCATTCCCCTCTTCGCTGGGGTTAGCGGCTCCATCCCCATTTGCAGTCGCGCCCGCACTTTTACTTGCCTTGTCGCCAGGGCCGGGTGCCATGAATTTTGGAGCGGGAAGCCTCGGGTGCGCGATTTCAACGGGAACAATGTCGTGTTGCGTAATAACGACGCGTTCATTGCCCGCGGTGATCCCGTACATCCGCCGGGCAAACTCGTGCGGCATCCTGATGCAGCCGTGGGAGGCGGGGTAACCGGGCAGGACTCCCTCGTGCATCGCAACGCCCGTATAAGTGATCCGCTGCATGAACGGCATAGGTGCGGCGCTATAAATGTTGGACTCGTGATAGAGTTCCTTGCTGAGGATTGTAAAGATCCCCATAGGCGTAGGATGACCCGGCTGCCCGGTGGAGACGGGCGATTGGCTGTAGAGCCCCTTAGGCGAATAAACTGAAACCTGCTGCTTCTTCAGCGATATCACAAAGAACAACGGCGCCTCCGGGGGTGCGGGCTCTTCGGTGTTTGCCGGAGGCACTTCTTGGCGGGGCCCTGCTACAGCCGGACCGCTCATCGCAATCGAAATCACGAGACATGAGAGGGCCCCAAGCGAAGCAAGAAACCCAAAACGAAATATTGTGTCCACGGCAGCTCCCCAAGCTCGCGCTTAGCAAAACGAAGTCCAGCCATTTAGTCTTCGCCACCAAATCCAGGCCTGATTTGCCTGCGCTAACGGCTGTGTGATTATCAAACCTGGGTCTTACAATCATCTAAAACCTATCTACGTCAGTCTCGCCTCAGGGTCGATTCCGGTCATCGGTTGGTTACGAACGCTCGATGGTAGGCCCGTTGGAAACTCGTTTGCGCCCCGGTTGCTGTGGCCGGAACCGCCTGATAGGTTCGGTCCTGTCCACAGATCGACATGACGCTGAGCGCAAACCCCAATGATCGACCTCTACACCTGGTCCACGCCAAACGGGCGCAAGGTCTCTATCATGCTGGAGGAGACAGGGCTCTCCTACACTGTTCATAGTATTGACATCACTAAAGATGAGCAGTTCGAACCGGGCTTTTTAAAAATCAGCCCCAACAATCGAATTCCCGCCATCGTCGATCGCAGCAACGGCCAAACTCTTTTTGAGTCGGGCGCAATCCTAATGTACCTCGCCGAGAAGACGGGCAAGTTTTGGCCAAAGAGCGGGGAAGCACACTGGCAAACCATCGAATGGCTCATGTGGCAGATGGGCGGCCTCGGCCCCATGCTCGGACAGGTCCATCACTTCGTGAAATTCAATCGCGGCAAGGCACCCTACGCGGAGGAGCGCTACTCTAAGGAAGCGCACCGCCTCTACGGCGTGCTCGAGCGCCGGCTCGCCCTGTCAGAATACGTTGCCGGTGAGTACACCATCGCCGATATCGCGATCTGGCCCTGGATTTCACGCTTCGAATATCAAGAAATTGATTTGAACGCATATCCCA
>JBAUNL010000911.1:0-7718 GCA_049579205.1 Rhodomicrobium sp. | reverse complement strand
ATTATGACGGCGCGCTCGCAACCAAAATTGGTAATGCGAAGTTCGTTCCTTTCGGCTTCCGACCATGGGACGACAGCGCCTCCAGCCGTTTTTTGTTGTTTCATGTGGTGCATCAAGATTTTAGCTTCCCGTCCGGCCAACAGAAGGCTGCCGGCAGATGTTCCGGCGGTGTCAGCACACAAAAAGGCCACTCGGATCAGGGGGATTGGGGCGGCCTAAGGTACTGTGATGACCGCGCAGGAAGCCACTGCCTTTTGTTTCGGGGGCGCTCTTCTAAAGGAAATTTATAACCACTTAAAGTGGTTGCTAATTAACTAGCAGCGCTGATTCGGACTGCCGCCTCAATCGCGGCGTCTTTGGCCAAATCGAAACGAATTAAGTCGAAAACGGGTTTAAGCCGACTTCTTCTCCTTCCTTTTCGGCGGTTCTGACAGTTCCGGCATCTCCAGCACATTCATCACGTTCGTTCTTCCGAGCAACCAGTCAATCGAGACATCGAGCCCATCAGCGATCCATGCTAAGCGGTCGATATCGACTGCTCTTAAGCCATGAACATCTAGGTCAATCGCCCGCCTTCCGCCAAAGCCAACCGCAGAACACAGGCGGGTGTGGGTCATGTTCCGGATGCGGCAGGCTTCGCGGAGCCGCTCCCGGAAAACGGAAAAATTGGAAGGCATGTGAAAGAGATGCGAAGCGAGCACTCGGGCTGCAAGTTTGATAACCGTCCATTTACGCTGAATGCGTTAATCGCTGACAAGCTATATGCAAACCGCGCCTTTTGGTTGCAAGCTTGATCGTGCTCATAAAGTCTAATTTTGTCGCAAAATGTCGCATCTTAAGCTCAACATTGTTTTGTGACGTATGAACGCCGGGACTCAGAAAACAACGGCCACCCCCGCTTTTTGAGCCGTGAAGGGTTCTAGCGAAAAGTTACATTGCCGGAGACCTGCATGAGGGCGAATTCAGGCGTTGACTTTGCAAGAAGAGCCGTCAAATGGTTTTTTGCCAGCGTGCAGCGTGTCAATCGCTTCTTGAACAAGCAGCGGGATACACGCCTCAAAAAATACCGTTGCTCCATCCAATGGGTTGATGGCGACGAGCCATTGCGCGTGATTGTGGAAGTCCGTGCAGAGAGCGAGGACCAGGCCAGGCAATTGGCCCACGCTACGGCGATCAAAAAACTGCCAGTGGTTACAGTGTTCGTCAGCGGGCGAACATTCACTCCACCCTACATACGAGATGCAAAGGCAGCCTTTGCGCAGTGGAATGTGGTTGTTATGCCGTTAAGTGACCTAGAACACGAACAAGTCGCATCTGGGGAATTCGGCCCAGCAAGGGCGCTAGACCCCGGCGTAGGTTGAGTTCTGTTAAGATCGCTATAATTTCCCGAGCCAATCGAGACAGCCCCGTTCTAAACCGCTATACCCGCACCACGCTCGAAGGGTAGCGAGGCAAGAGATGTGCGGCAGGTTCACCCAGCTCTTCACCTGAAAGAGCTTTACGATCTTTACAATCTCACCAACCCATTGACGCCTAACTTCAGGCCATCTTGGAACGTGGCCCCGACACAGGACGTAGGCGTGATCGTTCCCGAGGATTGGGGCCGCATCTATAAGACCATGCGGTGGGGCCTGATCCCGTTTTGGGCCAAGGATGATAAGATCGGTCATTCGCTCATCAACGCCCGGGTGGAAGGTATAGCCACAAAGCCGTCATTTCGCGCGGCCTGGAATGAACGGCGCTGCCTCATTCCAGCAAGTGGCTTGTACGAATGGCGAGCGATTGAAGTGCCCGGACAGAAAAAGCCGACGAAGATGCCCTTCTACATTTGGCGCAAGGATGGCTTGCCACTGACCTTCGCGGGGCTCTGGGAACGCTGGGGGCCGGACAAGCTGCTGAGCTGCACTATCTAACAACGGACGCCTGCGACGGTATCCGCGACCTCCATAACCGGATGCCGATGATGTTGTCTGCGGAAGGCTTCGAACCGTGGCTAGCTGGTGAAGATCCTAGCGTCGATCCCGGAATTGACGAAGCGGTACAGGTTGCTCCAGTGTCACCCAAGGTGAACTCGCCCCGGTACAACGAGCCGGATTGTATCGAGGCTCAGGCTGCGACCTTCAACCTCGGCAAAGGTGGTTCCAGCATAGGGCCGTAACGCTAATGCCTCAAGCGGATACAGCATCAGACTCCGACTCTGAGCGCTGGGGGCTCAGGTCCAGGGCAATGCGCTTATATACTTCGGCGGCTATGCTCCTGATGATGAGGGCAAGGTCCGTGTTGCCTGACGTTGGATATTTTTCCGCAAACCGGCGCATGGGAAAGTGATATTCCGCCGCGTCCAGCATAAAGGGCGAGCGCGGAACTTGCCTGTAAAAGGGCTCAAGCCCTTCGCTCCCGTCTATCGCCGCGATTGTTTGTTTTGCTGCCCGCTCGGCGAATCAGTCCGAATCCATGGTAATTAGGGGTCCGACGCGCGGAGCAAACGCCGGCTTCCATTTTCAAAAAGCTTGCGCAGGCTGCCAAAGACAGCAAGGCTTCGAATGCCGAGATAGTTGGCTGTCACTGGCGATAAGACGGCGTCGGCATGTTCCAGCCAGGACAGTGTTAGGGCCGAAAGTCCTGGGGAACAATCGGTCAGCACGAGATCATGGGTGGAACGCGCCATCAGCAACAAGGAATACACCGCCGCAGACAGTTTGCTTTGACCGCCAGCTTCGATAAAGGCACCCTCGAAGAGAGCAAGCTCCATATTGCCAGGGATCAGGTCCACGCTGCGTGCCTCGCGCACATCGGAGACCGAACCCATCATATAGTCGACGCATTGTGAGACCTGCGCAGGGCCATTTGCGGCGGGCGAAAACAAGATAGTCCACCAGAGTGCGTTTATTGTGCTGGGCAATATCCCAGCATTTGTTTCTGAGCCAATCCGGAACGCTTTCGCGCTTTGGCGTCATCATCACCGAGACGTTGGTTTGGGGATCGGCATCGATGACAAGCACCCTCTTACCTTGAAACCCTGACAAGGCTTCAGCCAGCATCATAACGGTGGTGGATTTTCCGACTCCACCCTTGGCACTGAATACCGCGATAACCTTGCCCATTGCGCCGCCCGAAAGGAAGCTTTGCCTTTGCCTTAGCCGAGGATGGTACTCAATCACCCTGGCGATTTAAAGAGCTGCCCGGGGCATGGACCTGGCGTTTTCGAAAGTAAGTCGCGGGTGTCTCTGTCAAGGGCAAATCGGCTCCCAACCGTTGACCTGGATCGGCGCCGAAGCATTGACCACCTTTTAGGTTGGAGCCATGGAGCACCAAGGCTAGAGGTGCGCAGCAAAGCGTACCGCCGGAGGGCTTGGCGCTTCGGCGCGCTGGTGGGCCAGGATTGCAAGCCGCCGACAGAGTAGAAAGCGCAAGTCTCGCTGGCTCCACCAATCACATTTCGTCACTGTGGAGAGGAGTGCCAAGGAATATTTTCTTTGGAATAGCGTTGTTTTAGCTAAAGAATTAATGAGTAGGGGAGGCAAAAATGCAAGCTCGCTCCAGGTCTGAACGGCTTAAGTATGCCATTGGCTGATGGTGGCGCAGACACATCGTGGACGAATGTCCTGATTCGCGTATGGAGCGCCTCCGCTTCGAACGCGTCGACAACGTCAAAGTGGATATAGGTTTGTCCGAGGCACTCCGCTTGTGGGAAATAGAAAATTCTAAACAGCGCATTCCCGAAGTTGATGGCGCAACAAACTCGGAGCTACGGAAACCGCCAAATGATCGCAGCTCGCTTCTTCCGGCGCCTCAAGATTTTGCGCGTGAAGCGTGCCGCCGCAGCGTATCCACGTGTCTCGTCATCGCCAGTAGTCCCGAAGATGCGAATGGCTGCGTTCAACATGCGCTAAACCGGAATTGAGACTGAATGCCCCTCGGATGTGGCTTCTGCCAAAATTGGAGCAGTTACAGCAATGTAGCCCTCGCACCTTGCTGTGATCGGGTAGACACAAAAAACCCACTGGTTTTTTTGCCTCCTATGACGGCAACACAAGAGCATGAGTATTCTGCTCCTCACTGCCGAGCTTACCCCTGCTTGGCAGTTCAAGTCCTGCAAGCCGCTCCGTGGGGCTTAATATTCATCCTTTGGTACTGTAAAGCCTATCGGGTGCTTTTTTATCACCCGATACAATTCATTTCCTCGTGCATCCAGCAACCCGGTTCGCCGGCATTCATTCCCCGCGTCATGAACTTGAATCCGATCAAATCCAATTGGTGTGCGATCAAGCTGATAAAGATCGTCCCACCAAGCACGCTGCGCGGCTGAAGCCGCGCTGTAGCTCCGTTCGCTCACTCATTCACTCCATATTGCACTAAATTTTTGCGCCTGAACCGCACCCGGCTCAGCCGGGCATCAATCCACAATCCATGCGCCAACGGGGAAGTTAGTGGTGAGCGGTGTTGCTGTAATCCTAAATAGAAGGTTAATGAAAGTGACAAATGCGCCAGTCAAATGAAACAATTGTCAAGCTTATTCACCCAATAGTCCAGTTTTAGATAGTACTAATAAACAACGATCTCAATCCTGAGAATATTTTACTTCATGACTGTTGGAATTTTTCTTGAAACTGCTGCTACGCACCGAGCACCGACGTTGTCTAACCCAACGGACCAACGGTCCGAGCGCTCGCCTCAAAGCCATATTCGAAAATCTTTCAACGCAGCAATCAGGGAGCCCCATGAAACATAGCCTGCAGCCTCCTATGTTGCTATAGGGTCACATCACTTCTAAGCGGTGACATCCAATTGTAAAGTTCTAAATGGGAGCGGATATGTCGGCTCTCGGCGCACCCCTCAGGCACCATTTCGACCTTTACCGCTACTGGCAAGCCAAGCGCGGAGAGCGCCGGATGCCAGCGCGGGGTGACCTCGACCCAATCAATTTTGCCGCCCAGTGGCCCTACCTAATGCTTGTCGAGAGGATAGAGGTTCAGTATCGCTACCGGCTAATTGGCAGTGCGCTTACAAAGCAGCTTGGGCGCGATGTCACTGGGGCCGTTGTGGGCTCCCAATTTAGTAACGCATCTGAGGCTATCGCTGCAAAACGTGTAATCTATGACCGCGTTTTTGCTAATGCCTGCCCAGTCCTCGCCTCGGTCGAGTTGGGGTCAAGCTTCGGCAACATCCATAATGTCTTGCAGCTTTTGTTACCGCTCTCCGACAACGGCGCGGAAGTCAATATGGTCATATCCACTCTCATCGCCCGCTTTGGCGTAGACAGCCAAGGCGGCTCCGATCTAAAGCGGCTGGCGGTGACAGTACGTGATGTAGTGGAAGTCGATGCCGCATCCGGCCTGGAGAGACTCTGTCTCGAATGGGAACAGCATTGCTTGCATCCAATCCTAGCATAGGAATAACGAGCAGTGCTTAATCCGCCTCCTTCGGGGGGCCTTCATCGACTCTTTCCGCAAGTAAGACTACACAATGCCCATGCACGAGGGACGTTTCGAATGCTCACGGCAGCTTACAAACAGAAATTAAGAGTCGTCCTTGCATTAATTGGCGGGAAATAGCGGCAAAGGTCATGCTGGCAGTTATTCCATCTGTAATAAGCCACTTGTTGCCACCTAGCAACAAGCTAGCGACCAGAAGCGCTGCCGTGCCGCATCTGCCGCACTCTGGCTGAAACTTCGCCGGGCGTTTTGCGTTTGCTTGATGCCATCGGCAGCGGAAGAGGAACTATCTTTATAGTTCCCCTTTTTTCGTTTCCCCGAAGGATACAACCGGATTACTGATTTTCAATTTTCTTGTAATAGTATTTTTATCAGATATGTCGGCTGTTTCTCCTCGATTGCGGGGGGTTCCGGGGAGGCTATGCGGAGCCTGTACTCACCTCGCTCGCTAATGTCGAAGCAACCTTAGGTAGAATATCTGTTAATCACAGTTCAAAATTTAAAAACTGAAGTGCACAGGGCGATCCTTAAGCCTCTAGCGCCAATTTCTGATTGTTTAATTTCTGGCGTTTTTCCAAGCGCAATCGGAGCAACATAGCTCGCAAGCGTAATTCGTTGGATGTCTCAGACGGGAGGGCTACCGGGGGGACACGCGCGGGCTGAAAGTCCGACTACGTGCTCGTAAATTTCTATCGGATCATTGCGGGTGGCCGGTCCACGTACGTGAGCTTAACCCAGTAGCCACCCTTATTCTCGGATAGGGTAGCCTCGATCAGAGCCTCACCGGTATCTGGAAGAGGGGCCAACATAAGGTCGATCCATTGGTTCAGCCTTGTGGCGATGCAGTGGGCTTCGGCATAAACGATCTCCCCGGCAAGCCACTTTGGATCAGCCTCTACGGTAAGGAGAGCCTTGTAGGCGCTCTCTTCATAGTGTCGTGAAAGCATGGCGTTCTGACCGAACAAAGGGGTGTTGCTTAGGTCCTGGAGGGTGATGCCAACCTTTGAGAGACGCGAAAAGGCACCCCGGGAGACCACAAGGGCCGTCCTGAGGTTGTCCATGGGGGTAATGAACTTGTAGACGGGGGAGGCTCTGACAGCCTTGTCAGCGAGGAGGGAGCCGTGCTTGGTTGTGATCGCTTGTATCTTCTGCCAAGCTTTAGGGCCGGGCTGGAGCTTTCCCAGCTCCCAACGGGAGACGGTCCCGTCATCGACATCGAACTGTTCGGCGAATTGTCGTTGGGTCATTCCTAGCAGGAGCCGTGCCCTGCGGACGAAGTAAGGGGCTGTCCTCGATTTCACGCTCTTACTACACCCATCAGGAGGGTCGAGCGCTCGGTCCTCACAGCCCACCCTTGATAGGCACAACTAATTGTATGCTGTGGGGTTCCCGGTTGGTAGTACCGGCCTAAGGGCAAGGTCGGTAGGGAGGTAGTCGCTTCCCCTGACCTCGGCGCTTTCAGAGCCTCTCGCAAGTTTCTATCAAAATCTTTGGGGCAAGAATGCCTAAGTCTGGGCAGGTTTACGCAAGCAAAGGTTTGTCTTCATGGCCACCTTCAGGGCCCGGGGGGTCGAGCCTAGCGGTCTCCCACCCCTCGCCGGAGGTGCTATCCCCTGCGGTTGACCCGCATATCCGGAGCTGACTGCGGGGGCGCAGTCCCTCTGTGTGCTTCGCAGAACTTGTTTTGAGCGAGATCAAGACACTAGGCTGAAACCCTTATGACAGTTGCGGAATGAGACAGACAGAAGCGCAAGATGCTCTGAAGAAGATCGAAGGCCGTATCGCTCAACTCACCGAGCAAATCGCTCGTCAGCGATCATACATCGCTGACCTGAAGCAGAGGGGGTTGGGGGCGGGAGATGCACGCTTGGCTCTTGTTTTATTGGAGCAATTGCTCGAATTGGAATATGCGAATCGAGACAAGCTTGAGTAACTGGGATGGTTTGTCGTCCCTCCAAAGTTGGTTAAAACTACCCCTCTCACAAGTTTCTAGTGACTTGTTCGGTGCTCGGCCATCGGCCCAGAAACGTCGCCATGCTTGACGAAGCGCACCCAGAAGCCTCCCTTTTCGCCCTCCTTCGAGGGGGCCGCTTCGATTAGGGCTGCGGGCGTATCCGGAAGGGGGGCGATGACGCCATCAAGCCAGGTCTTGAAGGCGGGCGAGTAGCAGTGAGCCTCTGCAAAGAGGACCTCGCCTTTGATCCAATCCTGGTTGGTCTGGATGATGGTCAAGGCTTTGATACCCGAGATGCCATAATGGGGAGAGGACCTCGCGAGGTTCGC
>JBAUNL010000910.1:0-21370 GCA_049579205.1 Rhodomicrobium sp. | reverse complement strand
ATCTTTTTGTCCTTCCCAGCTTGCAGGAGAATTTCGGCATGGCGGCGGCAGAAGCGCTGGCCGGAGGCGTGCCGGCGATAACGACAACAGAAGCACCCTGGTCCAGGCTGCCCGAGGCAAATGCTGGTTGGTGTGTTGCGCCCACAGTGGAGGGCTTGACGCGAGCCGTTGCGGAGGCAATTGCGCGCGAAAGCCCCGAACTTTGCCGGATGGGCTTGAACGCTCATCGCCTGATGACTTGCTCATACAGCTGGAGTGCTGTTGCCACTCGCTTCATGGAAACTTACCGGGAAATTGCCGGTCAAAATTCAATGAAACACGCGGAAACGACTCTCTCTCACGAGCCGGCACTTAGGCGCAGAGTAGAAGCAATCGCCTCAAGCTAGATGTTTAGTTCTGATGGAATCAGGAGCGCACTCTAAACCCCTATTCACGCATGATCTTATCGCAAAACCGGTATCCACTTTTGCGGATCATGCTGTTTTCGGTTTGGGGACGCTTCGGTGTCCAGCTCTTTTTTGTTATCTCAGGATTTGTTGTTGCGATGCTGCGGTCGAAAAGTAAGGTGTATGCTTTATCCGGCGAAGAACAAAGCGCCACTATGTGCAACGTGAGCACGCTCCTATCATCGCTTTTTGTCAACTTACATTAGCTTTCCCCATTGAAGCACAGTGTAAATAAGCCAAGCGCGGATCGACCTTTTAGCTCACTCCGCGAGTACCAGAACTCAGGCTTTTCACGGCGCGTTCCCCAGCCCATAGAGGCCCTATGGCTGCTTGTGCAGTGGCTTCTGGTTGCTTCCTGGTTACCGGGATCCAGTCATAGAAGGTTCTTGCTTCGCTTGTTCGGTGCCAGCATCGGCAAGGGCGTGGTGTTAAAACCTGGCATCAGGGTGAAAATACCCTCTCGCCTCATGGTCGGAGACCATTCCTGGATTGGCGAGGACGTCTGGATTGATAACCTCGCACGGGTTTGGATCGGCGCGAACTGCTGTATTTCGCAAGGCGCCTACATCTGCACCGGCAGCCACAATTGGGGGAGGCATGGCTTTGATCTCATTACTGGCGAAGTCGGCATCGGAGATGGTGCCTGGATTGCCGCGCGCTCGATCGTCGGACCCGGGGTCAAAATTGGCCAAGGAGCGGTCCTCGCGCTAGGAAGCGTCGCAACGGCGAACCTTGAAGATTGGTCCGTCTACCGCGGCAACCCTGCCGTTTTTTGCCGGTCCCGCAATATCAACGAACTGGCATCGGCCGCCGCCAATTAGCGGCTTGTTCATCCAATCCTCCCGCGATATGGTACCGGCCGGCTGCAACTGTCTATATTTGTGATTGGCTTCCCCCTGACTATGGCGCGGTAGGGCAATACGGTGGCTTATTTGGGTTTGCGGCGGGGTGAGCTCGGTTTTAGGCAATCATGCGCTAAGTCTCGCGAAGCATCTTGGCATCCACGTAGACCTTGGACTGCTGGTTAAGCAGGTCAAGAAGAAGCAGCACGCGGTCATTCTCGCGTATGTCCACTATCCGCCCAATGAGGCCGTCGAAAGGTCCGCCCGTCACCGCGACCTCCTGACCGGCTTCTAAGGACTTTTCCGGCCGCGAAATAACCCCATCAGCTTCTCGCGCCTTCAGGCTTTCAACAAAGCCCTCCGGCAGAAGCGCAGGCGTTTCGCCGTGGCACACCACGGAGCGAACGCCGTAGGTGCCAAACAATGAGCGCCAACTGCCCCGTTCTGCTTCGTACTTAACGAAAAGGTAGCCAGGAAAGAGCGGCCGTGCCGCATCGTAGGCCCGCCGGGCATGCCGGATTCGCTTCCTCATCATTGGGCAGTAGCTAACGAAACCTTGACGGTCGAGGTTTTCGGCTGCGAAGCTTTCGCGATGCGCATGCGTGCTCACCACAATCCAACGAGCCGCCCGAGGCGGCGTTTCTTTCTGCATCGATCAGTTCGGTAAGATGAATCTGGCCGGAAAACATTTCAGGTTACGCCCCAGCTGGCAGAACCATTGCACTCGCTAGCGCTGCCGCAGCGCGTTTGTCAAGGCAGCGTATGACACCGCCCGTGAGAACGCCGCTATTCGGTGATGGAATTGGATTGGACGAGCACACTATTGCGAAGTATCACCTTGTGCTTCGAGTGCAGGGCCAGCGCGGCAATATAGCTGGCACGGCGGCAAGACTGGAGCAGGTTAAGTGACAAGAAAGAGTGCGTTGATTACAGGGGTGACGGGTCAGGATGGCGCTTATCTAGCGCGCCTGCTTCTTGCCAAGGGCTATGAAGTGCATGGCATCAAGCGCCGCGCCTCCTCGCTCAACACTGAGCGGGTCGATGATCTATATATAGACCCGCATGAGCACGAAACCGCGTTCTTTTTGCACTATGGCGATATGACCGATGCCACCAATCTCATCAGGCTCGTCCAGTCCATCAAACCCAACGAAATATATAATCTCGCCGCACAAAGCCACGTTCAGGTGAGCTTCGAAACTCCCGAATACACAGCCAACGCCGATGCGCTCGGAACTCTTCGGCTACTGGAGGCACTTCGCATCCTGGGAATGACCCAAACGCGATTCTATCAGGCATCGACGTCTGAACTTTATGGCAAGGTTCACGAAACACCGCAGTCCGAGAAGACACCGTTCTATCCGCGCTCGCCCTACGGGGCTGCCAAGCTTTACGCCTATTGGATCACGGTGAATTACCGGGAAGCCTATGGCTTTCATGCATCGAACGGCATCCTGTTCAACCATGAAAGCCCTGTGCGGGGGGAAACCTTTGTTACACGGAAGATTACCCGCGCAGTTGCCCAAATCGAATATGGGATGCAAGACTGCCTGTATCTCGGCAATCTCGACGCGAAGCGCGATTGGGGGCATGCGCGTGATTACGTTGAGGGGATGTGGCGCATCCTGCAGGAACCGGAACCGGATGATTACGTGCTCGCAACGGGCGAGTCTCATTCGGTGCGCGAATTCGTGGAAGTAGCCTTCAGGCAGATCGGGCGCGACATCGCCTGGAGCGGCCGCGGCACACAGGAGTCGGGCAAGGATAAACGCACGGGCGAGGTGCTTGTGAAGGTCGATTCGGAATATTTCCGGCCTACGGAAGTGGACGTGCTAATGGGGGACGCCACCAAGGCGCGGGAAAAGCTCGGGTGGCAGCATAAGACCGGGTTTCAGGAACTCGTGGTCGAAATGGTGGCGGCGGACTTGGAGCTGGCCGCACTTGAGAAATCTGGCGGCAAGGCTGGGGTTCAGAAGGTTTTGCGCGAAAAGGTTTTCGATCGGGAACCGCACTTTACCCGGTAAAGCAAACGTGGCAGCCATAATGCCGCTTACGTGTGGCGGAAGCTCGCGCCATTGTGTAAAGCCTGATCGCGGGTCCCGATTGCCGGAAGTGTCTCGAGAGTTTCATCAGCTAGGGAAGTGATGGGCGCAAGCTTCGATCTCACCGGGAAGCGCGTTTATGTCGCCGGGCACCGCGGGATGGTCGGCGCAGCTCTTGTCCGCAGGCTAGCCTCAGAGGACTGCACCGTCCTCGCGGCTTCCCGCGCGGAGGTGAACCTTACCAGACAGGAAGCTGTCGAAGGCTGGATGTCGGCACTGCGGCCGCAGGCGGTGTTCGTGGCGGCAGCCAAGGTGGGCGGAATTCTCGCCAATGCCACTTATCCGGCGCACTTCCTCTATGAGAACCTGGCGATCGAAGCCAACCTCATCCATGCCGCCTATCAGATCGGCGTTGAGAAGCTCGTCTTTCTTGGCTCATCCTGCATCTATCCGAAGCTTACGCCGCAGCCCATAAAGGAGGAAGCACTTCTCACCGGCCCCCTGGAGCCAACGAACGAGTGGTATGCCATTGCCAAGATTGCGGGCATCAAGCTTTGCGAGGCTTATCGGCGGGAATACAGCTGCGATTTCGTGTCCGCCATGCCTACCAACCTCTATGGGCCTGGAGACAATTTCGATCTCGAAACGAGCCATGTGCTTCCTGCCCTCATACGCAAATTCCATGAGGCCAAAGCTTCGAATAAAGATGAAGTGGTGATTTGGGGCAGCGGTTTGCCGCGCCGGGAGTTCCTGCATGCGGATGACTGCGCCGATGCGCTGGTGCACATTATGAAAACATACTCGGAGACCGGGCACATCAACGTAGGATGCGGCGAAGATATAACGATTCTCAATCTCGCCCAGCTCGTGGCGAATATCATTGGCTTCGAAGGCGAGATTGTTCAGGATCTCTCGAAGCCCGATGGAACTCCGCGAAAGCTAATGGATGTTTCGAAGCTCAGGTCGCTTGGTTGGCAGCCGCGCATTGGGCTAAGAGAAGGCATCGAGGCAACCTACCGCTGGTATCTTTCTGCGCAACGCGTCTAGCGCGCCTGGGATCGGGCATTTAGCCGCTCTGAAGAGCTTCCAAACCGGCACGCCTGAGTTGCATAAGGCGATTGCCGCCAAAACTTCACCTAGGCAGCGTTGCGATGGGACCATGCAATTGCAACCGCAAGTCTTTAAGAGATCAAAAGCTTTGATTCGAAAAGAAGATTAGGTAAAAACAGAATTTGAGGCTGATTCGCCACTGTCAAGCGCCGAATCTCACATTTTTCCTTTGCATCCAGCCTCGTGCATGCTATCTTAACTGGCATTGAGAGGTTGGTGCCAGTCACCATCGGTAGTGCCCCCCCGTCTAGCCGAAGGCCCAACTTCTCAGCGCCGGCTTCCCTCCCGGCGCACGCGTGAAAACGCAAAGCGCCCAACCTTCGCCGGAGTTGGGCGCTTTTTTTTGCCCATGATTCTTCGCATCGCCACCTGGAACATCAACTCCGTTCGCTTACGCGCCCCCATCGTCGCACGCTTTCTTTCGGAAGCGCGGCCTGAGATTCTCTGCCTGCAGGAAATCAAATGCAGGGAAGAGCTGTTTCCGCAGGAGGTGTTCCGCGAGCTGGGATACGATCACATCGCGATCAGCGGACAAGCCGGCTATCATGGGGTGGCCACGGTCTCGAAACTACCTTTGCTGCCGTTGCGGCGCGAAAGCTTCTGCGGAACTGCGGATGCGCGGCATTTAGGCTGTGCTGTTGTGACGCCAGCAGGCGAGACGCTAGCGATCCACAACATTTATGTGCCAGCCGGAGGCGATATTCCTGATCCGGCAGTCAATCCCAAGTTCAAGCAGAAGCTCGCATATCTTGCTTCTCTCGCGAGCTGGAACGGGATGACGAACGGCGCAAACGCGGTGCTGCTTGGCGATTTCAATGTTGCCCCACTGGAGACCGATGTGTGGTCGCACAAGCAGCTTCTGAGGGTTGTCAGCCATACACCGGTTGAAGTTGAGGCGCTGACGAAGGTGCAAACTGCTGGGCATTGGGTTGATCCCATCCGCCGTTTCATTCCGCCCCAGCAGAAGCTTTATACCTGGTGGAGCTATCGCGCCCGCGATTGGAGGGTTTCGGATCGCGGACGCCGTTTGGATCACATTTGGACAAGCGCCAGTTTGGCAGAGAAGGCGCGAGCCGCTTCGGTGCTGAAGGAAGTGCGGGGCTGGACGATGCCGTCCGATCATGTGCCGGTGATTGTGGAGCTGGACTTGTGATCGAGACGTGGTGAGAAACTAGGCTGCGCTAAGCTTGGCCGCAATGCTGGCGACATGGCGGCCCTGGAACCGCGCTCCGGCCAGCTCGTTCTGCGAGGGCTGCCGGGAGCCGTCGCCGCCGGTAATCGTCGATGCGCCATATGGCGAGCCGCCGGTTATTTCCGTCAGGATCATCTGCCCTTGAAACGAGTAAGGCAGGCCCACGATCACCATGCCCTGATGTAGGAGCACGATATGCGTTGAGAGGATCGTGCTTTCCTGACCGCCATGCTGGGTGGCGCTCGACGTGAAAACGCTGCCCACTTTGCCGATAAGCTTGCCCTGAAACCAGAGACTGCCGGTTTGATCGAGGAAATTTTTCATCTGCGCCGGCATATTGCCAAAGCGGGTCGGCACACCGAAGATGATCGCGTCGTAGTTCGGCAGCTCATCCACCGTCGCTATCGGCGCTGCCTGATCAAGCTTGAAGCCGGAAGCCCTGGCGACCTCTTCCGGTACCAGCTCTGGCACTCGCTTGATGATCGCCTCGGCACCGGCCTCGCGAACACCTTCCGCCACCGCTTCTGCCATCTTTTCGATATGGCCGTAGCTCGAATAGTAAAGGACGAGAACTTTGGTCATGGCCGTCTCCTTTGGCGAATGAAAGTGTTAATGCGCCGGCGTGAAATCAGTCAGCGCCATATCGAAAAGAAGCACTTCGGCGCTGATCTCCGCTTCGAAATGGAGCTCGCCCGCCTCCTCGATTGCCATACCGTCGCCGGCCTGCAGTAATTGCCCATTCACGGTAATTGCGCCGCGCGAGACCTGGATCCAACCGCCTCTGCCAGCTGCCAGGACATGGGAAACGCTGTCGCCGGGTTCGAGCAGGGTGCTGTAGAGATCGGCATCCTGATGGATGGTGACAGATCCATTGCGGCCATCGCGTGAGCCGATAAGACAGAGTTTCCCGCGTTTGGAGGCCGCGTCGAACGACTTCTGCTCGTAGCTTGGCTTTAGCCCTTTCCGTTCGGGAATAATCCAGATCTGCAGAAAATGGACCGGCTCCTTATCAGAGGCGTTGAATTCGCTGTGGCGCACGCCTGTTCCGGCCGACATGCGCTGCACGTCGCCGGGCCGGATCACGGAGCCGGTGCCGAGGCTGTCCTTGTGCTCAAGAGCGCCCTCAAGAACATAAGAAATGATTTCCATGTCACTGTGAGGATGGGTGGGAAAGCCCCCTCCAGGTGCCACCCGGTCCTCATTTATAACCCGCAGCGGGCCGAAGCCCATGTGATCGGGATCGTAGTAGTGTCCGAAGGAGAAGCTGTGCTTGCTGTCGAGCCAGCCGAAATTGGCCCGGCCGCGAGCTTCTGATTTTCTAAGCGTTGCTTGCATGTTTTCCTCATATGGGCCTCTCGCCCTTTGAGCCTTTGCTTGCCTGTTAATTTATTTGGTGGCCGTCGTGAGATCAATCTGGTAAATTTTAGCCACACCGCATCCACACCGGATACAATCCGCTCATGGACAAACTCGAGGCGATGAACGCGTTTGTGAAGGTGGTCGCGCTTGGCAGCTACGCTGAGGCCGGGCGGGCGCTTGGTCTTACGCGCTCGGCTGTGAGCAAGGCCGTCATGGAATTGGAGCAGCTCCTCGGCGCCCGGCTCTTGGACCGTACGACTCGCCGTGTGGGGCCGACCGAGGCAGGGCTCGCCTATTACGAGCACTGCGCTGACATTCTTGCCCGGGTGGAGGAAACGGAGCTGCAGGTATCACGCATGCATGACGAACCCAAGGGCGTTCTCAAGGTGAACGCACCGATGTCGTTCGGCGCGCTTTATCTCGGACCTGCGATCGCGGAGTTCATGAGAGCCTACCCCGAGCTCAAAATCGAGCTCACGCTCAACGACCGCTTCATCGATCCAATCGAGGAGGGAGTCGACATCACTATCCGGATCGCTGCGCTTGCGGACTCAAGCCTGATCGCGCGAAAGCTTGGACCCGCTCGCCGCGTGCTAGCCGCCGCCCCAACATACCTAGCTAGGTACGGCGAGCCTTCCGCCCCCAAGGAGCTGGCGAGCCATCACTGTCTTACCTATGGCCATACCACGACGCTGCAGCGCTGGCATTTGACCAGAGAGGGGGAGACGATCACGGTCCCGATCAACTCCACGCTCTGCTCGAACAATGGCGACGTGCTCAGGGCGGCCGCGCTGGCCGGACAAGGCATCACGCTGCTGCCGACATTCCTTATAGGGCCAGATATCGAAGCCGGGCACCTACAGCAGGTCCTGGAACACTTTCCGCTGGCAGAGCTCGGTATCTATGCGCTTTACACACCGAACCGCTATCTCGCTGCGAAGACACGCGTGCTCATCGATTTCTTGGTGGACCGCTTTGGCGACAACCCCGAGTGGGACCGGTTTGGACGCATGACATCCAGCGCTGCATAGTTGGTGCAGTCAGTGTCCCGCTCGCCGTCGGCCCGAAGTTTTGGTCAGTGCGTTGCCGGCGCAGCACCCCCAAGCTTGGTCTTCCGCAGCATGAGTGCCAGCGGCACAGCCGCCAGCGAGATCACCATCAGCGTGCAAAACACGTCGATATAAGCCATCAGCGAAGCTTGCACTTGAATCTGCTGACCGATCCACTGAAAGGCCTGCTGCTGAGCCTGAACTAGCGAGCTGCCCTGCGCCACAAAGTATTGCGTCACCTGGTGCAACGTGTCCTGGTATGAAATGCTCGATGGAATGGTGCTTTCGGTTAGTATGCTCTGGTGAAACTGCTCCCGGTGCGCAAGCACGTTCGACGCGATTGACACGCCGATTGAACCGCCAGTATTGCGGGCCGCGTTCATGAGCGCGGAGGCCTGGTCCGTCTTCCCAGCCGGAAGTCCGTCATAGGAAGCGGTCATGATCGGAATGAAGATCAGCGGCAGTCCGACGCCAAGCAGCATACGCGACTTTGCGAAGAACCAGAAATCAAGATCGCCTGTGATGTTGGTCAGCCCGTACATTGCGATGGCGATAATGATCGCACCTGTGGCGATGAGATATTTGGGCTGGATGCGGCTCGAGAGCTGACCCACGACGAACATCATGACCATGGTGACAATGCCGCCGGGAGAAAGGACTAGGCCCGACCATGTCGCCGTATAGCCGAAGTCTTCCTGCAGGAGCTGCGGCATGAACTGCGTCGTCGCGTAGAGGATCGATCCAGTCGCCAGCATTACCACAAAGGACGATCCGAATTGGCGCGAGGCCACCATGCGGACGTCGACGGTGGGGTTCTGGCGCCTCAATTCCCACGGGATCAAAAGCAGGAAGGCAAGGGCAGAAATGACCGAGAAGTTGATGATGAAGTTCGATCCGAACCAGTCGTCCACCTGCCCCCGGTCCAACACGACTTCGAGTGCGCCCAAGAAGGCAGCAACCAGCGCGAAGCCGACCAAGTCGAAGCGAACGCTTGGTTCGGCCGGTGTCTTGTTCACGAGCGCGTAGACGAGCGCCATCGAAGCAATTCCAACCGGTCCATTGATGAGGAAGCACCATTGCCAGGAATAATTGTCGGCCAGCCACCCGCCAAGTGTTGGGCCCACGACGGGAGCCACAACCACCGCCACCCCGAACAAGGCAAAGGCCTGACCGCGCTTTTCGGGCGGGAAGGAGTCCGCAAGGATGGATTGCGCCACCGGCACCATCCCGCCTCCGCCCAGTCCTTGCAGGATACGGAAGAGCAGGAGCGATTGGAGGTTCCATGCCATGCCGCAGAGCATCGAGCTTACGGTGAACAAACCAAGACAGGTAAGAAAGAAGGCCTTGCGGCCAAACCTCCTAGCCAGAAAGCCGGTCGCCATGACAATGATAGCATTGGCGACGAGATAGGTGGTAACCACCCAGGAAGCCTCGTCCTCGCTAACGCCCAAGCCGCCAGCGATGTACCGGAGCACGACATTGGCGATGGTGGTGTCGAGAACCTCCATGAAGGCTGCCAGAGCAACAACGACGGCGATCAGCCACGGGTTGGTGCCTCTGGCAGCAGCTAGGGGAAGTGTTGCGGCTTGAGACTGGGTGCTCATAACTGCCTCGGCGGACTATAGGAGCGTTTTCAGCCGCTCATAGAGCGACGGGTCGGGGTTGACGCGCACACTCGGAACGACAGACATCCCGGGGCCAAGCGCGACGTCACTAGGCGGATTGTCGAAGATGATCTTAACGGGTACACGCTGGACGATCTTCACGTAGTTGCCGGTCGCGTTCTGCGCCGGAAGCAGCGAGAAGGCTGTCCCAGACCCGGGCTGAACGCTGGCAACATGGCCATGAAGCTGGCGCTCAGGATAGGCATCGATGCTCAAAGTTACAGGCTCGCCCGGCCGCATATGATCGAGCTGGGTCTCCTTGAAATTGGCCGTAACCCAGATTTCGTCCGGAACGAATATAGTGAGGTTCGTGCCCGCCTGCGCGAACTCGCCCGGCGCGGCTGTGAGGTTGACGACACGTCCGGGCTCGGCCGCGGTTACCTTTGTATAAGACAGGTTGAGCTGCGCCTGGTCCCGCTGAGCGATAGCTTGCTGCAGGTTTGCTTCCGCATTGCTTCGCTGCGCCTTCAGCGATTCAATTTGCCGTTGCGCCACATTCAATGCCGCTTGAGAGCTCTTCAGGGCCGCCTGCTGCTGGTCCAATTGTGAGGTGTATTGCTGGGCATTCTGCACAGAACCATAGCCTGTCCCGGCGAGATGCTGGTATCGGGCTGCCTGCTGCTGAGCGAAGACAAGCGCTGCCTGTGCCTGGTCAACTTGCGCTTGGCTGGCGTTCACTTGCGCCTGCTGTACAGCGATCTGCGCATCGAAATTCTTGATGCTGGCCTGCGCGGCGGAAACCTGGGCATTCGCTTGCTCGAGCGCGACCCGGTAATCGCGATCGTCGATGCGGGCGATCACGCCACCACGTGCCACGTGCTGGTTGTCAGTGACCGGTACTTCTGTGACGTAACCCGAAACCTTTGGGGCGATTGCAATCTGACGCGCCGCTATAAATGCGTCGTCAGTGCTTTCGAAGTGCCTCGCATTATTGAGGTAAACATAGCCTCCGCCCAGTGCCACTGCAAAAAGAAGGGCACCGATAACGGATGCAAGGGGACGGCGGCGGATAAAACTTTTTCGAGGTGCTGCGCCAGGCGTGTGCACGTCTGTACGCGGCTTTTCCACCTCACCCGGAACCTCAGGCTGCGGCCCTACGGGAGCCAGTTGCTCCGGGTTGGAAGGCCGGCGTACTTTTAGCTTCTCTCTCCAAGGCTGCCCATATACCGGGTCTTCGCCTTCCTTCCTGCGGAGGAAGGCCGGAGCGGGTTGCAAGCTTTCCTCTTCAAAGAGCGCTTCGTGGCCTATCTCCTCAGCTTTGTCCTTGAGCATCGGTAACTCCTAAATCCTTCGTGGTGCTTTCCCACTCCCTCGCGCACAAATGAAACAGCACCGTTTCGTTCCGATATCTAGCGCGACCGGTGCACCAAGTCAATAACAAAACGAAACGGTGCTGTTCTCTTTACAAACATCGCGAATTCACTTATTTGAGATGGACCAGCAGGATTTGAATGAACGAGATGGATTCAGTTACGGAAAAGACTTGCCCGGCCCGAGCCGCCATAAGGTCCGGCAGGCCCCCGCGGGAACTTGCGGGAGAGGTTGAGGGGCGCATCCTCGATGCTGCCTGCCAAGTTTTCCTCGAACGCGGGTTTGAAGGTGCGAGTATCGAAGAGATCGCGGAGGTTGCCCGCGCCGGGAAGCCGACAATCTATGCCCGCTTCCCCAACAAGGGCGCGCTGTTCGCCGCGGCCCTCGCGCGCGAACTCTCGGCCAGGGTGGCGCGTGTCGCGCAATACGCGCCAAAGGGCGCCACGCCGGAAGAGAAGGTGATGAGCATTGCTGTGTCGCTCGTTCGTGAGACATTGACCAAGGAGTGGCTCGGCTTGGTCCGGCTCGCAATTGCCGAAACTCGCCGCTTTCCCGATCTTGGAAACAATATATGCCGCACAGCCCGTGAGCAGGGGGCTGAAGCCATGGCGCGCCTCCTGGCTGAGGTCGCAGCAACGGCTGAGCTTGGAACTTTGCCAGCATTCAGCCCGGAGAATTGTGCGACGGCCGCCCGGTATCTGGCGGAATTGACGCTTTTGCCGCTGCTTTTGCGGGCCTTGGCAGGAGAAAGCCTAGAAGCGCTGCACGCCGAGATCGTCCCGCATGTCTCGAAAAGAGTTGTGTTCTTTCTGGCAGCCTGCCGGCATGGCGGCATCACCCGATAGTGTGAGCATCTCGGCTTTCTCTACCGGGAGTGCGCACAGAGTCCCAGAAGGTGCTCCGTGTGATGAGTCGAGGACTGCCGGGCTAGGCCCGCGCCATTCTCCGGGCGAAAAAACCTAGGATCTTTGACATTGCTTCGGGCGAGGTTCGGGCGTAACTTCGCTGAATTCACGCTCTGTTCACCCGCGCATCCATGCGATACAAACGCCTGAGCGCGGGAGCAGCTGAACATTAGGGTGTGGCGATTGGGGAATAGTTTAATGGTAGAACAGCGGACTCTGACTCCGTTAGTCTTGGTTCGAATCCAGGTTCCCCAGCCAGCCAGTTCTCGCAAAATCAAGCACTTGGCGCACTAGACAGGCGAAGCCCGCGAACCGGGCGAAACCTACTCCACCACAAAAGTCCCCACAGTCCATTCGCGATCCGTTCTCCTGAGCGGGTCGCTATTTGCGTTTGCACCAGCCGCCGGCCGCAGATGCTCGCGGATTGCCTCGCCTCTCTATCGCGGCTGGTGCCGATCGAAGGCGTCGAGACAGACATCATCGTCATCGATAATGAGCCTGGAGGCTCACAGAAGGGCAGCGGAGCCGCTGAGTGCTTCGGCGCCCATTACCGCAATAAGCCGGAAAGCGGCATCCCTCAAGCCAGGAAAGCAGCCCTAGACGCGGCCCGCGGTCTTGGCGCAACGCATCTCGCGTTCATTGACGATGACGAGACGGCCGATCGGGATTGGCTTGCTTCTCTCTGGCCCACGATGGCTGCCTTCAATGCCGATGTGGTTCGAGGCCTCGTTCGCTACGTCTACCCCGAGGATGCTCCAGCCTGGCGGCGCCGGAAAGAAAAGGCGCCATATCCCGAACAGCAAAACGCCCAGCTCGATGGCAGGGCGTCTGTATTTTTTTGCGTGTGTGTGTCTGGTTGTCAGTTTCGCGTCAGTACAGGCTCAATTGTACCGCGTGGACCGGCTCGTTTCTGCTTGCTCAAGGCAGATGAGCCTAACTGCAACTTGCTCAAGTACCACAAAGGTTTAGCAGCGATACTGAACGCCGCAAGAAAATCACATTGCGAATATAGGCGTTCGCCCGTTCCGCTGCAAGTCTTTTGTGGGCCTTGGAACAGGGCACCACATGGAATTTTCAACAACATGCGCTGAGCGTGATGCTCTCGCCATACCTCAACCCGATTGGGAATGGAGCCTCGATCGCGACGAAGCGATGCGTCAGTTTGACGAGCACCTTCGCGCAAGGGGCTTCCGCAGTGCCTCCGCATCGCAGAAACCGGCAACGGCTTCCCCGAAGAAGCGCCACCGCACTGTAAAGCCACTTCCGCCTCCGGCAAATTGGGAAGAGGCCTTCGCGCGCTCGCTTCCACTGAAACCGCTTTGTGCCGACGATTTCGAGCTCGGCGTTTACCCATGCCGGCGCGAGATCGCCCTCGGTTATCGGTATGTGCAATACAACACCCAATCGCGCATCAATTGGCTAGTCTCCGATATTGATCGCGATGGGGCTGCAGATACATGGCGGTCTGCCGGGCTTCCACCGCCTAACGCGGTCATGGAAAACCCGGATAACGGTCACGCGCATATTGCATGGCAGCTCGCTGTTCCCGTGTCATGCTCAGACCCCTTGGCGAAGCAAATGCGCTTTCTGAGCATTGTCGAACGAGGCTACACGCGCCGCCTCGATAGCGATAAGGCCTTCTCTCAGCGTGGTCTAATCAAGAACGCCGTGCATCCTGATTGGCGCGTCACCCGCCACCATGACGTGGCTTACTCGCTAAGCGAACTTGCCAGGCCTCTTGAGCGGAACGAGACACGCCTTTGGACGCCAAGCGAACGCAAATCCGGCCTTGGCCGCAACGTGTCGCTCTTCGATGACCTGCGCGCGTTTGCCTACCGCGAAGTGCGTCGCTTCAAGTCAGACGGTCTTAGCGCATCGCAATTCCGCGACCGCCTGCAGGAAGTGGCGAATGGGCTGAACCTCAATCCGCGGTTCCACCCTGGGCCGCTTTCGTTCAGCGAGCTTCGCGGGATCGTGGTTTCCATCAGCCGATGGACCTGGAAGCGCTTCTCTGTGGAGGCTTTCAACGAAAAGCAGCGCGCCCGCATCAAAAAGCGCTGGGCCGGGCATGTCTCTTTGGACGAAAGCAAGCCCTGGGAAGCGGAAGGCATCTCGCGCCGGACTTGGTTTTATCGGCAAAAAGCCGAAAAAGCCGCGAATGGTCAAGACCAAGGTTTGCACTGTACCATATCAGGGATAGTGGGGTTAGGGGGGGCAAGGGGCATACAAAGGCAATCAAGGCCTCTTGACCGCAAGCGAACTAATCGGCCCTGCGAGCGCACTTCCACAGCACCATCATGACCGGGCGGAGCGGCTAGCGCTGTTCACGCAAAACGCCTGCATGGAGACTGCAACATGAACAGACAACGCAAACGCCAAAATCGGGCGACGCCCTTTATCCTGAAAGACGATGAAGCCGCGCTGCTTTTCAAGCCAGACGGCATCAGGCTTCTCGTACCGGAAGGCGGGGAAAAGCTTCCAAATGTCAGACTCGCCGCATTGATCATGATGCGGCTGGCAGATGATCGCGAATTCCTAGCCGAACTTTCGCGCTGGGCGTGGGAAATGCACGAGCTCGGTCAGCTTTCGCCCGAACACACGGGCCTCGTCCGCGCACCGATTGAGCAACCTCAAATGACGAAACAACCTAATCCGATGAAAGGAAATCGCCATGCGTGGCATTGAAACAGCATTCTGGGGCGTCCTCGGAAAAGACCCTGAGCTGAAGACGTCGAAGACCGGCAAGGCTTTCGCGACCATGAACGTTGTCGTGACCGTCGGCCAGTCCGATGACAACAAAGACGTCAGCCAATGGCTTCGCGTTGCCTGCTTCGGCGAGACTGCCGAGCGCATCGGCGCAAACTGCATGAAAGGCGATCGCATTTACTGCGAAGGCAATTTGACGCTGAACACCTGGAAAGCATCAGACGGCACGGAGCGCACCGGCCTAAACGTCGCGGCGTTCACAGTGACGAAGGTGGCGGCGATTGGCAAGAACCGGCCTCGCAAGGAGTACGGCCGCGAGATCGGCCCGGCAGAGTTTGCGGGACCGGCACAGCGAGAAAAACCGCGAGTGCAAGGGCGTGACAATTTCGAACTCGACGACGAGTTACCGTTCTAACCGGAGGATGAACAAATGAAGAAGACAAAGCCGCCGGCTGCGAAGAAGGCCAAACCAGCCAGCGTGGCACCGCAAAAGGAAGAGCCGGAGTACAAGCCCACGCCGCGGGAGCAAGAGGCGTTGGAAGCCTTCAAAGCCGCACGCAAAGCCCGTAAGCCATCGTCAAGGCTGGAGATCAAGAAAGACGCATCTCGCGAGTTCCAAGTCAGGATTGATCACGCAGACCTATTGACCGGCCAATTGCTGTTGATGCAGGCGATCGGTACCACGGATTTTGATTTCTGCGCAGGCATTCTAAAGCAGATTGTGAACACCAGCAGCCAAGGGCGCGAGCCTGACGAATCGGCGGTAAACTTCGTGCTTTCCATCATCAAGGGCATTGAGCCGAGAGACCAAACAGAGGCGATGCTTGCCGCGCAAATGGCCGCGACGCACATGGCCACGATGACCTTCGCGCGGCGCCTTGCCCATGTCGATAACATCCCGCAACAGGACAGCGCCGAGCGGGCCTTCAACAAACTCGCCCGCACTTTCACCACGCAAATGGAGGCGCTGAAGCGTTACCGGAGCACAGGGCAGCAGAAAGTCACGGTGGAGCACGTCACAGTCCAGGCAGGCGGGCAAGCGATCGTTGGGAACGTCTCACACGGCGCCCCGGCAAATGATCACGGCCAACCTCCATCTGTCCCACTGGCGGCGATCACAGCGACAAGCGAAATGCCGTTGCCGGGAGGGGGAGGGGTATCTCTTGAAAAGGTGCGGGCAACCTCATGAAGCGGCGTTTTTCCTTTGAAAACGCTCCTCGATGCTCAGCCACGTCGAAGCGGACAAAGCAGCGTTGCGGTGCACCTGCCGAGCGTGGCTGCAACGTCTGCCGCTTCCATGGTGCTCGTGGGGGAGCTCCTCGAGGCCGTGAGAATGGCAACTACAGACACGGCATGTTCACGAATGAGAGCATAGAGCGGCGCCGCGAGCTCGCGGACCTGATGCGGCAATGTCGGGAAACCATGGAGGGCATCCACACATGAGCCCGGTAAACCTTGCCCAGTTGATGGATGAGAAGGACCGCGAGGACGAGCCGCCTCCTGTTGCTCGCCCGCATTATTCAGCACCGCCGCTTAGCGCCTGAGGTTCAAATGAGACGGGAATTGCGCGAAGCGATCAATGGACAAGGTCGGCACTTGCTGCACAAAGGCATTTGCAAGACCTGGCGCGATGCCAGAATGCAAGCGGATGCTCTGACGCGATGTAATGCGAAGACGCGGAAAGGCGCACCCTGCCAAGCAAGAGGATTGGGCAAAGGCGGCCGTTGCCGCTTCCATGGTAAAGCTTCGACCGGACCGAAAACGCCAGAAGGCCTAGCGCGATCTCTTGCCGCTGCACGGGAAGGATATGCGCGCTGGCAGGCACAGCAGAAAGAGGCTGCCTGATGGGGAGATGCAAAGACTGCGGCGCGAACCTCGCCCTCGTCGGCTCTCGGCATAACTGCCGCCCTCGCGCTATCTCTCAGCCAAGGCCAATCATTGCGCCGTCACCTCACGTGAAGACACCGTCACCTCACGCGTCACCTCACAAGAGCAGAGGCGCTGTGCCGCGCAATCTGCGCTGGCGGGCGAAGAACCTGGATCACCATCGGCAATATCACGCGGCATACATGCGCACGTGGCGCGCCAGGACCGCGCAGAAACCCGCACGCGCTCACACTGTTAATACAGTTCAAGAACAGAGGCGGCGTTCACTGAGAACAGCGTAAAGAACAGTGTGGCAGTCACGCTAGGGCGTAATTTCTTCGCACCTATAAAAAAGGGCTGAAACGATGCTGAATCTCAAGCCGCGCCTCGATCCCGGCCAACACCCGGTGAAGCTCTTGCGCCGGCATCGATGCACGATCTGCAGCAAGGCGTTCGTTGGTCATTGCGCCTCGCGCCAATGCTCGGACCCTTGCCGAATTGAAGCCGTTCGAGCGCGGGGCCGCGTTTCATCGCAAAAGATCAGAATTGCGCGCTGGGAGCCGTTGCCTGATATGCCCTGTTTTTGGTGCCGGAAGCCGATGGAGCGCAAGCGCTCGACCAAAAAGACGTGCTCGGATCGGTGCCGCAAGGCGCTCTCACGCTTCGACCGGGAGCGAAGACGGCAAAGGCGCGGGCGAGCATGAGATCCCAAAGGCAGGCGGGAGTGGAAATTTTCGGCAGGAACGTGCGCAACGAAGAATGCTACCGGCGGCCAGCATCAAGGCGGCGTCATGTCTCTGGAGGGTCGAGAACCGACCTTCGAGAAATTGGAACTTGAGGCAGCAAACCCTTCAAGAGCGGACGCGCCCGATATGGATCGAGTATGATGCCATACACATCCTACATGCGCCGATACAATTGAGCGATTGAGTGAACAAAGCGGCGGATGCTACGGCTGAATACTGGGCGTGATTCTTTGGGGGGGAGGCATGCTCCGATTCTTCATTTGCCTGATCCCAGTTCTGATCTTGCCGGGCTGTGCTGCGGAAGGCCCCCTCGCAACCAGCAGTCCCTGGAAGCCCACGATTGAAGGTTCGAAAAAGGCAAGCACGTTCGAAGATTGCGCGCGCGAGCCATCGGTTACAGCTCTCTGGTCTTCGTGCCTTTCGAAGAACGCCGAACGATGACCGAGCCCGATCGCGGTTCCGAAGCAATCTGAAAAAAGGACTCAAAGCCGGCGTCGCCACCAAAGGGGCACTCACGGAATAAGAGGAATCACCCCACTGTACTGTCTCTCACAATATTTGTGGAAAAGCAGCAGGAGTTCCGGCAAACACCGGGACCGGCGGCGCTCACGCGCCACTGCCAATTTGTTGAGTGGGCGGCCTTCCGCACTAGCAAGCCCGGCGCTACCAGATCCTCTGGAGACAACAGATGTGTGCGGGGGTATTGCAGCAAATTGTGACATGCAGAGAGCGAGAGGCTTCGCACCATAGCCGAGCACACGAGGATACGGCGCTTTCAGCTATTATATTTTCGGAAGTTCGAGCCCGCATTTTTGTCCTGCCAGGGGGAGGCCAGTGCAAGCAAGAATGTTTTGTCTCGGTGAGGAGACATCAACCTGCTGTGCCTTTATAGCAGGCTGCAAGTTATCCGCAGCGCAAGCAGAAAGCAACATCATGACTAAGAGCATCGAGAAACGAACACGGGTCATGGCATTGCCTCCGTGTGAGTACAACTAGTGACTGCGCGAAAGCGTCGATTCGATCAACTCCAGAATTGTGACCAATTCTTTCGTTTGTTCCCGCTGCACAATGCCATGGGCTCGGTTTGCCTAACCGGCACTGGATGGAAGAGAAGAGGAACCCGGCTGGACGGAACGAGATGGGCGGCTGTTTCGCTACTCGATGAGTATGGGCGCTGCGGCGGTACAATAAAGACGTCGAACGTCATAGCGCGCAATTGGTGCTTCCCGATTGTGTGGCCAATCCGGATTGAGGTCTGCTTCCAATTTCCCGAGAGGAATTCGGCTGCCTTTAGATGGCAGGCCGTGTCCTCATGAACGCATGCTATGAGGAGGCCGTATCGCTGTAATTTTGCCGGCGTGACCCAGGGCGCCTTCGCGTAGCTTAGATCGGCAAAGCTCGACGGCCGATCGGCGCTGTAGAAGCTGATGGCATTTGCGTAGTGCCTTTCGGCACCAGCAAAGCGCAGCGGTGTATTCGTCTCCGCCCGCCATAGCGTAGTAACATGCGCGGCGAGCTCTCTACGGGGCTCGAGGAGAACCGGGTCGCGGCTTGTCTGCGCAATGATCGCCGTCACGAACGGAGCAGTGGCCAAAGCTCCAAGCGTTACTGCGATTGCGAACCAGGCACTAATCTGGAAACAGCGGAACTGATCGAGGGGCGCGGCGAGCTGCATCAGAAAAAGTGGCACGAGCGGGAAGGTGCCGACCGCCATATTCGTCGAAATCTTCAATTGAAAACATAAACCGAAGACGAGAGTCAGGAGGGGAGGCGCCAATACGAGCGTGGTCAGAAATTGCTGGCGCGAGGGGCGCACGGGATTGCTCGGAAAGCCCACCGATTTTTCTTTGAGAGAATATCTGCTGAACAAAACGATTATCAAAATGATGGAATGGTAAAGTCCCGTACTCGGGAGAAAGCTGGCACTGTTTTGTATCGAGAAAAGATATCCACGTCCGGCGAGCCCCATGGCATAAGCCACCGGGGGAGCACCGGTAGCGATCAACCAAATAAGATGCGGAAGAACGGCCAGAGAGAAAATCCCGGCTGCCATGTATGGCAACGGTGAACGGATATATTTCCGGCCATTCTCATGAAAGGCGAGAGATGCCGCGCATGTCAACAGCAGAACTATCGCAAAGTATTTCGAAAGTATAGACGCCGCTGCTAGAACTCCGAAGACGAGCGCATCTTGCATTTTCATGTTGTCTAGGGACATGACGAAAAAAAACAACGTCCAAGGCCATAGCGAAAGAAAGATGGTATTCGCATTATACTTAAAGGACAGGAACGTATAAAATGGAGTAACAAGAAGAAGCAGGGTCGCCGCGTGACGGTCTAGGCTCTGCGCGAATAATCCGTTAAGGCGCCACGCGCCGAGTAAGCCGAGCGTTGCGTTCAGCGCGGCAAGCAAAATGAACGACGTGTTGGTGTTTGGAAACAGCAGAAACCAAAGGCCGGAAATCCAGGCCCAAAACGGACCATGTTGGTGGTAGCCGAGCTTGAACTCCTTACCCCAGGCATAGGCCTCGAGCACGTCGTGATGCAGCGATTTGTCCGCTTGGGTGATCGATCCATACAACGCCCATGTGGCAAAAAACAACGCGAAGCAAGCTGCGATTACCAACTTTTCTGACTCGATTAGGGCCGGCCCGAATCTGGTATTGAAAATTGTCTTGAGTGCTGCCTCATTGCTTCGCGCAAGACCTCTCAAATCCGTCTCCAATCAAAGCAGGCCTTGAATCCCCGGGGTCGTTATGGTGCGATCCCGACCGGAAATAATTATTGCGCGCAAAATCCGAAGTGGACAGCTTTTTCGCGAACTCTCACAGCTTATCCACCAGAGGTTGTGAATAGCTCACGTGAGGGGGCCTATTGGGCAATCTCAGTTAAAGCCTTGCGCTCCAGCCAGCGCTGCACGCGGCGGACCACGCAAACGGTGACGTTGAACCATACCCTGGCGCTGTGCGGCTTCCGCCAATGCAAGAGAGTCCTCCAGCTGGAGGAACCGGTTCCGGCGATCCGTTGGGCTCGTCTGGGCGCGGTTCCCCAGCCGCCAGACCGGGAAAGTGTTGACCCGCCATCTGGCGAACGCGGTTTTTGAGTCCCGCTATATGCAGACCACGACGGCTAATAAAGGTCCGGCCTCTCCTCTATCATAGGCTGGCGCATTACCGCCTCGCCTGCGCTGTTGCAATCCAGGATGCTGAAAATCGACAGAGGGTTCGGTAGATAGAAATCAGGGACCGTCGCACTCAGACCTCGCCATCGCCGCTACGATTTGACTTTCGCTTCGGCCTCTATTTGTTCCTTGGCTGTCTTTTCCAAGTTATACGCAGCGTTCATCATCTCTTGATCTCCCTTTCTTTCGGCGAAAAATCGCATGGCTTTGGCCGTCAGCAATTGACTTAGGGCTGAAGATATAGGCCGGGCAGGCTGCTTCGCTCGAAATAGCTGGTGCGCTAAAGCTGCCGTCGCCGGTTTGGCCAGCTTTTGCGCCATTCGTCATACCCTAGGGCAAGGTTAAAGAAGCCAGCAGGAATGAGAACGAACGCGGCCATGGCCAAAAGTCTGTGATCATCATCCCACAATATATCGGTAATGAGTGCCCATAAGCAGAGGGCCAGCATGACCCCTACGATTTCCAAAAAAACAGTCAAAAGCCTCATGGGCTTTTTCCTTCTGCGGGCCCTAACAGAGAAACTTAGCCTGAAGCATAACAAATCAACCTCCCGACCAGAAAGAGGCTGATTTGTATCACCTTATCTTAATGCCGTGCCTTCGGTTGGTTCGAGGCGGAGTTGCGCAACTGATGTCAGGAACTGGCTCGACCAGGACTGAGTCTCTGATACGAGCTTCAATTCCGCTTGTCCCCGAATTGCGGACGAGGCCGTTTTAGCTGGGAAGGTCGGCATTCGGCCTGCTGCGGAGATTTAGACCTTAAATTAGATAGATTTATCGCGAGCATCCGCGCCGGATGCCCACATTCGTCCGAGAAGGGTCGATGAACGAAACCGCTGTCGCGGTAGGCCGCTGCGTCACGGGCAGTATTCTTTTTAAATCGTCAAGGCAAGCCGATGGCTCCGATTGAGAATGAGGCGTCAACCTCACTCACAATAGGAGCTTTGTATGC
>JBAUNL010000909.1:0-3021 GCA_049579205.1 Rhodomicrobium sp. | reverse complement strand
TATCCCGCCTTTTGGGCTTGTAGGAGGATGTCGCCAACAGGGCGTTTGCCCGTCTCGCCGAGCGCCCATAGCGCAGTGCAGCGTGTGCCTGACCGGCAATAGGCGATCATCGGCTTCGGCAGTTCGTCGAGGGCTTGTGCGAACGCCCGCACATCTGCATCGGTTATAGCGTTGGATCTCACCGGCATGTAGACCGCCTTGATCCCGTTGGCCGCAGCAGCCGCCTGCACTTTGCTAAAAGGCGGCTGTCCTTCAGCCTCGCCGTCGGGGCGGTTGCAAATGATGGCGCGAACGCCTTTCGCGGCAAGGAGTGGGATGTCGCTCTCTTCGATTTGGCCGCTTACCGTCAGGCCGGGCGCTAGTTCATGCAGGTCCATTTTCATCATCCTTATGACTTGCGGAGCGGCATTGAGCCATGGGCAAATGTTGGCGAATTACGATAACCCAAAGTAGGTAGATTACGGCGCTTAGCGCAGGCATTTGAGATCTTACAAATATAGAGCCTTCGGCCACGGCTGGACAGGGAAAGACCAAACCCACATTTTACAGACAAAGATCGGGATGCTACATCCCAAAACAATGCATCTGACCGGTGCGAGAGAGCACCAAGGATTTTTGAAATGGCCATAATCCGGCGCGACGCGGGGCTAACATTCGACGATGTCCTTTTGCAGCCAAGCCTGTCGGACGTCCTGCCTTCCGAGGTTGACGTTACCACAAACCTCACGAGAAGCATCAAGCTCAATATCCCCATAATCTCGTCCGCCATGGACACAGTTACGGAAGGGCCGCTTGCCATCGCCATGGCGCAGGCCGGAGGCATCGGCGTTATCCACCGCAATCTTGAGCCTGAAGTGCAGGCGCAGCATGTCCGGCAGGTGAAAAAATTCGAGTCTGGCATGGTGGTTAATCCGGTGACGATTGCACCGGATGCGACGCTCAAGGACGCGCTGAGGCTGATGCAAGTTTATAAGATTTCGGGCATCCCGGTTGTCGAGGCTGCCTCGAACGGAAGCGGCGGCAAGGGGAAGCTCGTGGGCATTCTGACGAATCGCGATGTGCGCTTCGCCACCAACCCGAACCAGCCAGTGCGCGAGCTGATGACGAAGGACAAGCTCATCACTGTGAAGGAGAGCATTGGCAGGGAGGGCGCCAAGCGCCTTCTGCACAAGCACCGGATCGAAAAGCTGCTGGTCGTCAACGACGACTATCATTGCGTCGGCCTTATCACCGTGAAGGACATCGAGAAGGCCGAGCAGCATCCTTTCGCCTGCAAGGATGACCAAGGCCGGCTTCGGGTTGCGGCAGCGACCTCGGTGGGCGAAGACGGCTTCCGGCGCAGCGAGCACCTCATCGATGCCGGCGTGGATCTTATCGTGGTAGATACGGCCCACGGCCATTCCGAGCGCGTGCTCGAAGCGGTGCGCCGGATCAAGCGGCAGTCCAATGCCGTCCAGGTTATCGCGGGGAATGTCGCAACCGCCGACGGTACGAAGGCTTTGATCGACGCGGGGGCCGACGCGATCAAGGTCGGTATCGGGCCCGGTTCCATCTGCACGACCCGCGTTGTCGCGGGCGTGGGCGTGCCTCAGCTTACGGCGGTGATGGAGGCTGCCAAAGTGGCCGCCGGCGCCGAGGTGCAAGTGATAGCCGATGGCGGCATCAAATATTCGGGCGATATCGCAAAGGCGATAGCAGGAGGCGCCGGCTGCGTCATGATTGGTTCCCTGCTCGCCGGTACGGACGAAAGCCCAGGCGAGGTCTATCTCTATCAGGGCCGCTCTTATAAGTCCTACCGCGGCATGGGATCGCTTGGCGCAATGGCCCGGGGCTCCGCCGATCGCTATTTCCAGAGCGAAGTGGCGGATGCGCTGAAGCTTGTCCCCGAGGGCATCGAAGGGCAGGTTCCCTATAAGGGCCCGGTATCGAGCGTGCTCCATCAACTGGTTGGAGGCTTAAGGGCGGCCATGGGTTACACGGGCGCCAGATCCATTACCGAGCTGCAGGAGAAGGCCAAGTTCATCCAGATCACAAGCGCAGGGTTCCGGGAAAGTCACACCCATGACGTGACGATCACCCGGGAATCGCCAAACTACCCCACAAGAACTTAGCGCGATCGCGATTTCTTCATGCAGCCGGGAGCGAGGCTAGAAGCGGCGATTTCAATCCTGCATGAGATCATGGAACGGGGGCGCGGTGCTTCCGTTACGCTTGCCGATTGGGGCCGGAGCAACCGCTTCGCCGGATCGGGCGACCGTGCCTGGATCGGCAATCTTGTCTATGATGCGCTCAGGCGCAAGCAATCCTTGGCTTACCTCATGCGCAGCGAAAGCGCGCGAGCTGTCGCGCTGGCTGCGCTTCGCCATTCCTGGGGCCTTTCTCTCCAAGACATCCGGGCGCTTTGCAGCGGCGAGCATTTCAGCCCGCAACCTCTTTCCGCCGAGGAAGAAGCGCACATCGAGAATGCCGATCTCTTCGAAGCGGCGCCATGGATAAGAGGTAACTACCCGGAGTGGCTGCAGGCGTCGTTCTCGAGAGCTTTCGGCGAAGACGCAGCCACCGAGGGCGATGCCCTTTCCACGCGCGCGCCCGTCGATCTACGCGTCAATAGCCTCAAAGCTACACGCGAAAAGGTCCTGAAAGCCTTTGTCCGCCATTCGCCCATTCAAACGCCCTATTCACCTCTCGGCGTAAGGCTTCCTGCTCGCGAAGCCGCTGCGCGGACCCCGAATGTTGAGGCTGATCCCGCGCACGGACGCGGCTGGTTCGAGGTTCAGGACGAAGGCAGTCAGATTGCGGCGCTTATTGCGGGGCCACAGCCTCGTATGCAAGTGGCGGACATCTGTGCCGGAGCTGGCGGAAAAACGCTCGCCATGTCGGCTCAGATGCAAAACACGGGGCAAATCTACGCCTACGACTCCGATCCCATCCGGTTCCGTCCCATTTTCGAGCGTCTCAAACGCGCCGGTGCCCGTAATGTGCAGACCTTGCCTCCAGGTCAGGAGGCCGCGCTGGAAGCAT
>JBAUNL010000908.1:0-5675 GCA_049579205.1 Rhodomicrobium sp. | reverse complement strand
ATTCCCACCTATCGCAGACCTGAGCTGCTGAAGGGCGCAATCAAAAGCGCCTTAACTCAGGAAGGCGTAACGCTTGAGGTTCTTGTTGTTGACGACTGTCCCGATGCTTCGGCACGAGACTCCGTCCGCGCGATCTCCGACCCGCGCGTGCAGTACCAACTGAACCCGAGACCGACCGGCGGAGAGCCGAGCGTAGTCAGGAACCTCGCCTGGCCCAAGGCGAACGGGCAATTCATTCATTTTCTCGATGACGACGACATTGTGCCGCAAGGGCACTATGCTGCGGTGAAGGCTGCATTTGCGGCTCACCCCGGCGTAGGACTGGTGTTCGGACGCGTCGAGCCGTTTGGTTCCTGCCCTCCTGCGCAACTGCTTCATGAGAAGCAGTACTTCGCCAACGCCGCCCGGAATGCGTCTGCCTGCGGGCGCTTTGGCCAGAGGCTCGCATTTGCGAGCCGCACGCTGTTTGGCCCCGCCATGGTTGTTTGCAGCGCGGGAGTGGTGCGCCGGGAATGCCTTGAACGGATTGGCGGTTTTGATCCGCAAATGCGTCTGCTGGAAGACTCAGATTTTTTCTTGCGCATGATGAGACAGTGTGGCGCTGTTTTTCTAGACCGTCCCGCTGTTCACTATCGGATTGGGTTCCCGTCGCTTATGCATTGTCCCGATCCGCCGCCCGAGCAGCTGCGACTAGTGCGTGAGGCGCGCCGGCGCATGAGGTGGAAATACCGGAAAGAAAGGGGCCCAGCTGAGTTTTACGCTCTGGCACTGCTTTCGCGCACCCTCCTTCGAGTCGCGTAGCAGCGCTCCCTTGCGGCCTAGAGTCCGAGATAAGCTCTTCGAACTTCTGGATCAGAGGCGACCTCCTCCGCCTTACCGGAAATCACAACCCGTCCAGTCTGGAGAACATAGGCCTTGTCCGCGATTGAGAAAGCTTCGGCAAGCCGCTGCTCGACAAGCAAGACAGTTACGCCAAGCTTTCTGATTGCTAGTATGGCGTCGAAGATCTCGCCCACCAGCTTCGGCATTATGCCTTGCGATGGTTCGTCCAGCATTATGAGGCGAGGTCGGGTCATAAGCGCCCGTGAAATAGCGAGCATCTGCTGCTCCCCGCCCGATAGCGTTTCGGCACGCTGAGAAAGGCGCTCTTCCAGGCGCGGGAAGAGGCTAAATACTTGTTCAAGCGGAGCGTCGCGGCCGGGCAGCTTCCGGTGTAGATAACTGCCAAGCCTCAAATTGTCCGACACGGATAGCCGCGGAAAGAGCCGTCTATTTTCGGGAACATAAGCGATCCCAAGCGCGGTTATCAGATGAGGGAGCAGTCCATCGATGCGTTGTCCATCGAAGACAATGGAGCCATGGCGAGGGGTTTCCAGCCCGGCGATGGTCTTTAGTAGCGTCGATTTCCCGGCACCATTTGCGCCGGCGACAGCAACAATTTGACCCGCTTCCAAGGACAGGGAAACATCCGAAATGGCAACCAGGCCGCGATATGCCGTTGTTACATTCGCGAGTTCAAGCAGCACGCGCGCGGTCCCCAAGATAGGCTCTAATCACGGAAGGGTCTCGCACCACCTCATCAGGCGCGCCTTCAAAAAGAACCGAGCCAAGATCGAGTACGATCACCCGCTCCACGAGAGGCATAACCACCTCCATCACGTGCTCCACCATGATGATCGTAATTCCATGTTGGCGTATCTTCCGGACCAGCTCGGCACCCTTTGCAGCTTCGGAGGGGGTCAAGCCGGTCAGAACCTCGTCCAGCAGCAGGAGCTTCGGTTTTGTGGCAAGTGCACGGGCCATCTCAAGACGGCGACGCTCAGGTGGGGTCAGCTCACTGGCTGGCACCGCAGCCCGCGAAGCGAGAGCCGTAAACTCCAATGCTTCTATGGCAGCTTGCCGGGCTGCCTTCGATCCTGCGGCGCGCACGAATGCGCCGACTGTGACATTGTCGAGGACTGTCATCGACTCAAAGCTCTTCGGCACTTGGAATGTTCGCGCGATCCCGAGTGCGCAGCGGCCGGCAGCCGAAGCACGGGTAATGTCTATCCCATCGAAGATGATCTTGCCTGAAGTAGGCGGATAGCTTCCGGCAATAATATTGAACAGGGTTGACTTGCCAGCCCCATTCGGCCCGATCAAGCCCAAAAGTTCGCCCTGACGGACACGGATGGATATGCCGGAATTGGCGGCAAGTCCGCCGAACTGCTTGGTAATTCCATCCAATTCAAGAAGATCACGGCCCGTCATGATCTTTTCCAATTCGCAGGCGCCCTGGTGAAGATGCTTAGCAACCCTTCGGGCTTTATCAGCGCGATCGACATGATGAGTGCGCCATAAATAATGAGATCGGCTCCGCTTCCGGAGCCTCCCAGGTAACTGCGTGTAAATTCTGTCAGCGGAATCAAAATCGCCGCACCCGCCAGCGGCCCCCAAAGCGTTCCGATCCCGCCGAGAACTGCCGGCAAAGCAAACAGCAGCGAAAAGCGAAAACTCATGACGCTTTCCGGATCGATATAGGATACGAAAGCAGCATAGAGACCTCCGCCTGCCGCAGTAAAGAATGCGGAGAGTGCTGCTGCCGTCATTTTTGACCAGAAAACATCGACACCCAGGCTTTCGGCGGCGTCAGGATTATCTTTCACGGCCCGCCACCAATAGCCGGCGCGCGTGTCCTCAATCAGAAAAGTGCTAGTCCAGGTCAAAACGGCTAGCGCGAGGGCGAGATAAAAATACGGGACCTTGTCTCTGCCGAATTGTAGGGTCCACCAGCTCCGTGAGCTGATAGGCCATTGGATGCCAAGTGCGCCGCCGACAAAGTCCCAGTTGTGAACGAGAAGAAGCCCGATTTCGGCGATAACGATTGTCGCGATGCTGAAATAATGGCCCTTGAGCCGAAAGCATGGGTAGCCTAACAAGAGTGCCATCGCCGCGGACAGGACGCCGCCAAGTGCAATCCCAGCCCAAGGGGTTATGCCGTAGTTGACAAATAGAACGCTGGCAGCGTAGGCGCCAACGCCGAAATACAGTCCATTTCCAAGCGAGATCTGGCCGCAATATCCGCCAAGGATATTCCAAGCCTGTGACATCGCCGCGTAAATTAGCAGCAGGACCAGGACGTTGAGGAGATAGACATCCTTAATCGCGAACGGAATTGCAGCGATTGCCGAAAAGACCGCAACGGCGATCACAGCCTGGCGGAGCCGTCGCGCTGCTACGTCTCTCAGCAATGTTGCCGAAGGGGTTTCTGCTTCTGCGACCGCCGCTAAAGTTGCATCCATGTTAGAGCCTACCGAACAGGCCACTAGGCCTGACGAAGATGACCGCTAGATAGAGGGCATAAATCCCAACAGATTTCATCGAAGACGGCAGCACAAGCGTCGTCGCAGCCTCTGTCAATCCAACTATGATCCCCGCAGCGAGCGCGCCAAAAATGCTGCCGAATCCGCCAAGTGCAACTGTAACATACGAGATTAGAGCAAAGGTCGCGCCAACTTGGGGATGAACGTAGTAAAAGACTGCAAGCACGGCCCCAGCAATCCCCGTGAGTGCGGCCCCAAGACCCCATCCCAGAGTGAAAACACGGTTTTTGTCGATGCCGACCAGCGCGACAGCACCAGCATCCTCCCTCGTTGCTTCGAGCGCCTTCCCGAAATCTGTCCTGCTCAGGAGGAGATAAAGGCCTAGGAAAACGGCTAGAGAAACCACTCCTCCAAACACTTGAGGCATCGGAAGGAAGATGCCTGCGATGGACAGCGTTTTGCCACCGAGCCAGGATTTCGAAATACTCTGGTAATCGGGCGTGAACAGATATTGCGCCGCACCTTGCATGAGAATGGCAAGGCCAAATGTCGAGAAGATTTGCACCATCCCTGCGTTTGCGCGCGATCGCATCGCATACCGCACTGCACCGAGATAGGCGAGTGAGCCCCAGGCAAACAGGAGAGCGGCGCTAATAGGAATCAGCAGCACCGGATCGAGCGCCGTTACAGCCCAAAGCCCAAAGGTCGCGTACATGGCAAGCATGAGGAACTCGCCATGGGCGAAGTTCACAACATCCATGAGGCCAAAGATCAGCGACAACCCCACGGCTACCAAGGCGTAGATAAGCCCGGTCAGAAGCCCGCTTGCAAATATCTGAGCTAGAGCTTCTCCCGTCATAAAAGCAGGCTAGCTTTTCATCGGCCACTTCGCTGGTGAAGCAGCGAGCGCTGCGGGGAAGACAGTGACAAACTTCTTGCCCAGATATTGAATGAGAACCGGATCGGCATAGGGGTTCTGGCCATCTGCGCCGAATTTCACCCGCGTCCAAGGCATGATCGTCTTTTCCCCGGGAATGTCCGTCTCGGACAAAGCCGCTCGTATTTTTGGCCCGTCTACGGCTTTGGCACGATCAATCGCATCGGCAAGGATGAGCAATGCCGTGAATTGCCGGGACGAATTGTCATTGAGATCGCGGCCCGCGCGCGCCTTGAACATATCGTTTACGACCTTGATCGACGGCCGCTTGTTAGCCAGATCAATCGCGAAACTGGCCCTCGAAATGAGGCCGTCGAGCTTGTCGCCGACCGTGTCGAACACCGTCTTCTCCGAGAAACCCGCCGCCTGCGCGATCATGTTTTTCGGAGCATAACCAAGCTCCGACATGGTCTTCACCAGGAGGATAGCATCGGTCGTGTAGCTCGACGGCATGAGCACATCCGCGTCAGCCGACTTCAGTTGCTCAACTTCGGAGGTCAGGGAAGGCGAGTTCGCTTTGTATTTAACGTCGCCGGCGACTTTATAACCGCGTTCCCCCGCCAGTTTGCGCTGCACGTTCGAGGAGTCGGTCCCAAAGATCGTATCCTCGTAGAACAACGCCAGCGAGTTGATTGGCTTGCCCTGCTTCTTTAGTGAATCCATGAAATCGAACATGGCCGCGGAAAACATCTCGTCATGCGCTGCCGCGCGGAAAAAATATTTGAGATTTCTTCTATGGAGGCTCGGAGAGGAACTGTCTGCCGCGAGATACGGGATTTCGTAGCGTTCGCAGGTCTGGCTGACGGTGGCTGAAACCGATGAGTGGTACGCCCCCACGATGGCGCAAACCTGATCCTGAGTTATGAGGCGCTCCGCCTCCGCGCGGCCTTTCTGTGGGTCTGCCTGGTGATCGGCAAAAACGAGCTTTACTTTGGCGCCGCCGAGGCCCTGAAGCCCGGCCTGTTTTGCGGTGATCAGATCGATATCATAGACCCCGTTCACGATCTCGGCCGCCGTTTCCATCGCATGTTTGGCGTCCACACCGATCTGGGCGTTCGATCCAGTAAGCGGATAGATGGCGCCGATTTTGACTTCGGCTAAGGGCTCCGCAAATGCCCGCCAGCTTGCCAATGTCGCCGCACCAGCGGCAGCCAGTTTCAAAACCTGCCTGCGATCCATGTCACTCCCCCACGGTTCATCATTCCCACCACGCATCAAAACGCAGCCATGTCTACGTTTTTGCGGTCAGTCACCAACATGCACCCCGGCGCATGCGTTATCGCAAACTCCGGCCTCGCCTTCTCGATCATCGCCTGCGGCGTGACCCCGCATGCCCAGAACACCGGCAGTTCCCCCGATGCTACTTCGACCGCGTCCCCATAGTCCGGCTGCATGATATTCCGAATGCCAATCGCTTCGGGGAGGCCAATATGCAC
>JBAUNL010000907.1:0-1689 GCA_049579205.1 Rhodomicrobium sp. | reverse complement strand
ATCAGGGGCAAGGCGTTGGTCAGATCGCCGTCTGGCGCGCCGAATTCGAGAAATTGGGGATTACCGGCTGGTCTGAGCAGATGATGGCGCACCGGTTTTCCAAAGGTCAGGGCGAGGCAGACGCGCTCACATGGTTCGCCGCCGAACAGGTCAAGTCGAAGTCCCACATAGTCATCGGGCTCGGAGAGATGCTGGCGGCAGCCGATTTGACTTCGGATCTGGGGCGCTTGAGCGTGCCGCTTCTAATTATCGGTCCGGATTCGAGCCCGTTCATCGCTCCGAGCTATTTTGCAAGGCTGAAGGAGATGATTCCGAGTTCGGAACTCCTCATTGTGCCAGGCACCAAGCATGGATTGCCATTCAGCCACGCACGGCAGCTTTCGAAACACCTTGCCAAATTCATCGATGGAAGAGTTGAGCAAGCATCGTAGAAGCCATTCGGTCATCTCCGACTTGGGTGGCGCACTGTGCCTGGAGCGGCGCGCCTCGCCGTTCCGGATGCCCTCCCAGTTTGCGCGCGCACGTGTATCGCACAGACCCGTGGGCTACTTTCAGGCGAGATCACGAACTCTAGTTTGAGTACAACTGATGCTTGCGGGCGAAGTCATTTGGCGATTCATTGGGAGTCCGGCATGACCACGGTGGGACAACTAATCGTTGAAACTCTTGCGGCGCACCAGATCGATCGCGTGTTCTGCGTGCCAGGCGAGAGCTATCTCGGGCTTCTCGACGCCTTTTACGGACGCAGCGACGTCGATCTTGTCGTCTGCCGCCATGAGGCCGGAGCCGGGTTCATGGCCTTGGCTGACGCGAGGCTGACCGGCCGCCCTGGTGTAGCCATGGTCAGTAGGGGGCCGGGTGCAAGTAACGCCGCCATATCCGTTCACACGGCCCAACAAGATGCGGTGCCCTTTATCCTGTTCATTGGGCGGGTCGCCGCTCAAGATGTCCGGCGCGATTCCTTTCAGGAAATCGACTACGGCCACATGTTTGGGAAGATCGCAAAGTGGACCGCTGAGGTCACCAGTCCCGAGCGCATGGCCGAGACCTTGCTTAGGGCAGTACACATGGCAACAACGGGGCTCCCTGGACCTGTGGTCATCGCCATACCCGAAGACGTCCTTACGTCAGATTGCGCAACGCAGGCTGTGCTGCCGCAGGCGCGCCCGGCCGCGGCACCTGATGCCGCTTCAGTCGAGAAGGTCCGTGCACTGTTGTCAAGCGCGCAAAGGCCGCTAGTGTTGGCTGGTAGCGGCATCGACACCCCGGCGGCGCGCGTCCAGCTTCTCGCCTTTCTTGAGGCCTGGAATGTGCCAAGTATCGTGTCTTTCCGGTGCCAGGATCTGCTGCCAAACGCTCATCCACTCTATGCCGGTGATATGGGCCTATCCAATCCAGACAGTCAAATGGCGGCGTTGCAAGAGTGCGATCTGCTGCTTTGCGCCGGTGCACGTCTCTCTGACATCACAACTCAGAATTACACCTATCCCAGGCTCGTGCGCCCACAAATGACGTTCATCCACATTCATTCCGACCCGGGCGTGATCGGTACCCATTTTGCGTGCGACGTCGCCTTGGCCTGTCATCCCTCGATTGCTCTCGCGGCGATTGGCGAACCCGATTTTAGCCTCCCGGATCGGACGAACTGGATACGCCAGCTTTCGGGCGAGCGCAGGAAGATTACTGCTG
>JBAUNL010000906.1:0-6461 GCA_049579205.1 Rhodomicrobium sp. | reverse complement strand
TCAAATGCGATGCTATCGCCGTCATGATCTTGCCCCCGCAAACGAATCATGACCCTTCCATATAACTGCTTCGAATCCCGAGCGGAATCCCATGCGCGCGGCGACTCAATCAGTCGGATTCGGTTATGAAACGCTCTAAGGCTCCGGCTGCGCGCGCTGGCGAGACAAGGCCCGATCACGCTCTTATTCCCGGCTCAGGACGAGGTTCATAATGAACGCGGTGGCGGGGGGTTTTATTTTTGGGACGGCAGGTGTAACGATAGCGAGGAGCCTGATGCGCTCGCAGCCTAGAACTGGAATTGCGGCCGGCGCCGAGTCAAGAAGCCCCGCTCGGGTGCGCCGATTGATGCGCCACAATGTCCCTGGATACCTTCCTCGCGTTCCGAGAGCGTCAATGCCAACCGCGAACGACGCCGTGGCGCAGGACGAATCCCACCGTGCGGTGCCACTTGGAAATAAATGGACGATGATGGCTTTCCAGCCAGTCTTCCCCGAGCTCTGCAAGATCGTGAACGATGAGCGGCGCGGTCATCAGAGTCTGCTCCTACATAATATGACGTGACTGCATCCAGTAGGTCCCTTGAATCGGAGCATAGTCATAGGCATCGCGGTGGCTCCAGGAAGACTGAGCGGTTACCGGCATTCGCCGGGGCGGCAAATTGCCGAAGGGTAGCCCTTTGGACACATCATGCACCCCTGAGTTCGTCAGCAGCGCTGCGCTCACACTTCGTTTGCCTCATCCCGCGCGTGATCTCGCCTTACCGCCCGGGCCTAAGAGGCGTTCTATCGTTCGCGGTTTCAAATGCCGGGCTTTGTAGAACGCCATGCGGCGCTTTGGACGTCCGGTACCCGCGCAAGCGGGGTTACTGGCCAGGGGAGCTCAACAGCTCCTTTTGGTTTATTTAGACGCTCAAGGTTATGCTCTGCCCGCCGCGCAGGCTGGCGCCACCAAGCGGGCCTAGACGTAACCAAGCTTTGGTTTCCCCTTAGCGAATGCGGAACACAATCGCCACTCGCAGATTGTACGTTAACAACTCCCCTTGTTGTAGGGACCGCTCTGTTATTGGCGGCGATAACGATCTCTGTGTTCTCCAATGACCCGTCGTCGCGAACCTGAGCTTATTAAGCGACGCAACCTTCTGGAGAGTCAGGTGATAGATCCCAAGGGGCATTGATGTTTGGATGAAATCGGACCTGCTCGGGGAGTCGCACGCGGCGCCATTTCGCATAATTGCGAGAAAGACTACACCATGCCGTTCAAGGTTCAAGTGGGCCCTCCACAGACCTCGATCCATCAGGGGCGAACGATTCTCGTTACCGAACTCGATGGACAAATCAATTCGCCAAGCGACAAGGGCCTTTATTTCCTAGACACGAGGGTTCTGAGCAGTTGGAATATCTACGCCAATAGAGAACCTTGGACGCTACTGAACGGCGGTGCTGTCAACTATTTCAGCTCACGCGCCTACCTCACCAACCAAACTATCGTTACGGAAGACGGCGAGATTGCGCCGCGCACCCTGGGCTTCGTTATCAACCGGTGGCTCAGCGGTGGCATGCACGAAGACTTCAAGATTACAAACAATAATCTGAAGCCGGTGCGTTTCCAGCTCGAGGTCGCGATACGCTGCGATTTCGCAGATATTTTTGAGGTTAAATCTGGACGCATTGTAAGCCGTGGGCGCATCACGACGGAGTGGTCGCAACAAAAGCAGGAATTTTCCACCTGCTATACTAACGCTGACTTCGCCCGATCATTGAAGGTAACTCTGGCCCCCGATCAGCCAAGAGCGGTCTACGCAAATGGCCGGCTCAGTTTTGAAGTCAAACTCGGTCCCGGTGAAGTTTGGCGTTGTTGCCTCCTCTACACTTTCGGGGATGGAAAGCAGGAGTTCGCGCCCCCGAAGGAATGCGCCGGCAGCAGCCATCACTCGAGCAACGCTGGATCGATGTCGGATTGGCTCGAGACCGTGTTGAAGATCCACACTAGCAATGAGGAATTCTACCGGCTTTACCGTCAAGCCCTTGAAGATATTCCCGCGCTCCGCCTTCCTTTGCCCGGCAGCGATCACGTCGTATTCTTGCCGGCCGCCGGCGTGCCCTGGTTCGTTGCGCCATTCGGCCGGGATAGCCTGATTGTCTCGCTACAAAACCTTCTCATTTATCCTGAGTTCGCCCGGAGCACGCTCGAAATCCTCGGCTCCCTTCAGGCGAAGACGGAAGATGATTATCGCGATGCGGAGCCGGGCAAAATACACCACGAGTTACGCTACGGAGAACTCGCGCATTTCAAGCGCATTCCGCACACCCCCTATTACGGAACTGCGGACGCCACGCCGCTTTATCTGGTGTTGCTGCATGCCACCTGGCGCGCGACGGGCGACCGGACACTTCTGGAACAGCATTTGGATACGGCGGAAGGATGTCTTGATTGGATCGATAAGTATGGCGACCGCGATGGGGACGGATTTCAGGAGTATCAGACGCGCTCCCCGGTTGGGTACGAGAACATGAGCTGGAAGGATTCCGGCGATTGTGTCATGCACCCCGACGGTTCGCTGGTCAAGGGGCCGAAGGCGCTTTGTGAATTACAGGGCTACGTCTATGACGCCTGGATTCGCATGGCGGCGGTCTTCGATGAACTCGGAAAACCTGCGCGCGCGCAGGGTCTTCGCCGAAAGGCGGCAAAACTATTTAAGCAATTCAACGAAGTATTTTGGGATGACGACATCGGCTATTACGCCTACGCCCTCGACGGCGAAAAAAAGAAGGTTCTGACCATCGCGTCCAATCCGGGCCATTGCCTTTGGTCGGGCATTGTACCCCCTGACCGCGCGGCCAAGGTGGTTTCCCGATTGATGGCGCCAGACATGTGGAGCGGGTGGGGCATCCGGACCCTTTCGTCCGGAAATCCAGCGTTCAACCCCTATAACTATCAGACTGGCTCGGTTTGGCCGCACGATAACGGCATAATCGCCGTCGGCTTCAAACGCTATGGTTTCGGTGCCGAAGCCGCACGCATCGCGCGCGACATTAGCGCGGCGGGAAGTGAATTCCGGATGAACAGTCTGCCCGAACTCTATACTGTGGCGGAACAAGATACCGCGGCGGAAGAGAGCGAAAGGGCGTTTCCAGTTCAATATATCGGCGCTAATGTGCCGCAAGCCTGGGCCGCGGGCGCAGTCTTCCACTTGATGAAAGCGATGCTGGGCTTCAGCGCAGACGCGCCAAACGGTAAACTGTACCTTGATCCGACACTGCCCGCTTGGCTCCCCGACATCACACTCATTGACATTCGCGCAGCGAGACAACGGTTCGATATAAGATTCTGGCGTGAAGGCGATGAAACAAAGTTCGAGGTGTTACGCGGCGACGCGAAGGCCGTTGAGCGCAAAACCTGGATTGAACAGGGCAACCTTCTACAGAAAGATATCGTCGAGTCTTAGTGCGTCTGGGGCCGGTCACCACTTCGCGAAAGCTCATCAAACTTCGGAGAACGCTAAAAACCCCCCAGCGCCTGCCGACTGGCTTATCCTTCGGGGACAGCCTTGGATTGTCACGGGCGCTAACTCTGGAATCGGGAAGGCTTCGCGATGGGATTGGCCGCTGCGGGGGCAGATGTTGCCGTCAACTATTGGTCGACCCTTCCGCAGCCGAGGACGTCGCCCATGAAATTGAGAAAATGGGCCGGCACACCATTGTCAAAGCAGATGTTAGCCGAGAAGACGACGTAGTCTCCATGTTTTCCTACGCGACCGATCATTTTGGGACCTTGCATGTGGTCGTCAGTAACGCTGGATTTCAGCGCGATTCGCCCTTCGACGAGATGACACCGGAGCCGTGGAACAAGGTAATCAGCGTCAACCTTACAGGACAACTTTGCACGAGGGAAGCCGCCCGCGAATTCAAGCAGCGCGGCGTCGTGGCGAACGTCTCGGCCGCCGCGGGCATGAGTTCCGTCCATCAGGAAATACCCCGGGCGGGCCACGCCAATTACGCCGCTTCGAAGGGCGGCGCGGGGAGCCAGACGATATCGACCTCGCTGCCGTCTGGCTTACCTCAGATGCTGCCGATCATGTGACGGGAGCCACGCTTTTCGTTGATGGCGGGATGACCCTTTATCCTGGCTTTGCAACGGGGGGTTAGTGCTGCCTTAAGTCAATGCAGCGCTTCGAGGCAAAGCCAATGACCATCCGGGTCGCGCATTATTGCGCGCGCCGCGCCATTTTCAAATGACACCGGCCCTGAGAACAGAGCATCGGTATTTTGAGCGCAAAGTACGTCCAACGCAGCGCTGCTTTCCACGAGCAGGACAAGCTGTGTGGACGCGACATCGCTGATGCCGGGAGAAATCGAATGCCGGTCTAAGTCCCCGTGATAGCAGAGCAGCTCGACGTGAGGGGTCCTTTCCAGCGGGGCCAGAGCTGTTACCTCGACAACTGCTCCCTTGACATCGTCAAGCCTATCCTGAGCTGAACCGGTGTTCCACGACCCCCCAGCTCGCTGCAATCCAAGCCGGCGATAGAATTCGACGCTTCGGGAGGTTTCGGCGACGGAAATCGCGGAATGATCGACTCCGAGGAAGCCGTTAGCCGGGGACCTTTGCCATTGCTCCGGAACGGCGTTCGAAGGGAAAGCAATCAGCTCAAGCGGGTGGCCCTCGGGGTCGCGGAATTTATACGCGATCACGCCGCCTGAAGAAGCTGGCAGCGCCTGAGGCCCTTCCGTTGAAATCGATTTCCAGCCCGTTTGCGCCGAAAGCCGGGCAAAGGCAGCCGCCATATCTGAAACAACGATGGCGAAATGCTGGAACAGAGGACTCCACGCTGCGACATCTGCGGGGTAGGGCTCGCCTTGTGGCTGAATGCAGGCGAGCTCGATCCTTTGACCGCCAAGGCGCAGCCCGGTGATGCGCGCGGTCGCGCCTGGAATGCCGAGAAGTGAAGTGAGAGCGTCCCCGCCCATCGACGTTTCATAGATCTGCGCGAATCCAAATGCGGCTTGATAGAAGGCCCTCAAAGCTTCGGCGTCGCGGCAGATCAGACGGATACGCGATAGGCTTTGCACGAGGTTCATGGCGTCTGGATGCCCCGTGTATTGAGATAGATGGCGTAAAGAGTGTAGGAACCCCCGATGAAAAGCCGATTTTTCATGAGCTCCCCAAACGTCACGTTCGCAACCACGTGCGGCACAAAGACCTTCCCCAGCAATTCACCCTCCGGACTGATGCAGTGCACCCCGTCAGCCGCGCTGCTCCATATATTCCCGTCCTCATCCACTCGCATGCCATCGCAGAATCCCGGCTCGATCTTGTGAAAGATGTTTCCGCCCCTAAGCGTTGAGCCATCCGGCTGGACCTCGAACACGCGAATGTATTGTTTTGGATTGTCCTGGTTCTGATCGCCCGATTCCGCGATGTAGAGCAGGCGCTCGTCCGGGGAGAACGCCAACCCGTTAGGTCCGTCGAAGTCCCCGGCCACAATCCGGATCTCACCGCTTTCCGGCTCTAGGCGATAAACAGCAGGCGGCTGCTCCGATCTCTGCCGTCCGCCCTCATAATCGTTGGCAATTCCGTAGAGCGGATCGGTGAACCAGACGGAGCCATCCGATTTCACGACGACATCGTTGGGAGAGTTCAGGCGCTTGCCATCGTGCCTGTCGACCAAGGTCGTAACCCGGCCGTCATATTCGGTCCGGTAGATGCAGCGGCCGCGATGCGAGCAGGAAATGAGGCGGCCCTGCCGGTCCCGCGTCTGTCCATTCGCATAATTGGAGGGCGCGCGATACACCGAGACGCCCTGACCCTCGATCCAGCGCATGGTGCGGTCGTTTGGGATGTCCTCAAATAGAAGGCAGCCTGCATCGCCCATCCAGACCGGACCTTCGATCCAGCGAAAGCCAGAAGCCAATATTTCCAACCGCGCATTGGAGAGAATGTACCGGTCGAAGCGCCGATTGCAAATTTCGAACCCATCCATGAATCACCTGAACCTGCATGGAGAGGATGGTCCTGCTATAGCCTCCAACTGCACAATCATGAGGACAGCCGGTTCATCTCCAACGGTGCCGGATAGGTGCCCCTTCCTTCCGTCTACCTTGCGCGTGTTCTGATCCTCGCCAAAGGAGAGCTCTCCCGCTCCCATTTCAACCCGCTGACCGTCCATGGATTCGACGAACCAGCGTCCTGACATTGGGAGGATCCATTGGGGCTTCGGATTCTCATGCCACTCCCCGACCCACCCCGGTGGCAGGACTGTGACGAAGACGGTGGCGTTACCCTTGGTCTGCGTGCCGATCCATTGCGGAGCCGATTCAGGCTGGATGGGGGCTTTCTGGAATTCCGTCATCTCGCAATGTGTTTGACGGCTGGCGCCGTGCTCATCGGTCCAAAGGTGCCAATATGAAACGGCCGGCTTTGAATCTGCGCTCATGGTTGGACTTGTTCCCGGGCGAGCTGATAG
>JBAUNL010000905.1:0-6387 GCA_049579205.1 Rhodomicrobium sp. | reverse complement strand
TCGCGCCAAAGCCTCGATTTGTTGAAGGGCCTTACCATCGGAGGCAAATTGTTTTCTCGCAGTTGCAGCAGCCTCCTGCGCCTTGTCATTCTCATTCAATACAGCGTAGGAGCGTATGAGTCGTAGCCACCCATCCAAATCGGCCGCGTTTTCTTTTAGGCGTGCGGCAAGCCGGCTGACCATGCCTCGGATCATCGCGCCCTGGCCACCCTGCGCCACTGCATTCGAAGCTTGTTCGCCTGAGGCTTCCATGGAAGCAGGGCCGCCGTTCAAAGTAGACTTTCCTGCGGTGCCGATCGGAGCTTCTAGGCCTGCCTCTCGCGCCAACGCCTCGATCTGCTCAAGCGCGTGACTGTCCGAGGCAAATTGCTTTCTTGCCGTCGCTGCAGCCTCCCGCGCCTTCTCATTCTCATTCAAGACTGCGTAAGAGCGTATGAGCATCAGCCAGCCATTTAAATCCGCAGCATTTTCTTTAAGCCGCGCGGCAAGCCGATCGACCATGCCGCGCACGGGTCCGCCCTGGTGGCTCTCGGTCTCTGCGCTCGAACCTTGTTCGCCGGAGGCTTCCGTAGGAGTAGTGCCGCTGTTTAAAGTGGGCGTTACTCCGCTGCCGTTCGCCGCTTCCAAGCCTACCTCTCGCGCCAATCCATCGATTTGCTCAAGCGCGGGGCTGTCTGAGGCAAATTGCTTTCTCGCAGTTGCCGCGGCCTCCTGCGCCTTTTCAGTCTCGTTCAGCACTGCATAAGAACGAATGAGCCTTAGCCACCCATCTAAATCAGCCGAGTTTTCTTTAAGCCGTGCGGCGAGCCGGCTGACCATGCCGCGGATCATCGCGCCCTGGCCACCCTGCGTCACCGCGTTCGAACCTTGTTGGCCCGAGGTTCCACCGGCAGCGGTAGTTGGTCCGCTGCTCAAAGCGGCAAGGCGCTCGTTGATGACTGTTTTCCAGGTCTGCGGCGGGTTTTCGCTCAGCATTTCTTGGTAGACGTGCTCCGCCCCGCTTTTGTTGCCTTCCTGCTCATTGCGGATCGCCAGCCAGAAGCGGCCGCGAAGCGATTTGGGATTCAGCGCGATCGCGGCATCGAGCACTGGTTTGGCCTCGTCGGGGATGCTGCCGTTATTGGCAAAGGTTAGCGCCTCGGCAAGACCAAGAAGCTTGTTTTCGTCTTCACCGCTCAATTCAATCGATTTTCGAAAGGCATTTGCGGCTTTTTCGAATTGACCGAGCCTGAAATAGACAGGGGCGATGACAGACCAGCCCAACGCGTCATTGGGATTGACGCGCAGACGGTGCTCTACATTTGCGATTTGAATTTCAATTGGTTGCTTTTCGATCGGTGCGTTCAGACGCGCTTCCAGGGGCTGATCCGGGAAGCCGGGACTGCCGAATTCTGCATAGAGGCCGGCCGCGCCCAGCGCGATCACAGAAGCTAATGCGATGAAGATCGTGTTTGCGCTTACGGTGCTTGTGCCAGCTAGGACGGAGTGGCTTTGCCGGCCGGCCTTCAAGAGGCGCCGGGAGATCTCCGTTCGAGTCTGCTCCGCTTCCTCCTTGCTGAGTGTGCCCCGCTCTTCATCCCGGCAAAGTTCATGGAACTGCAGCTTGTACGCTTCTATCTCGGAAAGGCTGTTTCCAGCCGGCGCGACTGTCCGTCGAAGTGGACGCGTTACCACTAAGATTACGCAAGCCGTCAAGACTGCAAACACGAGCCAAACCATGGTCCGCGACAGTACTCAGCCTCGTCCTGAAGTCAATCAGGACTATCTTCGGTTGCCGCGAACGTCAATAAAGGCCAGGTGCAGATTGAAGGTTAATATGCCGGGAGCGGCCCGAGCCAAAAGCCAAAGCTGCGATAAAGCCCGTCCGCTTTTTATTGGCGAGTGATCTTTAAAGTTCTGCCGCGATAATCGCTCCTAACACCTGCGGAATCGACTGCCTTATAGACACGAGTTCCGGCTGAGAGGGAGCGGATGTAGCTCTAGCCGCCTGCGGATATGCCCAGGTCGAAATTGCCCGCGATCGCGATCTGTCCCCGCCAGACTTGGCACCATTCGCTGCCCGTTCGCAATCCCATCTCCGCCCAAAGTGCGCGCAGCGCAAAGACAAGCCTTTCCATCTGCTCCTCGCTGTGCATTGGCCCTGGGGTAAGCCGGATTCGTTCGGTGCCGCGGGCGACGGTCGGATAGTTGATCGGCTGCACATAGATACCGAAGCGTTCGAGAAGGGCGTCGGTAAGTCCCTTGCATTCCATGGGATCACCCACAAGCACCGGGACGATGTGACTTGGCGTGTGCATGACAGGCAAATTTTCGATGGCGAGCCGCTCCTTCAAGGCTCGCGCGCGCGCTTGATGGAGTATGCGTTCATCTTGGCTCGATTTGAGATGGCGTAGACTGGCCAGCGCCCCGGCGACAATGACGGGTGCGAGTGAGGTCGTGAAAATGAAGCCCGGGGCATAAGACCGGATCGCGTCAATACAGACGGCGGTAGATACGATGTAGCCGCCCATCAGTCCGAAGCCCTTGGCTAAGGTCGCCTCGATGATGTCGACTTCGTTCATCGCCCCGTCGCGCTCCGCGACGCCTGCGCCGCGAGGCCCGTACATGCCGACGGCGTGAACCTCATCGAGATAGGTCAAGGCATTGTATTTTTTCGCAAGATCGCAAATTGCTCCAATCGGGGCGAAGTCGCCATCCATCGAGTATACGGATTCGAACGCGATGATTTTCGGCGTATCCACATCATAATCCTTAAGAAGGCTTTCGAGATGGTCGAGATCGTTATGACGCCAAATCCGCTTTGGGCCGCCGCCTTGCCTCACACCCTCGATCATCGAGGCGTGATTTTTCTCGTCCGAGAAGATGACCGCCCCCTTGAGCAGTTTTACAAGTGTGGAAAGCGTCGCCTCGTTCGAGACATAGCCGGAGGTAAATAGAAGGGCAGCCTCCTTGCCGTGTAATTCCGCGAGTTCGGTCTCCAGCTCGACATGATAATGAGTTGTACCCGATATATTACGCGTTCCGCCGGAGCCGGCCCCCGCTTTATCGATAGCTTCGTGCATGGCGCGAAGTACGGCTGGGTGCTGGCCCATACCGAGGTAGTCGTTCGAGCACCATACTGTTATGGGGCGTGACCCCTTCCCCGTATGGTGAACCGCGATTGGAAACTCTCCCCGTCTTCTCAGGATGTCTGCAAAAATCCGGTAACGCCCCTCCAGCGTCAAAGCTTCAAGCGCTTCATCAAACTTTCCCTGATAGTCCATATGTTTTCCTTTTGGGCGGAGCGGCTTGCAGGGAGTTGATTGGAAGGCATCACCATGGGATGGCAGAAGACTTCCTAACGCCGTGCGATGATGGCGCGAACAGTTAGGTAAGTCTACGGTTTAGACCGATTAAAATCTGATCCCACAAAAATCCTTTTACATACTGTGGCTTTGCTGTGACGAGGATAAGCCTATCAGTCGGCTCAGCCCCGTTCCGGGGACTATCCCAGTACGCCGTAATTGCCGAGCGATATCATCTTCGGGCTTGACCTTGAGCGCGCTCGCGCGCCAAGTAAAGCTATGATCCGAGATGCCATGGTCATTGCTTCTTGCCTGGGTGCGTAGACAAAGGCTTCACTTGATGGCCGCTCGAATTTGATTTCGATCAACGCTGTGGAAGGGCTAAAACAACTAAGTTGCCGGCGAGCTCGTGAGCATCTGTGCTCTGCGTTTCAGGGTAACCAGAGCCCAACCGTCTCGCGGAAGCCGTAAAAGCGGGGAAGCGCGTTGCGTTCCCGTGAAAGATAATGACGAATTCAGGTGGGGCCACGCGCATGTCAATGAAACGAAACGCGGAGTCTCTTGCGGTATTATTGTTGGCCACCGGCGTTGCGGTTGTGGCGAATTGCCTGGGGGCAGTCGCGCAGTCTCAATCGTCCATTGCCGGAAGCGCTGACGAGCTACGCCCCGTTTATGCCACTTCCGATGAGATCGCCGAAGGTAAGCAGCTAGCGGAAACGACCTGCGCCGCCTGTCACGGCTCCAACGGCATCAGTACCCTTGAACGTGTGCCTAACCTCGCTAGTCAGCGGCCAGCCTATCTCTACATCGAGCTGAAGGCCTATCAGTCTGGGGCGCGTGGCGACAGCGCGATGAACAACACGGTCAAATTTCTCAGCGATGACGCGTTGGTCAAGGTGGCTGCCTATTTCGCAAGCCTCGATCCGGCGCGACCCAATGCACCGGGAGCGCACAAGGCAAACCTTGATCCTGTGCAGGCCGGCAGGGCCGCAGCTGCCACATGCTCAGGATGTCACGGTGAAAGCGGGGTCAGCAAGACGCCGGGGATGCCGAATCTGGCAGGACTCGATCCGAAGTATCTCGTCTCAGCGATGAAGGCGTACCAAAGCGGTCGACGCAAGAATGAACTGATGAAGTCCATGATCGCGGCGCACAGCGAGGCGGACATGAATAATATCGCCTTGTTCTATGCGCTGCAGCAGGCGTCCCCCTCGCAAACTCCCGCCATTGGTGACAAAGCTGCAGGCCATGCCGCGGCTGCGGCCTGCAGCGGATGCCATGGGGAGGACGGGGTCAGTACAAATCCCACAACTCCAAGCCTCGCTGGGCAGGATGCGGAGTACCTCGCGGCCGCGGTCCGCGGCTATAAAGACGGATCGCGCAGCGACGAAACCATGAACGGCCTTGCGGCCACACTCGACGGCAGCGCGATCAAGAACTTACCGGCGTATTACGCATCCTTGCAGCCGAAGAAGCCGGATGTCAGCAAGCCGCTGACGACCGAGGAATGGACCCAGCGGTGCGATCGTTGCCACGGCCTCAATGGCAACAGCATCGATCCCCGTCGGCCTGCCCTTGCGGCACAGCGCGTCGATTATCTGGAAAAGGTTCTGCACGACTATCGGACTGGCGCGCGCAAGAGTCCGGAGATGGCAGCCATGTCCGACGTGCTAACCGAGCAGGATGTCGTCAATCTTTCTGCGCATTACGCAAGCCAAACGGGGCGGGCGGTCCTGTTCGTGCCGGTTCCAGCCAAGTGACAGAACCAAACGCAAACATAGAGATCCGCTATGAATGAACTTCCCCTGCATCGGCACTATCTTCACTACTCGGAGATGCCTTACAGCCAGCGTGTCTTATACACGGCGACCCTTCTGATCCTCGGAATGGCGTATCTTTTTGCTCTGCTCAACATCTACTTCACCTATGCCGGGCGAGCTGGAGGGAACCCGTTGATGCTGTCCTATCAGGACATCGTCGTCGCGTATTCCGGCAGCGGCAAAGGCTCGCGTCTTGAAGCGGCCTTGAACGGGCCGATGGCAACTATGCTGCCGGCAGATGAGCGCAGTGCCATCATCACCTGGGTACGGAGCGGCGCTTCCCGTGCGGGGTACGACAAGGACGTCAGGCCGACGCTCGACAAACGCTGCATGAGTTGCCACGACGGCAGCAATCCTCATCTCCCGGTTCTTGCCGGATTCGACAACCTCAAAAAAGTCACTGAGACAGACACTGGCGCCAGCATCGCAACCCTGGTGCGGGTGTCGCACATCCACTTGTTCGGGGTGACATTCATATTTTTCATCGTCGGCTTGATGTTCAGCCACGCCTATGTGCGGCCGGTCTGGCTAAAATGCGCGATTGTCGGACTGCCCTTCTTAGCCATCGTGGCGGACGTCAGCTCCTGGTATTTCACGAAGATCTACCATGAGTTCGCGTTCGTTGTCATGGGGGCGGGCGGCGTGATGGCGGCCTGCTTCGCGTTCATGTGGCTCGTGACGATGTATCAACTGTGGTTCAGCTCGCCTCCGCGAATCGTTACGCAGCGAACCCCTTAGACGTGCCCGCAACTTCGACGAGGCGAAGGAGCAACCGCCTTGGTAGAGTTCATGGGAATTAGTGATTACCATTGTGAAGCAGAGAGCGACTTTAAACCGGAATGCCCTGGACAGGGCGGGAGGCGCACCATGAAACATGCACTAATCACAGCAATGGCCGGAATGACATTGCTTACAGTTGCTCCAGCGGTCGCGGCCGACGGACAGGCGATCTACACCGCAAACTGCGCCGCCTGCCACAACAACATGAAGCCTAAGCTCGGAGACAAGGGCGCTTGGGAGCCCCTAGTCAAGCAGGGCACAGATGTACTGGTCGCTTCCGTCGTCAAGGGCAAGGGGATCATGCCGCCGCGTGGCGGGAAGCCTGGCTTGTCCGACCAGGATATCAAGGCGGCGGTAGAATATATGGAGAGCGCAGTCCACTAGCACCGGGCTTAGGGTCTCCGCGCTGTGGATATCTCGTTCTGGCGGAGGTGAGAAACGCTTCTTCTTGCCAATCGTCCCTGCAAGAAGGTCACATACCGAGTTTTAGTGACCTTCCGTGT
>JBAUNL010000904.1:0-7678 GCA_049579205.1 Rhodomicrobium sp. | reverse complement strand
TCGCCTGCGGCGTGACCCCGCATGCCCAGAACACCGGCAGTTCCCCCGATGCTACTTCGACCGCGTCCCCATAGTCCGGCTGCATGATATTCCGAATGCCAATCGCTTCGGGGAGGCCAATATGCACGGGCGCCCCGTGTACGGCCGGATATCGCGATGTGATTTGAATTGCCCGTATCGCATCGGCAGGTTTGAACGATCGCATGGATACCACCAAGGGACCAGAGAGCTTCCCTGCCAGCTTACAAGCAATATTCGTGCGAAACATCGGTACGTTCAGCCCGGAAGCCACATAACGAAGCGGGAGGCCGGCTTCCAGCAACGCTTCCTCGAAGGAATAGGAGCAGCCGAGGACAAAAGCCGTGAGATCTTCGCGCCAGTAGTCGCGGACATCCGTGGGCTCGTCGACGAGTTCGCCATTGCGCCAAATCCGATAGCGGGGCAAATCGCTTCTCAAGTCAAGGTCATCGCCGAGTGATGGAACTCTCCAATCGCCCGGTTCGCTAATCCCGATTACGGGACACGGTTTCGAATTAAGCTGCGCAAATCTCAGAAAATCACTGGCAATCTCTTGGGGCAGAATGACCAGATTTCCCTGAACATATCCACGAGCCAGGCCCATTGTAGGGCCTTTCATCTCTTGTGCGCGGCATGCCAGCCGCACTTCAAGCCCGGAAGCGAAATCTCCATGATAATCAGGCTTCATGTCCGCGGCCCTCACAAGTATCGTTATTGAGCTATAGGAACCTTAGCCTTGGGCAAAGTCCAGTCATGCTTTCTATTAGTGGCAAGACGGGCTTTGAGTTAACCGATCCGAATTAGCAATACTGGGCCAAACATCATCAGGGCGGAGAGCAGGCGATGCGGATAGCAATCATAGGCGCGGGTGCAATGGGATCGGTCTATGCTGGCCTGCTTGCACACGCCGGGCTTGATGTTTGGGCCATCGATATATGGGACGAACACATCGCAGCAATCAAGAAGAATGGCCTTAAGCTTTCTGGCGCAAGCGGCGACCGGGTTGCGGCTCTGCCCGCCTCAACCGATGTCGCGGATGCAGGCCCGGTCGATTTGGCGATTATCGCAACCAAGGCTTACGACGTTGAAGCAGCCGCCGCCTCAGTGAAGCCCGTCCTTTCGCCGGAAGCGAGCGTTCTAACCATTCAGAACGGGCTGGGCTCAGCCGAGCGCGTTGCGGCGATTGTCGGCGCAGACCGTGTTCTCATCGGAGTCGTAGGAGGATTTGGTGCCAGTATTCCCGCTCCCGGCGAGGTTCATCATAACGGATGGGAGTTTGTCCGGCTGGGCGAGTTCTCAGGCGGGCTTACGCCACGGCTGGCAATGGTTTCAAAACTTTGGGAGAAGGCCGGTTTCAAGGTACTAGAATTTCCGGACATCCACCGCATGATTTGGGAAAAGCTTATTTGCAACATCGCATTCAGCGGACCTTGTACCTTGACCGGTCTCACAATCGGCGAAGCATGCGAAAATCCTGATGCTTTTCAGATATCAGCGGCCTGTGCAACCGAAGCATTCTTGGTGGCGAGGGCCAAAGGCGCCGGCGTAAATATCGACGATCCCGTTGCCTATGTCAGGGAGTTCGGTTCCAAAATTCCGCAGGCGCGGCCGAGCATGCTTCTAGATCACATGGCCGGACGGCGCTCTGAGATCGATGTCATCAATGGTGCCGCATCCCGTCTCGGAGCCGAACTCGGCGTACCCACGCCTGTAAACTCCACAGTTGTCGCCCTTGTTCGCGCCCGCGAAGCAGCCTTCATACGAAGTCGCTAGAGCTAATGCAAAAGGAGCCGAGGTCCGCTCCCCTCGGCTCCCGCCCCCGCTGAAATGGGTCCCCGGCTAATTTGCCCTGCGCCTGCGGGAAACAGGATTGTAGGCGATGGCAGAATGGTGCTCGCAATACGGAACGCCGAACGACTTCCTGCGGCCGCAAAAATGAAAGCCCTCCTCCATGGGATCGCCGACTGGCCAATGGCACATGCTTTCATTCAGGTCGACCAGGGTGATCACGCCTTCCGGCGCTGGCTCGAGTTCTGGCAGCGCCCGCAAAGGAATGATTGCCGCGGCTTTCCGTTCCTGGGGCTGCGGAGCGATCTTGAGGGCGGCATTACCGAAGGTACGGTACTGCAGCTGCGAGGATCTTGCCGGAAAAAGCGCGATGTTCGAGCGCGGGCGAACGGTCCTGATGCGGGAAGTCGTGGCGCGTCCGGCAAGCCCGAGCCGGTGCACTTTTCCTATGACCGCATTTCTCGTTACTTCACCCAGCTTCGCTGCGATCTGGCTCGCGCTGAGGCCATCCGCCCAAAGCTTTTTCAAGTGTTCAACACGTTCATCTGTCCAACCCATAATGTGTTAGCTCCTCGTTCAGTTCGGCGGATGAACCGCGAATAAGGGACAGGCCGCTGACGGATTGCCAGCGGGGCCACAGGCGCTAACGCAGAACTAGAAAACAAAGGAGCGGCCGGATGCCCTAAACGCAGGGCTTCGCCAGGAGAGCCTGGGAACCGGAACGCGCTACTTATACTTGGTTACGAGTTTCTCGCGCATCAGCACGAGTTGGTGGTGCGAAACTAGCCGCAACCGGCAGGACTAATCCCACCTTCTTGTCCTTGTATATTGCACAATTGTGAAGCTCGGACAAATTACCAAAGCCTTAAAGCGAGCCGTTTAAGTTACATTTTAATGCCACTGTGTCTTTTATGCCGGTTGACACCATCCCGAACACGCGGAAAATAAACCTGCGAGCCTAGGCCGCCCGGTTTCGGAGCGGCTTTTTTTTCATTGAAAGCGAGAGTGCGGACCATGTCTGCGGTGCTTGGAACTTATGCGCGGGCGAACGTAGAATTCGAGAGGGGCGAGGGTGCTTACCTGTATACGCCCTCTGGCGACCGCTATCTCGACTTTGCTGCAGGCGTGGCGGTCAACATACTCGGCCATGCGCATCCGCATCTAGTCCAGGCGCTGACCGCGCAAGCTCACAAGCTTTGGCATACCTCGAACCTCTATCGCGTGGCAGGCCAGGAACGTCTGGCAGTGCGGCTTACCGGCGTCACCTTCGCGGATAAGGTCTTTTTTGGGAATTCCGGCGCGGAAGCAATGGAAGCTTCCATCAAGATGGCCCGGAAATACCACAGCCATCATGGCCGCCCGCAGCGCTACCGGATCATCACCTTTGAGGGTGCTTTCCATGGGCGCACGCTCGCGACCATTGCCGCCGGCAATCAGCCGAAGCATGTGGCGGGGTTCGGGCCGAAGGTCGAAGGCTTTGACCAGGTTCCGCTCGGGGATATCGAGGCTGTCCGGAGTGCAATTACCGACGAAACAGCAGGCATTCTCATTGAGCCGATCCAGGGCGAAGGAGGCATTCGGCCTGCCGGCTGGCCATTTTTAAGGGCCCTGCGGGAACTAGCGGATGAGCACGGCATTCTGCTTCTTTTCGACGAAGTCCAAACTGGAATGGGGCGGACTGGGAAGCTATTTGCTTACGAATGGTCAGGCATAGAACCGGACATAATGGGTATCGCCAAAGGCCTGGGCGGCGGTTTTCCCATTGGAGCCTGCCTTGCCACGGAGGAGGCTGCGGCTGGCATGACAGCCGGCACCCACGGTTCGACCTTCGGCGGTAACCCTCTGGCCATGGCTGCCGCTAATGCAGTTCTCGATGTCGTGCTTGAACCTGGTTTTCTTCCACATGTTCAAGAGATGGGCTTGCTTTTTAAGCAGCGGCTTGCTGAAATTGTAGATCGAAACTCCAAGGTCACTTCCGAAGTGCGCGGCGAAGGGCTTATGCTCGGACTGCTGTGCAATGTTCCGAACACGGATGTTTCGGGAGTGCTTTTCTCGGAGAAGCTGTTGACGGTCACCGCAGGTGAAAATGTTGTGAGACTGCTGCCGCCGCTAATTGTGACCGAGAATGAAATAAAAGAGGCGTTCACAAGAATTGACGCGGCATGTGCGAGGCTCAATGCTACACTTAAGGCGTGAAACAGCTTTCGTGGGTCAAACAGTGCTCCGTCATTTCTTAGACCTGGACACTTATGACACGGACACGTTACGCCTGATCCTGAACTGCGCTCACTCTCTCAAAAAGGCCTTCAAGAACGGTGGCGGCGCGCGGCCCAAGCTGGCGGAGGGCGCGGTCCTTGCGATGCTTTTCGAGAAAACCTCGACCCGCACACGCGTCTCCTTCGATGTTGCCATGCGCCAGCTAGGCGGGGAAACCATTGTCCTCAATCATGCCGATATGCAGCTTGGGCGGGGAGAAACCATCGCAGATACGGCCCGCGTGCTTTCCCGGTATGTGGATGCGATCATGATGAGGGCGGCCTCACACGACACGCTGATCGAGCTCGCAAACTATTCCGAAGTGCCTGTCATCAATGGCCTCTCGAACAAGTCTCACCCATGCCAAGTCCTGGCCGATCTAATGACGCTCGAAGAAAAGAAGGGAGATCTCGCACCACTCACCGTGACCTGGGTCGGAGACGGCAATAACGTCGCGGCCTCTTGGATACATGCGGCCGTCCGCTTCGGATTCACATTGAAAGTAGCGGCTCCGAAACTCCTTCAGCCTGCCTTGACGCTTATGGAATGGGCGCGCGCGGAAGGCGGCAAAGTTTCCGTACTGGAGGACCCTGGTGAGGCCGTTGCAGGAGCCGATTGCGTCGTGACGGATGTCTGGGTCTCAATGGGCCAGGAAGAAGGATCGGCCCAGCGCATGGATCTTCTCAAGCCTTACCAGGTCAATGCGGCGCTTATGGAAAAAGCATCGAAGGACGCCATCTTTATGCATTGCCTACCGGCACATCGTGGCAGGGAAGTTACCGGCGACGTAATAGACGGTCCGCAATCGGTGGTATTCGATGAAGCGGAGAACCGGCTACATGTGCAACGTGCGTTACTCGCGTGGTGCCTTGAGAAGGTTTGATGAGTAGGCCAAATTGGGCGCTTATTTCCATCAATATACCGGCTAACACTGTGTTCCGTATACATTTTCGCAGGAAACACTGCAAGCGTCACGGTCAACGATTCTGAACTTGCGCTCCATGCGATGAAAGCGGGATTGGGCAAATCGCTGCTGCCAATAGCGGTAGGAGACAGCGAGCCCAGCCCTGACGCTAGCGGCGGTCACCGCATCGTTCGGATCTCATTTTTTCCTCGTATGCCCTGTGAAGGCGGCTTCAGAAAACGAGGAGAACTGGGTGGCGGTCAGAAGAGCCCTCGCGCAGGAGAACGAATCGTGATCAATCTGGGTTCTGACCGTGCTCCCCCTTCCATACTCGCTCCAATGTTCCAAACCGATACCCTCGCCTCACTTAATCCGGAGCAGCACCACGCCGCCGCCTATGGCATTGCAGCGAGCCATAGCGGTGGTCACGGACCGCTTTTGATCATCGCAGGCGCTGGCTCGGGCAAGACCGAGACCCTGGCCCATCGCGTCGCGCAGCTTATCAGGCATGGCACCGATCCGAGCCGTATTCTGCTTCTGACCTTCTCACGGCGCGCCGCGCAGGAGATGGAGCGCCGCGTCGCGCGCATCTTGAACAAGCAGGCTCCCAACGGGCCACAAGGCCGCGCAGCTATCGGCTGGTCCGGCACCTTTCACGCCATCGGCGCGCGCCTCTTGCGTGAATTTGCGCTTTCCGCCGGTCTCGATCCCGCCTTCACCATCCATGACCGCGAAGATTCCGCCGATCTCATTAATCTAATCCGGCATCAATTGCGATATTCCGAGCAGGAGCAGCGCTTTCCGCAGAAGCAGACCTGCCTTGCCGTCTACTCCAAGGCCGTCAATTCGGGCGCTGCGCTTGACGATGTTTTGAAGCGTCATTTTCCCTGGTGTGCCTGTTTTGAAGAAGAGCTGCGCCGCCTGTTCGAAGCCTATGTCGAGGCCAAGCAGGCTCAGAATGTGCTCGATTACGATGATCTCTTGCTCTATTGGGCCGAGCTCATGAAGGCGCCCGGGCTCGCGGCTGACATTGGTGCACTGTTCGATCATGTGCTCGTCGATGAATATCAGGACACGAACGCGATCCAGGCCGCGATCCTGCTGGCACTCAAACCCGGCGGCAAAGGGCTAACCGTAGTCGGCGATGATGCCCAATCGATCTACAGTTTCCGCGCCGCCACGGTCCGCAATATTCTCGACTTCCCGAAGCAATTCACGCCGCCGGCCGCGGTCGTGACCCTCGACCGCAATTACCGCTCAACGGTGCCGATCCTGAAGGCCGCCAATGCCGTGATCGCTTTGGCAAAGGAACGCTTCACCAAGGACCTCTGGTCGGACCGGCACTCGGCCGAAAAACCTGCCCTCGTTTCGGTTCGGGATGATGCCGCGCAAGGGGAGTTCGTCGTTGGCCGCGTGCTTGCCAATCGCGAAGACGGCATAGCGCTCAAAGAGCAGGCCGTGCTATTTCGTACGGGCCACCACAGTGCCTTGCTCGAAATCGAGCTCAGCCGCCGCAATATTCCCTTCGTCAAATTCGGCGGCCTCAAATTTCTTGAAGCCGCCCATATCAAAGACCTGCTCGCGATTCTACGCTGGGCCGAAAATTCGCAGGATCGCATCAGCGGCTTTCGGGTCCTGCAGCTCTTACCCGGCATCGGGCCAGGTACCGCTGGAAAGCTTTTGGACCGTTTGGCGGGCCGGTCTCCGATTGAGATCCTATCGTTTTTTCGGCCACCGGCGCGCTCTGCGCTCGCATGGCCGGAACTCGCCGCACTGATGCAGCAGCTTTGGGCGAAAAGCTCCGCGTGGCCCGCCGAAATCGATCTGATCCGAACTTGGTACCAACCCCACCTCGAAGAGAAGTTTGCCGACGCGATCGTGCGCGCTGGAGATCTTGAGCAGCTCGCCCAGATCGCGGCGAGCTTCGCAACCCGGGCCCAATTTTTGACCGATCTCACCCTCGACCCGCCGCAGGCCACGAGCGATGAGGCCGGAAAGCCTTTGCTCGATGAAGACTATCTCATTCTCTCGACAATTCATTCCGCCAAGGGCCAGGAATGGAAAGCGGTTTCGATCTTGAATGTCGTCGATGGCTGCATTCCCTCTGACCTTGCGACCGGCCCAAGCGACGAAATCGAAGAGGAACGGCGGCTTCTATATGTCGCCATGACCCGCGCCAAGGACGAACTCAATCTTATCGTGCCGCAGCGCTTCTATACACATCAGCAATCCCGCGGCGGCGACCGGCACGTTTATGCGGGGCGCACACGCTTCATTCCAGCGAGCCTTTGCGGGCACTTCAATCGCATCAGCTGGCCCGTCGCGAGTTCGACGGCTGACGAGGCTCCAAAGTCAAACGCACGAGTGGATATTCGAGAGCGCATGCGCGGTATGTGGAGCAAAGCGAGCTAAGCACCCCTAGCAAAACTGACCTCTCTCTTCTTAAATCCCACGCCCGCGGCAATTCCGAGGGAGGGTAGCGCCGAAAAATGCACAAATCACGCACTTCTTGCCAAGGAGCAGAAATAGCAGTGTAGACGGTCACCTGCCTGCAGATGAACCGCCAGTAGGGCAAATCTAAGCTTTCGCTACCATCATACTAGGTATGGCCCCTGCTCAATCCCAAGATGCTGCACTCCTTCTCCCGCTGCTGGTGTCGCTTGTGACGACCCTAACAACAATTGTGGTTCACGGACTTGCTCTGATAGCGGT
>JBAUNL010000903.1:0-16325 GCA_049579205.1 Rhodomicrobium sp. | reverse complement strand
CTAAAGGGGCGCTCAGCTGGGTGAACGGCGCCTATGCCGGCGCTATCGGCGCAAAGACGAGAGAGGAAGCACTCGAAAAGCAGATCGAGCTCTTCGAGACCAGGCAGCGTTCCGAACTGCATCGGCTCAGCCGAACCCAGAAGATTGAAAAAGTGAAACTGCAAACCGTCGTCAATGGCGGTGTGCGCATCTACGAAGCCGTCGCTGCGCCATTTGATGTTGGAAGCGGCGGAGCGGCCTTCGACGTGGCCCCTTTGGTTATCGCGAAAGAAGAACTCGATCGGCAAATAGAGGCACACAGCCGGACTCTGGACAAGGTATCGACCGGAGTGGCAGTCTTTGGAGCCGATAGAAAACTCGTTTACACCAATGATGCCCTGTCCCGGATCTGGCCGCTTGAGGAAATCTGGATCACGCAGAGGCCTTCGGCGGCTGAATTTTTTGATCTGCTTCGCCAGCGAAGACTTCTTCCCGAGCAATCGAACTACCGGAAATGGCGCGACAGCCGCACTTCCGCGCGCGGGACCAACCGCACCATCGACGAGCTATGGCACTGCCCCGACGGCAGAACAATCCACGTTATCAGTGATTGCCGGAATGACGGGGGCATCACTTTCTTATTCGATGACGTAACAGCGAAGCTTTCACTCGAGCGACAGTACCACAGCCTGATCGAAGGCCAGCGCGAAACCCTCGACCATCTCAGAGAAGGTATTGCAGTTTTTGGTGCGGATGGACGGCTTCAACTCTTCAATCCAGCCTTCGAGGGGCTGTGGAATTTGCCGAGCGACTTGCTGGAGAAGCCCCCGCATCTGAAAGAAATCATAGCGGAATGCGGAGCGCTTGTTGGAGACCAGGCCTTTTGGGGGAGCCTCACGGAAGCGGTTACGGGTATGCCGGAGGCGAGAGACACGTTCGGCGGTACCTTCGAAAGGCGCGATGACAGACACCTCACCTACACGGTCACGCCCCTTCCCGATGGAGGGACGCTCGTAACATTTGCGGACATCACTGACAGCAAGCGGTTTGAAGATGTGCTGCTGGAACGGAATGAGGCGCTGGAAGCATCCGACAGATTGAAGACGTCTTTTCTATCTCATGTCTCCTACGAACTGCGCACCCCTCTCACGACCATCATTGGTTTTGCCGATTTACTGGCGGAGCCTACGACCGGTTCGTTGAACAGCAAGCAACGCGAGTATCTCAATGACATCAAAACCTCAAGTCAGGTCCTGCTCAACATTATCAACGACATTATTGACCTTGCCGTGATCGATGCCGGCGCGCTCGACCTGAAGCTTTCCCCGGTGGACCTTAGGGAGGTGATCGAAGCTGCTGAGCTGGGCGTCCGGGAGCGGCTTACCCGCGCCAAGGTTAATCTCGATGTCCACATTGCCAATGACGCTGCAACAGTTATGGCGGATGAAAACCGCCTTGAACAGGTCTTTTATAACCTGCTTTCGAATGCCATCGGGTTCTCCCCCGAAGAAGGGACGATTACCCTGAGCTGCCGGCGCGAGAAGGATGGCATCGCGATCAGCGTGCAAGATAAGGGGCTTGGTATACCGGAGGAAGAGCAGGCGACCGTATTCGAGCGTTTCGAATCTCGCAGCAAGGGGTCCCGCCATCGCGGCGCGGGTCTGGGGCTGTCTCTGGTGAAAAGTATCGTGGAGCTGCACAAGGGAAGGATCGATCTGCGTTCCAGCCCGGGTGCTGGAACAACGGTGACGATTACGCTACCGGATAGCCATCCGGCACTCCTCCTGAAGCCGAATGCCAACGCTGTTACTTCTACCGCGAACGCGATGGCGCAGCCATAGCCCGTATTCCGTCCTCAATCGCTGGGGTTTTGGCTATGCCAGAAGAAGTAAATCTCGAACCCGCCCGTTTCGCAGCCGCGGCTCAGCACTATCTCGCAGGCCGGCCTCCCTATGCGAAAGGGATCATCTCAAGGATCGTGAAGGAACTCAGTCTTAGGGCGGAAGATGCTGTCATGGACCTTGGCTGCGGGCCTGGACAGCTCGCGATGATGTTCGCGCCATTTGTGGGGTCGGTGCTGGCTATTGATCCATCGGTCGACATGCTCAGAATCGCGCGGCAAATGGCGGATGAAGCGGCTAATATACGCTTCAAGCTCGGAAGCTCTTTCGATATCGGCCCCGAACTTGGCACATTCCGCCTGGTAACGATCGGCCGTGCATTCCACTGGATGGACCGTTTAGACACCTTGCAGCGTCTGGATAGCATGATTGCGGAAGGCGGAGCGGTGGCGCTATTCTCTGATTCTCATCCAAGGCACTCCGCCAACGCGTGGGTCGAGCCATTCAGGCGGATCACCGGCGAATATGCTGCCGGTGATGTTCAAAGAGCGAGACGGCGCTCTGCCGATTGGCCTTCAAACGAGGAAATCCTACTTGCCTCCCCTTTTGCCCGGCTCGAACGATGGTCGGTCCTAGAAGAGCGTACACTGCCTGCGGCACAACTCGTTGAACGCGCGCTTTCCCTGTCGAGCATAAACGAGGGGCGCCTTGGCAGCCAAATGAAGCAGTTGGTGGCCGATATCCAGGAGCTGGCCTCACGATGGAGCCAAGAAGGCACTCTAAGCGAAGTGATCGAAAGCAGTGCGCTCATTGCACGCCGCGCAGACGAAAGCTAAGGCACGGAAAGCTGAGGCTGACAAAACTGTAATCGCGCCAGCAAAAACCGCCGGGATCAGGCGGAGTAGTTCTTACATTCCTCGGCACAAGCGGCACAGCTCTCAGCGCAAGTCTTACATACGGCGTGCTCGTTCTCATGCTTGCGGCATTCCGCTTCGCAGTCCAGGCAAGTAATATGGGCAAGCTTCGCAAGTTGAGGTAAGTGCGTGGAATTTGCAGCGGCAAGCCGGGCTACTGCTTCGCACATGGCGACCATCTGGTAGGCGCTTTTTGCGCACGCTGAGACTGAGTCGTCACCTGCCGCCATTAATCCGAGGCAGTGGCTCACGCATGCATCTCCGGATGAGACGCAGTTTCTGGCGGCCGCGCTCAATTTCTGAAGGCCCATGTGGGTCGCGTGGTCGCCGTGTTCATCCGCCAAGACTTTGTTCGACGCAATTGCCAATGAGGCACCGCCAATAGCCATGCCAAAAACCTCTCTGCGGTTCATGGTCCCCTCCATTTTGTTATTCACTTACTATCGGATAAGGCCTAAGATTTAGTGCATATTCGCACGCAGTCCAAGTATATATTTTCTTCTTTCAAAGTTAAACTTGGCGTAAACTTGCGAGCACAATTGATTACCTGGCCAATATGGCTGGATATTGACGGCGATTGCCAGCTTAAATTGGCAAGGGAAGCATTTAAGGGTGCTTACATATCATAGGGATTAAACATGGAAAGAGCGACGGCAAGGAAGGCGAGGAGGAAGCCAGCGGTCTTTCAGCGTGAAAAACGTCCTCTAAGTCCGGCAAAGGCATTCGCACTAGCTGGGCTAAGGCGAAGCCGGTATCACACGAACGGGGATGGATTTGTAGCCCGGTGTGCAGCTCTTCGCTTCATGATGTGAAAGGGGAATGAGCGGAGAGGCTTCTGGGAAGTATGCCGCCGCGCAGCCCTTGGCGATAGCATGCGGCACCACGCTAAAACCTTGAACCTGCCTGCTTACTTTGTCGCCGACCGCGGTTTCAAGATCCACAATCTGCCCTTCCCGCAATCCCATCCGGCGCATGTCGCTCTCGTTCATGAAAACGACCATGCGGGTTCCTTCAACGCCGCGGAGCCGGTCTTTAAAGCCGTAAACGGTCGTGTTGAACTGGTCGTTGCTCCTTACGGTGCTAAGGCGCAGCAGGTCTCCGCCTTTAAGGGCCTGTGAGTCCGGATCGCCGCCGGGAGTGTCAGGGACAAGAAAGTTAGCCTTGCCGTTTTCCGTCTTCCACTGGCGCCGCCGGGCAGGTACCGGCCTTTCGAATCCGCCGGGGGTAAAAAGCCGTTTGTTAAAATCCTTGAACATCTCTGGCCACGTTTCCTCCATGGCGTCGCGGATTCTCGCATAGTCCGCCACCCATTCGTCCCATGGAACCTTAGGATTTGGCGGCAGCGTCGCTTTTGCCAGCTCCGCAACGATCTTTGGCTCGGAAAGCAGATTGCGCCCGGCCGGCTCGACTTGGCCCTTCGAGCCATGGAAGAATGCAATCGAATCCTCCATCGAGACCGCCTGCTCCCCACGTTCTTGCCTGTCGATCTCGATACGGCTAAGGCAGGGAAGGAGGTAAGCGGTCTTACCGTGTATGACGTGGCTTCTATTGAGCTTCGTCGCGATCTGCACCGTGAGCGGGAGCTCGCGCCAGGCTTCTTCTATGATCGGACCGTCGGGAAGGGCGCGCGCCAGGTTCCCGCCAAGGGAAATGAGCGCCTCGATCTCGCCCTTAAGCATTGCACCGGCCGCTTCAACAATGTTGAGCCCTTGCTCGCGGGGTGGGTTGAATCCGTACTGCTTTTCGAGCTGGTCGAGCGGTGCAAGGTTCGGCTTTTCAGTAATGCCTACTGTGCGCTGGCCTTGAACATTGGAATGGCCGCGGACAGGCATAATATTCCCGCCGGGCTTGCCAATGTTGCCGCGCAGCAAAAGGAAATTGGCGACCATTTGCACATTTTCGGTGCCCATGATCTGCTGGGTTACGCCCATGCCGTAGATGCCAAGGCAGGCCTTGCTTCGCGCATAGGTCTGGGCAGCCTCTTCGAGTTCCGCCCGCCCGATCCCGGATCCATCCTCGATGACGTCCCAGCTTGTATTGCGGCAATAAGCGGCGAACTCGTCGAAGCCGTGAGTGTGCTCTTCGATGAAGTCCACGTCGATGGCGCGCGGGCCGCCATTGGCTTTCGCTTCGTCGTCCAGCTCGATGACAGCCTTGCACAGACCCGTTAGCGCCGGAATGTCGCCGCCCACCTTCATTATACAATATTGCGTCGCAATCGGTGTCTCCGACAGCGTCAGCATCTCAAACGGGTTCTGAGGATTGGTGAAGCGCTCTAGCCCCCGCTCCCGCAGGGGATTGAAAACAATAAAGTCAATGCCGCGTTCGCGCACAAGCTGAAACTGGTGCAGGATTCTCGGGCTGTTGGTCCCGGGATTCTGGCCGATATGAAAGACAAGATCGCAGTGATTGAAATCGTCAAGCGTTCCCGTGCCCACGGCCACGCCGATGCTTTTCGGTAAGCCAACGGATGTGCTTTCGTGGCACATATTGGAACTGTCAGGCAGGTTGTTATGCCCATACATTCGGGCATACAGCTGGAACATGTAGGAGGTTTCGAGGGCCGCTCGGCCTGAGGTGTAGAACACCGTTTTCTTGGGATCAAACCTTTTTAGCCGCTCCCCGATGTCACGGAAGGCATCGGCCCATCGCACAGGTACTTATTTGTCGGTGGCTGCGTCCCAGCGCAGTGGCTCCGTAAGCCGCCCCTCATATTCGAGGTCGAAGTCACTCCAGGACTCTAGCTCCTTGCAGGTATGCTACGCGAAAAATTCCCGCCCAATGTGCAGGGATGTCAGGTCCCAAGCCGTTGCCTTTGCCCCATTCTCGCAGAATTCGAAGGTATGGTAATCGCGAGGCTTGGCCCAAGCACATGACACGCACATAAATCCCTCGGGCTTGTTTTGCTGCAAAAGCGCAAGGTCGCCTCGGAGCGGAACCTTCTCTCGATACAGGATTGCCGTAAGCGATTTCACCGATCCCCAGCCGCCAACCGGCCCTTTATAGGGTTCGAAGCTGACAGTTTTGGTGAGGGTGCGGCCCTCGTCTGTTCTAGGCGGAGGGGAAGCTTCCTCAGCCGTCACCTTCACGGCGTTTGGTTGTATTTTTTCCTGCCTCGTTTGTGGCTGTTCAGCTGAATGGCTTGATACGCTACCGTTGTCTTGGGGCATTCAATTGCTCTTTGTTTGTGCGCATCGCGGACGGAGATTACAGCGGCCGCCTCTGGGACATTATTCTAAGAAAGCCGCTTGGCCGATTGTTCCGCGGCGTTCCCAAAAGCGCCCAAGCTTTGAGCCGGGTCTCAGACAATGCATCCTGCACCTGTGAAGGTGCGCAAGCCTTGCCTTTCGATGACGCACAACGTCATGCCGGTCTCAGCGGCAATGCCTATCGCAAGCTTTGTCGGGCGTGAAAGCGCAATGAGGATCGGTATGCCTGCACATGCCGACTTCTGGACCATCTCATACGAACAGCGGCTCGTGATTAGGCAGAAGCCTGCGGTAAACTGCGTCCCAGCGCGAAGGCAGGCTCCAATAAGCTTATCGAGTGCGTTGTGGCGCCCCACGTCCTCGCGTACGGTCATTATCTTGCCGTCCGGGCTGCACCAGGCCGCGGCATGAGCCGCACGCGTGGCCTGGAAGAGCGGCTGCCATTGTTCGATCTCATCCCCGGCGCGGATTGCTGCGGCTGCGTCAACTTTTGCGGCCGGTATTGCAGAACAGGGCGGCGGCTGGATCTGGTCAACGCTTTCGATGCCGCATAGCCCGCAGCTCGTACGACCCCTCACATTCCGCCTGCGATGTAAAGCAAGAAACTTTTGCAGCATCGGAGGGGAAAGCTCAATATCTACATCGATATTGCCGTCCATTCTGCTGATTCTAACGGCACGAATGTCCTCCATCGACAAGGCCAGATTTTCGGCGATGGAAAACCCATAAGCGAAGTCTTCGATGTCCTGCGGAGTCGCCATCATGACCGCATAGGGAATGCTGTGGTAGCTGAACGCCACAGGGACCTCATCAATCACCTCCAGTTCCTTGTGGAGGCCATCGCGGCGGTGGGTAAACGGTCTTGCATCAGGCGCTTGCACAGGCATGTCTCGAGTCCGCTGAACCGAAAACGGGTGCAGCAACACAAGGTTCCTATTGAGCTTCGCCCCTGAAGGACTCGGAAGCTCCGTAAGGAGGCTTCTTGCGTTTACGACTAAGTTTCAGGCCGCGTGGCAACAGCTCCTGACGGTGGCAGGCACAATGGAATTGTGCGCTTTGAGCATGTTCGCGGCACAACCTCATTCGCCAACTTAGAAGTACTGGCTTGCGATCATGCTTAATTAACGAACAATAGCTAAGTTTTTGCTCTGACAAAGCTTTCACAACCAAATCTTTTATTAGTTTTTATCGTTCATACGAAGGCTTGTTACAAAGCCTTCCCCTCGCAGGTGACTGATAGTGTACCAAGAACAGAACCCTCAAAAAACCGGCATAAGTCTCAATCGTCTTCTTTGGGCACTCAAACGTCATACCCTTCTTATATTGTCTTGCCTTCTCTTTGGGCTTCTTCTCGGGTACCTTTTCACGGCGTTGGTTCCGCCACGATACAAAGCCGGCGCTCAGCTGCTTTTTGACCCTGCAACCGAGCAGTTCACAAACTCGGAACCAACCCCGGGTATCCCTAGCATAACGACGCTGAAGGCGCTCGAACGGGCGATCGCCCTTATTCAATCGCCTCGTACGCTCAAAGAAGTGGCTGCGACGCTTATTCATGATTCCAAGAAAGAGGCCTACGGCGACACTCATGTTCAACGCATTCTGCGCGACACATCTTCAGATGAGAGTGGCCGCCGGCGACGGCTCATTATGCAGCTGCAAAGAGACTTGAGCATACATACCGAAGCTGCGGACCAGATCATAGTCACCGAATACCAATCCAGAAGCCCAAATGAAGCTGCTGATATCGTCAACTTGATTATCCAAACATTTATCGACGATCGCGTCGCAACAAGGAAAAAAGCACTGGCCGATGCGACCGAATGGCTCAATCAGCGCGTCGCCGAGGCGAAGGACAAGTTCGTTTCAATTGACAGGAGGATCGAGGAATACAAGGCTGAACATCATATCGAAAACGATGGAGGCTCTTCCTCTATCGATGGTCAGATAACCCGCCTTCGTGAACAGCTGACCACGGTTCAGGCTAAATTATCGGATGCCGAGAATCGTTATCGCGAAATGGAAGCCTACAGCGGAGATACGAATCCGAATTACGCTAAATTGGCAGAAGTAGTAAACGATTCTTCAATCGACAAACTGCGGTCATCTCTGGCCGACGCTGAAGGAAAAGTCGCGGCAGCGAAGACCAAATTTGGTAACTTTCACCCTGAAGTTCAGGATAAGCAGGCGCAGATCCAAATAATAAAACAGGAGATCGAGCTACAAACCCGCAGGGTGATCTTGGCGGCAAAGGCCGAACTCGACAATTTGCGCAGCAGAGAACGCTCGCTAAAGGACAGCATTCAGGTACTCGAAGCTAAGCTTCAGAAAATTCGAGGCTCCGAAGTAGAGCTGAGAGAGCTCCAGCGCGAAAGGGGAGCAGTCAAGACGCTCTATGAGAGCATGCTGACAAAGCTCACACAGACGGCACCCCAACAAACGCTGGCAATTTCCGAGTTCAAGGTTCTGATGGACGCTGCCGCTCCAGACCGTCCAAAAGTCAATCCTCTACTTATCTGGTTTGGCGGCGCCTTTGCTGGCCTACTGTTCGGTATAGGCTTGAGCTTTCTTCTCGACTTCCTCAATGACCGCCTTGTTCACCTTGAAGAGACCGAAAATCAGCTCCCTGTAGATATCATAGCCCGCGTTCCGGTTATTGGCGAAGAGGATTTTACCAATGCCGCCGAATATCCGGACTCCCGCTCGCGCTACCTCGCTTTCGCGAAAGATCACCCGGAGTCTCTGTTCACGGACTGCCTTTTGAGCGCAAAGCTTGCGATGGCAGATTTGGGAGGACCCAATGGCGGCAAGGTCATCATGATCACCTCGCCGATGCAGGGCGAGGGCAAAACCCAGATCTCCTCGAGCCTGGCAACATTGTCGGCAATGCTAGGTGAGAAGACGCTCCTGGTCGATGTGGACTTCCGGAAAGCGGCGCGGACTGCCACAGCAAACGGCACGAGAAATGGGACGCTTAATAGCGGTCTGCACAATGGGCAACCTGGCCACATGATGCTCGCTTCAGCGAAGGGGCAGGACTTCGACATCTTCAGGCCGGCACCCGCGGAGGGTGCCATTTGGTTGAAATTCTTCAAGCCCCAGATGGGGGCTCTTCTCGTGTCGGCGTGCGAGAATTACGATTGCGTCTGGATCGATACACCTCCCGCGCAGCTGTTTCCCGATGCCCTTATTCTTGCCAATCAGGTCGACGGCGCCGTCATCGTAGCGGAGTGGTCAAAGTCTTCCATGAAACAGATCAAAGAAACGCACGAGCTTATCGTTCGCAGCGGCGGCAAGGTCTTGGGCGTGATCGTCAACAAGGTCAAGGTCGATAGGCTCATATCGGCGTCGATGGCCTACTATAAAACCTACTACGGCGATGCTCAAAAAGGAAGCTATTCAGGCCTTCGGAATAAGTTTGGCTTTATTGCTCAAGCGAGCGCAAACGCAATTGCTCGTAACGTGGGGGCTCTTCAGTCCCACTTGCTTTGAACCCATGAACCCATTGCTGCTTCTGGGACAGCACTGTCTTCCATATTTCCAGGCGATTGGCTGAATTGCCCGCCCGGCCGTGCAGCAAGGTCAGCACGAAGTACGAAAACAACCTTGGATAGGGATAGAGCTTGATGAGCAGGCGGCCCCAAAACCGTTTCGGCCGGACCCAATGACGGTCAATAATCGTAATTGCCGCAGCAAACAGTTGCGTTTGCTTTCGCGCAGGTAACCACTCAGAGGCCCCATTGTAATGCACGATCGTCGCGTCAGGCGTGATCATGGGCTGAAAACCAAGAGCTTTTGCCCTGAGGCTCAGATCAGAGTCCTCACCGTACATGAAGTAGACAGGGTCAAACCCCCCGAGCCGGTCCCATAAGCTTCGTTCTATCAGCAAGAAGCATCCGGTAATGATATCCACCTCCCTGATGCTATCCCGCAGCCAGCCGCCATAGGCGACTGAATTGAAAAGCGGGCTGTTTGGAAATACGCCGCTCATTCCGGTCAGATTGCAGAACAAGTTCCAGATAGTCAGCTTTCCCCAGCAGGAAGGTGGATTGAGCGACCTGTCCGCGAAAACCGTGCGGCCTCCCCAAACGCCTCCCTGAGGGTTTTGCTTCGCAAAATCCAAAAGCTGAAAGATCGCGTTATCGAGCACAACCGTGTCAGGGTTCAGCAATAGAATGTACTCGCCGGAGGCATAATTGGCGGCCAGATTGTTGGCGCGGGCGAAACCTATGTTTTTGTCGAGCGCTATCGCTTGCACTTGAGGATAAAGCTCGCGGACGGCCTCAACTATTCCGTCCTCGGAGTTATTGTCGGCCAGGATAATCTCGAACGATTGGCCTCGGCATTCTTCATAGACCGATCTTATGCAATCTAGCGTAAGAGCTTTAGTTTTGTAATTTACTATTATTATCGAGATCTCTACGTCTTTGGTCATTATGGGCTCCGGCGCGCTCATGTCGCAGCGGAATTACATTACGGGGGTTTCGATTGATATAATTTTAATTCGCGTTACTTTATCTCGAAGGCAACTAACAATGAGCGCATTGCCCTTCCCTCACCTCCTCAGGCTTTGAGAAACTCAGGCTGCCAGCTTTTCGCCTTATCCCACCAGGCGGCGTTCCCGGCGTACCATTCTACTGTCTTTCGAATACCTGAGCTGAAATCCTCCAGCGCGCACCACCCAAGACTCTGTTCGATTTTAGTGGGGTCGATCGCGTACCGCCGGTCATGACCGGGTCTATCTTTGACGAATGTGATAAGCTGCCGCCGGTGCCCGCGATTCCAAGGCAAGATCCGGTCGAGATGATCGCAGATCTCTTCCACAACGCTGAGATTTGTCCTCTCGCACCGGCCGCCGATATTGTAGGTCTCGCCCGGAACCCCATCGGCCGCCACAAGCAGCAGCGCACGCGCATGATCGCCGGCAAAGAGCCAATCGCGAACGTTTTGCCCATCGCCATAGACCGGGATCGGCTCGCCTCTGATGCCCTTTATAATCGTGAGCGGTATGAGCTTTTCGGGATATTGATACGGCCCATAGTTGTTGGAGCAATTCGTAATGATGGCTGGCAATCCATAGGTGTGATGCCAGGCACGAACTAGATGATCCGACGCAGCCTTGCTCGCAGAATAGGGGGAATTCGGAGCATAGGGAGTTGTCTCATTGAATGCGCCGCTTGGACCAAGCGATCCGTACACCTCATCAGTGGAGACATGGAGAAATCTGAACCTCCCGCGCTTATCGGCGTCGAGTTGATGCCAATAGCGGAGCGCTTCCTGAAGAAGCGTGAACGTGCCCACAATATTCGTCGAAATGAAGTCTGCCGGGCCACCGATCGACCGATCCACATGGCTCTCGGCTGCGAGGTTCAGGACAGTGTCCGGACGGAACTTCTCGAATAGCTGCCTCATCGCGGCAGCGTCCGCGATATCGGCTTTCAAGAAATAATATTCCGGGTTGCTCTCTGTGCCAGCCAAGGAAGACAGGTTCGCCGCGTAAGTCAGCTTATCAACATTGGTGACCATAGCGCTGGTGTTCGCAAGGATATGGCGAATGACTGTGGAGCCGATAAATCCGGCGCCTCCGGTGACAAGTATTCTATCGCCCATCTCTTTGCCCTCCCAGTCAGTATTGCAATTCAAGCGAACGCCTGACGAAAAGCTCCGGCGCTATGTTTGGGAGGCTGAGAAGGTACTGTCCATAACTGCTTTTTTTGCAGGCCTCGGCTGCCCTGAAAAATTTACTCGCATCGATATAGCCTTGGCGCAAGGCAATCTCCTCGGGGCAGCAGATCCTCAAGCCCTGCCGCTCTTCGATGATCTGAACGAACTGGCTGGCCTCGATCAGCGAACTATGCGTTCCAGTATCGAGCCAGGCATAACCGCGCCCCATGAGCTCGACATTCAAGTCGCCCCATTCCAAATAGCAGTTATTGACCGCGGTAATTTCGAGTTCGCCTCGCGCGGAAGGTTTCAATGAGCGCGCAATTTCCACGACACGGCTGTCGTAGAAGTAAAGGCCCGTGACCGCATAATTGGATTTGGGATTTTGGGGTTTCTCCTCAATCGAGACCACCCGCCCTCTTTCATCCAACTCGATGACGCCGTAGCGCTCGGGATCCTTCACGAGATAACCAAATATCGTTGCACCCTTCGTAAGCGGTCTCGCCCGCTGCAAAAGCTCAGGCAGGCCATGCCCATAAAAGATATTGTCCCCCAGCACAAGAGCGACCGGCTGAGAGCCAATGAAACGCTTGCCGATCAGAAACGCCTCGGCAATGCCGTTTGGCGCTTCTTGGGCAGCGTACTCAAGGTTGAGTCCGAACTGTCCCCCGTCGCCGAGCAGTCGCTCGAAAAGCGGCAGATCGGCCGGCGTGGAAATGACCAATATGTCACGAATGCCTGCGAGCATGAGCGTGCACAGCGGATAATAAATCATCGGCTTGTCAAAAACCGGAAGCAGTTGTTTGGAGACAACCAAGGTGGCCGGATAAAGCCGCGTGCCGGAACCTCCAGCCAGTATTATGCCTTTCATATCTATTCACACTTCCCAGGTAAAAGACGATTTCCAAAGGCGTTTTCGCTTGCGACGCACACTATCGCATCGCTATTAATGCGTAGTTTCTTGACTAAATGTCATGGGCTTATGATGAAAGTACGGCAGGCAGGATTACCGGGAGTTCTTTTGATTGAGCCCGAGATCTTCTCGGATGATCGCGGCTTCTTTTTTGAGAGCTTCAGTGCGAAATACCGCGACGTGCCGGGAATGCCAGGCCGTTTCGTTCAGGACAATCTCTCGCATTCCAAGAAGGATGTGCTTAGAGGGCTTCATCTCCAGCACCCGAATGAGCAAGGCAAGCTCGTAAGCGTCGTTTCCGGCAGGGTGCTGGATGTTGCGGTAGATGTGCGGGCCGGCAGCCCTACATTCGGGCGTTATGCCGCGGTGGAGCTTGATGCCATTGCCTGCCGCCAGCTCTGGATTCCGCGAGGCTTTGCCCATGGCTTTCTCGTACTTTCTGACCAGGCGACTTTTTTGTATAAGTGCGATGCGCCATACAGCAGGGCCGATGAGATCGGAATAAGGTGGAATGATCCGGAGATCGGTATCGAGTGGCCGGTCCACGAGCCGCTCCTCTCGGCGAAGGATGAGGCCGCGCCAGGCCTAAAGGATTTGATGCACCGGCTGCCGGCATATTCCTGTAGTCATATCTACGCTGATTGAAGATGCGCATACTTATAACTGGCGTTTCTGGGCAGGTCGGTGGCGCGCTGGTTGTAAGGTTGGCGCAGTACGGGGAAATTATTCCGGCTTCCCGAGCAGCTCTCGATTTATCCGAGCCCGCCACGATTCGCGACGCGCTCGACCGCATTCAGCCTAATCTGGTCATCAACCCCGCAGCCTATAGCGTGGTGGATAAAGCCGAGGAAGAACGCGATCTCGCCTTCAAAATTAATGGCGAGGCGGTGGGCGCTCTCGGCCAATGGGCCCGCGACCAGGAAATCCCACTGATCCACTTCTCGACCGACTATGTGTTCGATGGTGCCGGTGATGCACCGTTCGCCGAAGATGTGCCCGTGAGTCCATTATCCGCCTATGGCGCTTCCAAGGCCGAAGGTGAGCGCCTTCTAAAAGCTGCTGCACCTGACTTCCTAATCATCCGCACGTCATGGGTGTACGCTGCCCAGGGCAAGAATTTCCTGAGAACCATCGCCCGGTTGGCAGGTGAGCGTGAAGAACTGCGAATCGTTTCGGACCAGTTTGGATCCCCGACCTCAGCAAACCAAATTGCCAACTGCGTCGCCAGAATCCTCGATCACCGGAGATCTTGCCTTAAAGAGCTCTTTGAAAGCGCACACAATATCCTGCATTTCTCGGCAAACGGCGTAACAACGTGGCACGGTTTCGCATGTGCCATCGTTGACGGTTTGAGGCGGCGGGGCATTCCCTTGCAGGCGAAATCAGTGATGCCGATCTCCACGGCGGAATACCCGACTCCCGCGCGAAGACCGCAGAACTCCCGGCTCGACACGAGCCGGGTACGGCAATTACTCGGAATGGAGATTGCTTCGTGGCAAGCGGCGCTTGACACCGAACTTGATCTGCTTGCTGAAGAACTCAGAAAATCGTAGTGAGTCAGCGCCGAAATGAACTCAAGCGGCCGCAGGAAACACGCCAGGCTCCAGTATGCGGCGCAAAGCAGCCTCAACCGTCATCACTTCGATCCCCGCTTCGGACACAAGCCGCAGTGCATTCTCCAGCACCTTAGGGGTGCAGCCAAAGGGGCTAGGTCTTTCGTCAACGTCATGTGCGACGAATATGAGCCAGCCGCTCTGTTTCAACGCCTTTTGAATATATTTTTCGATAGGTAACTCACCCTGGTGAAGGCAGAGCGCGTTCAATTGCGAGAAATCGGCCCATCCGGCATTGATGCCAGCATAGATGCCGCGGCAAGCCTTAAAATGTTCCGCAAGCAAGCGCTTCTTGCGCACGCTCGCCAAGCCGAAAGGATAAGCGAAAGACCCCATCTCCTTGCCGGTCAGGCTTTTCACATATTGAGCATTGCTTTCAAGGTTTTCTTCTATCTTGGATGCCGGATGGTTCGTGACCGCAATGTGATCATAGGTATGACAGCCTATATCATGTCCCTGCGCGGCGAGGCTGATAAGGTCTTCCTCGTCGAAAGTGCGCACTCCATGATGGATGCCGCCCCGGAAGGCTCCTGAGACATAGAAAGTTGCGCGGGCACCAAAGTCTTCAACAATCTTGCCACCTGTCAGCCAAGCGCTTTTGGCAAAGTCATCGAATGTAAAACTCGCAACGGGCCTTTGAAGACGCAGGTGCAATAGTTTGACTGGGATGGCTCGCGTCGCACGATTGCTTATGCTTTGGGCGATGCGGGCGAGACCACTATTAGAATTGGTTTGCATTTAATTTTGCCCTTCCTCAGCTAACCGGACGCGGGAAAGAGAGCGGGAAGCGTGTAGGAAAGGTCGCCAAGCCGGGGCTTCGGCCCCTTGTACCATCGCGGATACATGCCATCAAAATAGTGACCGATGAGGCCAGTAATGCGTTCGTTGGCGTCAGCGAAAACGAAGAACCTGCCGTATGAAGCTAGGTGCAATGCTATCGGCCGCGCAAAGCGAGCGAGGTCCTGAATGTCTCTGCAATAGAGCAGCTGAACTGCCGGTATTACGTGTTTGACGATCCGGGGTTTGAACACAAACGGAAAGGCATCCGACGCAGTGACGCACCAGAAGCAAATGTTCCCATATTTTTGGTGATCGAGCAGCAGTTTGCGTTCATACAGGTCATAGACGCCTTCTGGCTCGGCATCGGCCTTGACGGCCTTTGCGTTGTCACCGCGGGATAAGAAGAAATTCAGAGAGGGGATCGCAACAAATTGGCCTTTGCTGAATTTGATGAAACCTTGCGCCTCGACAATTGGACGGGCGGCCGGCCGCGCGGTTAAATTAACGTAGGTGACATCTTTGAATCTGAGCGCCTTCGAGGTGAATATCGTAGAATAGGTCCTGTAGGCAGGCTCCACATACCATGCAGTCAGCTGACACCTTACGGATTTTTTGTCGCCGGAGCCAACGGAGGAGAAGATCAAGATGATGCCGCCAACAATCGAACCATTGGCCTCCAAAATGTACCCGTATTTCGGGTAACCTTCCGGCGTCGGATGATCGCGCAACAATTCGAAAATGTGGAGATATGCCCAGGCGGGGTAACCAAGGCCGCGGGCGAAAAATGCGGCCATAACATGGAAGTCCGCTCCCGTTATCTCACGCGAGCGGATGACAGGATTGGGTTCAGTCTTAGCGAGCAAGTCATTATCCTTTCAGAATATCTACAGGCGCAGGCCCATTGAATCTCCGAGGCTTGCCAACTGCAGCTAGCCTGCCGTAAGATCCGATGATGTTTCGAAACAGATCGCCACGAAAACTCCAGCGCCCGGTTTTATTCCATCTGTGTCAACGTCTAGCTCAGATCTTCAAATTTTCCGTGAACTTGTGGATTGCCGCGTTGGGTTGCGTTTACGTTAAAAATGACGATCCGTTGACTGAATTTCTACCTAGGGTTAGCTAAACGGGTGGGGACACGCAAGTAGCCGAGACGGATTTCCTTGTACTGTCCTTGGCTCGATAATCGAACTCTTAATCATTAAGAGTTATAGCGTGTACACCATAGTATCGGAGCCACGCTCCGAAGCATGATTTGACTTTTATGCTGTAATGAAGGGGGCGCACTTCGTGCATTTAGAGACGCTTGCTGTCCACGCAGGGTTTGACAACGACCCTGCAACGAAGGCTGTCGCCGTCCCGATCTATCAGACTGTGGCCTACGCCTTCGACAGCGCGGAGCACGGAGCAGCCTTATT
>JBAUNL010000902.1:0-4123 GCA_049579205.1 Rhodomicrobium sp. | reverse complement strand
CTCTAGCAGTTTCAGTTGGTTGCGTTATTTAAGGTCTTTTAATAACAGGGAATAACAGGTGTGGAACAGATACGTGAACAGCTCGCGCATCAGATATGGAGCAGGTTACCTCAAGCAGAAGTTCGCGGAACAGCTAACCGCGTGCAAGCCCATCTTTGACCTATCGAATCCCCTTGTGATCTGGCCCCAATCATCCGCGATTCTTGTGCAGATGTATCTTTGACCCGCGCCGCTTCAGTTCCTGCGTCCATCCGAACGGTAGAAGGACCATACTCGGCCCCATACAATCCAGAAACACGAAATCGCATTAGAAAAGGTGCCATTTTCATACCTATTACCGGGCCAGCGCGTGCCAAAGCTTGGAAAAAGGTTGGCGGCGTGGCGTTCTTGATGTTGCCCTGCGAGGCGGCAAGCGGAACCTGGGCCAGTGCTAACGTGGCCTCAGAGGCTGGCAAACTCGACCTCGGCGCGGCTTAAAGATAGTTTGATGGGCCGCTGATTGCCGGTATTCTGATGGCCACGCTGGAGGCAGCTCCGGGATTGTCTCTGTGCTGATGTGATTTTGACGCGATGAGGCGGCGATGCGTTATTTTGCGATTTTTATAAGCCTTTTGGTTTGTGGCGGCGGGGCGCGAGGGCAAGACGGCCCGCTCCTGCAGCTCGACGGCGGCGGACATATGGCCGTGATACGTGGCCTCACCTTTACTCCAGACGGGAAGTTTCTAGTCTCGGCGGCCGATGACAAAGCTATTCGCGTCTGGGATTGGCGCTCTGGCAAAACGGTGCGTATCTTCCGCGGTGAAGTGGCGCCCGGTGATCCGGGGAAGCTCTACGCTTTAGCATTGTCGCCCGATGGCAAAAGCCTGGCGGTTGGAGGATGGTTAGGTGGCAACAAGGAAGAAAGCGATGCCATACGCATTTATGATTTTGCGAGCGGCACGCAGACGGCGCTCCTCAAGGGGCATAACGACGTCGTGGTTCGCGTGGCGTTTTCTCCCGATGGCCGCTACTTACTGTCGGGAAGCCATGACAATACCGCTATCATTTGGGACTTGGCAAACGCCAGGATGCTGCACCGCCTCCAAGGTCACCGGCACTTCGTTTACGGAGTGGGGTTCTCGCCCGACGGCGCCCACGCCGTGACCAGTTCTTGGGACCATGACTTGCGGCTGTGGTCCGTTGAGAGTGGTGCTTTGCTCGCTATAATGACCGGGCATCGGGGAATGGTGAAAGACCTTTCGGTAGCGCCGGACGGCCGCATCGCCTCGGGCGACGGGTTGGGGGAAATCCGGCTGTGGAATGTGCAGACAGGAACGTTGCTGAAGACGCTCGCCCGGCAAGCCCCGGTAGATAGCCTTAGTTTCAGCCCGGACGGAAAACTGGTGCTTGCCGTTACCGAGGCCAACGATAAGAACTCCCCCGTTTGCAATGTTTACGACACAGTCAGCGGCCGCCAAACCGTCACCTACAAAGGTCATGACAGAAATGTTGTCGTGGCCTCTACAGTAAGTCCCGATGGCCATTGGGCAGCAACCGGCGGAGGCAACAATAAGGAAATCCATATTTGGGACTTACGTACGGGCGAGCGCTACAAGGGAGCGGATGGTCAGCCTCTCTCCCTCGCCGGCAGTGGCCGGCCCGTTTGGGCAGTTGGCTTTTCGCCCGATGGCCAGCAGATAGGATGGGGGAATTCTCCGGACTACAGCGCCCGGCGCCCGCAAGTCTCGCGCGGTCCGCTCCAATATCGATTGACGCTGCCTGCGAAAGACACTCAGCTTTCTGAACCGGCGGCGCTTAGCGAAGGCGGGTTCGTTCGCGCCAAGGTGGAGTTCAACGGCTGGTCACTTACCCACCGACAGGGCCGCCGCGGTTATTACGCCGACGCCGTCCTTGACATCAGGAGGGACGGCAGGGTTTTGGCCAGCATCGAGCGTAGCTCCGGCAGTGGCTATACCCACTCGTCCTACAGCTTTACGCCCGACGGCGAGACTATCGTCTCGGGCGGCGGTAACGGCGTACTTGCTGCTTATGACCGCGTCGGCAACAAACTCGGCCATTTCATCGGTCATGAAGGCACCATCTGGGGCATCGCGCCTTCGCCGGATGGGCGTTATCTCCTCTCCGGCGGTTCCGACATGACAATTCGGCTGTGGAACCTCAAGACCCGTGAGCTGCTGGTAACGATCTTCCGCGGCGAGGACGGCGAATGGGTTATGTGGACGCCGCAAGGCTTCTACACCGGTACGGCTGCCGGAGCACGCCTCGTCGGCTGGCAAATCAATCGCGGGCCGGACCATGCGGCGGAGTACGTCACCGCCGCCCAGCTCCGTCAGCATCTGAACCGGCCAGACATCGTCGGTCGCGCCATCCAGCTCGCTTCGGCTGAAGCGGCTGTGAAGGAGGCCCCTGACGCTGATTTCACGGTTGTCGATCTGCTCGCCAGACCTGTGCCGCGCCTAACCATTCTTGCGCCTGAGGCCGATGCGACAGTGAAGGGCGGGCATGCGCAAGTAACTGTGGGGCTGGAGGCTACGCCCGACCCCGTCAAGCTGATCCGTATCCACGTCAACGGCCGGCTGGTCACGAGCAAGGTGCCTGAGAAAGATAGCTTTAAGGCTGGTAAGCTTACGTTCGACGTTCCGCTGGCGGCAGGCGCAGACACCATTGCCGTTGCCGCTGAGAACAACACCGGCGAGACAGTGGCGAGCCTTAGCCTAACTCATAAGGGCGAAGGCGATCTTGATAAGCCGGGCACGCTATATATCCTTGCCATTGGCGTGGACAAATATCCGAACCTTCCCGGTAAAGACCTCCGCTATTCCGGCGCCGACGCAAAGGCATTCGCCGAGGCGATGGAAAAGCGCGCGGGCCCGCTGCATGAGAAGGTGGTGAAGCGCTTGCTGATGGACGGCGGAGCGGCCGAGGACGCGCCCACCGCCGCCAACATTCGGAACGCCTTCAATATCCTGCGGCAGGCTAAGGAAAACGATACCGTCATGCTGTTCGTCGCGGGCCACGGCGTCAATGAGGGGAGAGACTTCCAATTCGCGCCGGCGGATGCGGCTTGGGGCAGCGAGACGTTATTACAGCGGTCGAGCGTCGTGCCGTGGCAAACATTCGCTGAAGCGCTAACCGGCGCCAAAGGGCGCCGCATCGCCTTTCTCGACACCTGCCATTCCGGCAACTCTTTCAACCGGCGTTTCTTGAGCGAAGGCTACGAGGCCAACGTCACATTCTATTCCTCGGCGGGCGCCGATCAGCTGGCGCTCGAGGACCAAGCGTTGGGCGGCGGGCATGGGCTGTTTACCTTTGCGCTTGCCGAAGGCGTGAACGGCGGCGCGCGCGATGGCGAGGGCAAGGTACGGGCCGATGGTTTGCGGGATTTCTTGAAGACTCGCGTTGGCGCCCTTGCCGCAAAACTTCAGCACGAACAGGTGCCGCAATATTTCCGCGCCCGCGACGCGGACAATTTCGTACTCGCGCGGCGGTAGCCGCATGGCCGCAGTACACCGGAAGTGTAAGTCTCGCGAAAGGTGGCCTAAGCGGCTTGATTTTGTGACGGTTCCTGCGTCACGCCTGCGGATCAGTGCCCCATTCGCCACGCCAGCCGCTTCTCGTTTCCTCATCACGGCCGCCGCGGCTTGACTGGCCCGAACCTGGAATCCCCAAGCGGCGGTTATAGCGGCTGGGATGGCCCTCGTTCGTCATCTTTGGCAGAGGGCGCGCGCCTGGGTTCAGATACGAAAATGGCACCTTTTCTACAACTTCTCTAGCAGTTTCAGTTGGTTGCGTTATCTGGGCTCGGTTGAGGATGACATACATAAGGCGCTCTCCCATCGCCTGAAGTCCATCCAGGATGTGTTCGGCACGATCCCCGACGCCCTTGAGGACGTGTGAAGCCGCACACACGCTCGCCTGGTTACAGTAACGGATCAGGAACTGGTAGAATCATCCTTTTACCATCTGACAATATTGATGTAGAAATTGCAAGTACAATAAACAAGAAAACTTGTATGCACCTCGAAGTACAAGTCGTAGTGTACAAGAAAACTACTCTAATTTCAAGTATCAAATATAACAGCAATAGTCGTAACAATTATGACTTTGCCAGTGGCTATGGCCC
>JBAUNL010000901.1:0-5400 GCA_049579205.1 Rhodomicrobium sp. | reverse complement strand
ACTCAGGTGGATATGGAGGGCGCTTCTTCGACATGGTGGACTCCTGGAACACAAATGTTCGGATGTCCACGAAACCGGGGGAACTTCACGGAGCCATCGCCGTGATGGCCGAGGGCTTCGCAAAACTTGCGATGATATCTGTCATGCTTAAACGCCTGGCTGAGCCAAAGCTGACCCCTGCCTCATAAACTTCTGAGTCAGGCTCTAAGGAAACCTTACAGCCTCCACACACGCCCTGAACTGCTCCATCGGTGGCCCACGCGAGTAAGTGCCAAAGGTTTCCCCTGCGCTTTCTGTGTGTAACCATGATTGCAGTTGCTTTGGTGTGAGGTGGTCCTCCAGGACGGCCGGAATGTTGGCCGGAGCTGATTTCAAATTGCAGGTTTCTGGCTTGGAAGGCGAAAGAAGGCTGCAATTTTAGATTTCGATTTTTTAAAGGAGCGAAGCATGATTCCGTGGCTGCATCGGAGGCAACGATGCGGCCAAGAAAGCACCAGCTGACAGGATCGGGCGATTTTTTCCGGTCAAGGCTCGATCAGATCATCGACTCCTTCAGCGAGCGATGATGGCCGAAAGCCGTGCGAGTTTGCGCAAGTGCTGCCTACGGCCTAGTCGTTGTAGCGACCTGCTCAGCCAGCTTTTACTTCAATCAGCGCAGCCGGTTTGGATTCGCAGATTCTGGTGTGAGCCCGCCCGGCCTCCTGAAGGGGTTGCCCTTTGGACGATTGGCTGCCGATCTCCTCGACCGGAACTCTTTTTTTGCCGTGGGCTGTTTGAGCTTGGCTCCTTGAGTATGATGCTTCGTCGCCGCTCCAGCCTGGGGCGGCAAGGCAATCATCAACGCCGCCGGAAGAAGGAATGCGATTATCAGAAGGCGCATGTTGGTTCCTCGATTATGCCCGGCCAATGAAGGCGATAGTTGAAGCGGCCGGACCAATGAGATTGTCACTGCATAAAGGGTTCATCTCAATCGTCCATGCCCGGCGTGGTTTCTTATTTCTTGCGATATGAGCTGCAATTCCGGTCCTTCTTGACCGGGCCCTTTTTGCAAGTGAAGCCTTGACCACCATGCGTGAGCGCTTGCACCGCGATATTATCTGCCGAAACCGATTATCCTCTTTGAGAACGCCATCCGTCCAAACTGGGTCAGCCCGCTTTCTGCCGTGGCCGCAACCAGGTTACACACCAAAACCATGGTCTGAAATGGCGATAGGCTCACCGCTGGAGAGAAAAGCGACCAACAGGCCAACACGGCCATTATGATCGCAGACGCCCAGGATACTGCGATGTCAGTGAAGCCAAATCGGTCGCTTCGCGATCCCGACAAGATCAGGCAAAACGCCTGCACCGTTATGTACAGCATGTCGAGAACCGGAACCACTGCCCACATCCAGCCTTGCTGGGGCTGCCCTTTAAGACCGAGGGCTGGAATAAGCAGGAAATAAGCGACATTCGCCACGCTGAATATCACGGCAAGCCAAATGCTGATCGATTCTTCCAACCTCGATCCGGTTCTTGGGGTCAGGGATATCGACTCGGTCCTAGCCATGAGCAGTCCTGATCGAATGACACGGGCTGGATTTGCACCGTGGCACAAGTAATTTAAGAATCGACGTAAGATTCTTATTCAAACCAAGCCATCTAAATTCAGACCGGACAACCAAGCCGTTGCCAGCAATTCCCACACCCCTTTGATAGATACAGCATTCAAGGACCGCAAAGGTGCAGAAGCGAGTGCCCGGAGTGTGGAATTGCAACTCGCAAGTGACGGCCAAGTTACCCCAGCCATGAGCTGCCTTGATAGCATCGCGTTTCGGCGGTGGCGGAAACGGAGACTACAGCTTGCTTCGCACCGGCGCCGTCAATCCTTCCGGTCAAACTCCTGAAGGACTTCGCTCAGCTCATGGCTCTCTACATGGGAAGGACCAGTAAAAGGATAATCGATTTCCGTGATCGCAAATACGGTCGTGAAGGTTAGAAGAGAGAGGAAGGCAGTCATCAGAACTTGATCGCGAAGGTTCTCGGCGCCGAAGAAGAATGTAAAGGCAACGGTGAGAATTGCTGCGGTGAAGACGACGAGCCATACGACCGCGGGAATGCCGCCGCTAGCTAGATGAAGGCGGGTCCGTCGCTCATGCGTGATTTCGTCGGCCAGCTTGAACATCTCATTCAGAAGGGCAGCCGGTGCCGTATCGCCTTCTGCTAAATGCATCACCGATGCATACAGCCCGCCGAGCGCGTCTGTGACTTCCCGGCTCTTCTTTCCCTTTGCCATTGCAGGCCATTCTTTCTCAATCGCGAGTCTGAGGTAGTTGCTCAGGGCTTCTCTTATCGCTTTCATTTTTGGATCGGGCCCAGCAGCAAATCGGTACAGAGCCGCGGAGGCACCCGCTTCTTGAGCCACAGCGTTTTCAGCTTGTGCGAATTTCTCCCAAACCACGATTGTGGCGAATGCGGCGATCACGGCGAAAATGACGCCGACGGTTGCGAATTCGAAACCGGCAATCTCGTTATTGGCTGTCAACTGCCGGAGGTCTACCGACCGGCGGACAACAATTTGGCCGCAAACCGCAAGAATTGTTGGAAGGGCTAGAGAAGTATCGCTTCCCACAGCGGCAGTCCGGCCAAAAACAGCATCATTCATAAGCCTTTTCGGAAGGAAAGATAGCTAGCTGGGCCTAAGATCTCTTTTCAGACAGCTACCAATCACTTCCACAGCAAACCTCAACGTGTGGACGCGGGCCCAGTGTCGGGTTTAGCCGCACCTAAGGCTTCGATTAGGAGGCCAGTTTGGTCTCTGTGAGCTAAGAGGGAGGGATACCTTGAAAACGAAAAGGGACCGGCCCCGCTAGTACATGGCGCGCATGAAGGTGCGCTTGAAAGAGATCGCAAAGGCGGCCTAGCGAAATCGCTCCGATATGGGAAATCCCATATCGCGGCTATTCAACCATATCAACGCCCAGCCAAATTGAAAGGCCGATGCCAGCTAATCCCAAAAGAAGCAGAGCCATCGCTGCAACTGAACCGGAGCCTGAACTTGTGTTTGCCTGCGGTAGCGAATGAAAGGTTTGGAGCATGATGTTTCGCCCTCTGGAGCCTTCCGGTGTCGGGACATAGCCGCGGACGCTTTGATGTTCCTCGGTGAAGCGCAAAATTGCGTTCGCTAATCCGCGTGTGCCAGCGCGCCGGATGGCGTCACCCGAACGGCCATTACGGCTATGTCGAGCCGCAGCCTGTTTATTATTACCACGACATGAGATGCCGCGAGTTCACCCAGACCGTGGTCATTGATGGAAGGCCGGAAACGATGACTGCCAGGGTCTGCCGCGGTCCGGATGGGGTTTGGCGGAAAGTGTAGCGCCCAATGGCGCCGGTTTTGTCTCCGGACGTTCGTAGGCCCGGAACCTTGAGGAAGCGTGATCGCCTCATGGCGTGGGGCAAGGAGCGCCAGCAAGCTTTGAGCCAGAGCCTCGCGATCTCCTTGTGCCCTATCCGGCCGAACCCATGACCATGTGGCCGATTTCAGCGCGAGTGAATTCGCCGAGGAATGATGGTCCGTCGATCCTCGATCCGCTCGGTTAGAGCTCTGTCCAAGACCGATGCCACTTTCGGCAAGCGTGTAGAGGCAGCATCGGTAGAGTCGAAGATGGGCGCGGTAACTTGGGGCTTTTGGCCAACGTCCCGTTTCCCACCTCCGCTCATCGAACCGTACGTTCAGATTTGCCGCATACGGCTCTCCGGCTGGCTTCACCGCAGGGCACGCGGCGGGGCATTCAGCGGCACGCGTTCGAGGCGTATGAGACCGCTTCCATAGACGGTCTCGCAAGAGAACCGCCGGGTCCCGCGCCCTGCCACCTTATGCCGTCGCACGAGGAAATCGCGCACACGCTCATAAACGTAACGATCGACAGCTCTTTGCTGGCGCCGGCGCGTCCCATAGCAGAAGTAATTCGACCAGCCTTGCAGCATGCTGTTCAGCCGGCCGAGCACCTCGGGCCAGGAAGCGGTATTGGCGGGTCCGGGCGGATTAGGTATTCGTGTGAAGTGCCCGCGTTCGGAATGCCTAATCCGCTTTGAAGGAGCGAGACGGCGGGGCAAGCTGCCACTCCCCTGGTGGGGCAGCGTCAGTCAGTCATGGCTTGTCGCGCTTGAAAGCGAGCGCGTCCTGCAGACATAATTTCATTGAAGGTTCGGGTTGCGGCACTACGTTTGAGGTAGGCCGCACCCAAAAGCACCCCCTTTGGAGTGCGGCCAAGCGGCTAGGCTTTCCATTCCCCCCCACATACGAATGCCTAGCCGCCTGCCCCTAGCATGACCTTGGCCGTTCACTCAAGCTTTACCACCTCCTGTTAGGTTAGGATGTACCACGCCTTCGATGTTTCTTTCGCGCTGGCGATCTTATGGTGGTCAGCTAAGGTAGGAGTAGCCTTTATAGGTCTACGCTCGGCGCAGGCCGAGCAACCCGCGATGAAGAACGTCAGGGATAAGGCAGCAACACTAGCCTTCATGCACCATTCTTTCGCGGAGTGTATGTCTTATTTTCTCATCTGAAAATTGTATTTAATCTTTCATTATCATGGTTTTATTGTCGGTAGAACGACTGTACAGTGACCTTTATGTGGTATTTATATTGACGTACGAAGGGTCATTAAGATCACTTGGGTCTGCGGTGTAAATCGAGGCATCGCCATCTCCGCAATTAGCCGAGTGAACGCATCCACTAAGAAACGCAGAGAGGCCGAGGGGTAAGCCGTTAGCCAATCCGGTTTTCGCGAAGGCGCCTGTCACGCGCCGGGTCTAATACTCGACCTTGCCCGGTAGGGCGCTCGCGGTTTGCTGCGAGGCGCCTGTCTACATTTGGGCTCTTCACTCTGCCTTGGCCTGTAGGCCCGGCGCGGTTTTTTGCCAGGCGCTTATCCCTCTTCGGATTTAATACTTTGCCCTGCCCGCTAGGTCCATCACGATTGACTGCCAGGCGCCGGTCTTTGTCTGCGTTGACCACACGGCCCTGCCCCGTAGGCCCTGTCCTGTTTTCTGCCAAACGCCTATCCATCGAAGGGTCTTTGACGTGGCCCCGGCCGCCGCGCACGCGTTCGGAAATTCGAGCGCCCGAATTGCGGGCAGGCTTTTTGCTCATGCCTATTTTCTCCGAAAGTGTGATTTTCTACACAAATAGTAAGTAGAATGTGGTGCAACAACTATAAAAACGGTAAGTTGTGCTGCGGAGTCTAGCCTGTCTCCGGCCAACACCCACACGCGCCTTTAATAGCGTGCTGCAGGCGCACATTAACGCCGTGGTGCGCCTCGTGCGGGCGTCACCCCACCTCAGCCGCCCAATCCCCCTGATGCGGGCGGCAATTTCTCATTTTAGGGTCATTTTAGGGAGCAGAAACACCCTAA
>JBAUNL010000900.1:0-4614 GCA_049579205.1 Rhodomicrobium sp. | reverse complement strand
GACGAACACGCCTTTCAGCGGGCAAGCGGAAGCAACGGCGATCTTGATGCGGCGTGCGCTAATCGTGACCAGCGCCCCGAGCTTTAAACGTTTGAGCCGGATCGCCAATCTGATGTGGTATTTAATCACGCCTGTTAGTAATACCATAAGTATTTGGAAGAGTTGTAGAAATTGGATTTTAACAGGTGTTTTTTTGAAGGGGGCGCGCGTCTGTCCTTCCTCATGTGGGCGTCAATAATGAACTTACGTAGCTGAGTAGGCGGCACCCACCCGCCGCGCAGTGGAATGTTTCACCGGGAGGAACGCGCAAGTTGTGGGAGGGCCAAGGTCAAGGTTTCCAATCTTCTTGATCCGGACTACGAACAAGGCGGGGAGCGCGTTCTGCCACATCGTGATCGAGGTAACCTGCTCATGCGCGAGCTGTTCACCTATCAGTTCCACACCTGTTATTAAAAGACCTTGAATAACGCAACCAACTGAAACTGCTAGAGAAGTTGTATAAAAGGTGCCAGGCCAGCCCGCCGCAGATGCATCAGCCGGTCCCTGAGCAGGGGAAATGGCTGGCGCAAGTCGTCAGGGGTTATTTCGCCCATCATGGCGCGCCCACCAACTTGCCGGCGCTCGGCGCGTTCCGCTATTACATCGCTCGTCTTTGGCTGCGTTCGCTCCGGCGCCGCAGCTCAGAAGGACAAGTTCGCGTGGGAGCGCATCGAGAAGCTCGCAGACAACTGGCTTCCGCAACCGAAGATCCCTAATCCCCGGCCGCACGTGCGCTTTGATGTCAGACACCCAAGGTAGGAGCCGAATGCGGGAAACCCGCTCGTACGGATCTGTGCGGGGGGCGGTTGGTAACCACCGTCCCTACCGCAAACCTGCGCTGGATGGCGTAGGCCTCACCGGGGCCGGCCCCACCCCCCACAATTCGCCATGATCGCTGGGGCGGCGGTTTGATCTATCGCAAAGCTGGGAGCTGGTCCGGTAGTAGACTTAATGTGTCCGGGGGGGTCCACGTAAGGATCAAACCGATGATTATTGATCATTTGCGCCAGGAACATCGCAACATCGAAAAGCTGCTCTTCGTTCTTGAACAGGAGCTGAGCGTCTTTGATCGCGGAGAGCGGCCTGATTACGAGGTTATCTGGGCGGTCATCGCCTATTTCCAGGTCTATCCCGATGCCTACCATCATCCGCAAGAGGACATGGTATTGAGAAGCTGAAAGCCCGCGATCCCGCCGCGGCTGCAAATATTGGCGATCTCGCGGCCGAGCACCGGAGGGGAGCCGAACGTTTGCACCGCGTCGCGCAGGCGGTCGAGAGCGTACTGATGATGGACTGGGTAGTCCCGCGGCACACCGTTGACGACATCATTCGCGACTTCATCATGCATGCACGCAGCCATATCGCTATGGAAGAGCGTGATTTCTTTCCGGCCGCAGTCAAGGCTCTGCAACCTCAGGACTGGGCGGATATCGCCTTGTCGAGAGCGACCGGTCAGAAGGATCCGCTTTTCAGTGAGATCGTCGAAGAAAGGTTCGACGCTGTCAGAAGGCAGATCTTGCAGTTGGAGCAGGAGGCCGAGGCGGAACGGGCGCGTTGCTAATGTGCCCTCCTAGGGAGAACCAATGCGATCGGCATCCTCGGCCTCGCCTTTTAGACCGTCAAGGGCGGCCAGGTGAAACAGCCATGGCGGCCGAGTGACTTTTTTCCGGCTCAAGCCTCTGCCGTTCTAGCTTTTTATGGAGTGATGGTGTGAACTCCTAGCTACGGACCGCTGAATGATTAACGAACGCTTCCTGCGCCGTGCGCTTATCTTCGTCGCACTCTCTTGGCGCGGGTCTGGCCGCCTCCCGCAAAATGAGATGAAAATTCCGCTGCCATTGATCTTGATCAATGCGGCGCGATAGCTGCGGCCAAAGGCTCTTTTGAAGCCGGGTTGTAAAACGACTAAAGGGCGCGATGCCACAATGAAAAGAAGAGCCCGGCTCAACCGTTGCCTACCCGCCGCTTGTTTGCGCTGTTCGCGGGTCGGAAGTCAGCGATCGCGCCATGCACCATAAGGAGGGCGCAAATGGTCACGATACGACAGCTGCTCCATCAAAAAGGTGGAAAAGTCTGCTCCATTGATCCAGATGCGACCGTGTTCGACGCTGTCGCGAAAATGGCCGAGAATGACATTGGATCGGTGATCGTTCTAGACGGCGAAGCACTCATTGGCATCATTACCGAGAGGCATTACGCACGCAACGTTGTCTTGAAGGGCAAGTCATCTTCCACGACACCAATCTGGGAGATTATGGACCGACGCGTGATTACCGTGCGGCCGGAACAATCCGTCGAGGAGTGCATGGCTATCATGACTGACCGGCGCGTACGTCATCTGCCCGTCATGGAAGGAGAAAAAATAGTCGGCATTGTTTCAATTGGAGATTTGGTAAAAAGCATTATTGGCGACCAGAAATTCAGGATCGACCAGCTTGAGCAGTACATTCATGGATAAGATCGTTGCGCGCCACAAAGCATGGACAGATGTTGTGCTATGGCTCCAGGCTCGGAGGCGGACGAGATTGTAGGCGGCCAGAGTGAAGGGAAACTGGGCACCTACGCGATCCAGGCCGCGCAGCATGGTTTTCGCCGTCGGCCCTACAGTCTTGCTCCAGCCGAACGCTTCCTCGATCCCGCTTGCGGACGCGCTGGCTGACGGCATATCCGGCGTGCCGTGTTATGCGTGCATCGATGGACGAGCCCTTGGCCTTCGCCGCCACACGTGGCGTCACATTCATCGATTTCAGTTCGTTAACGAAGTCTACGGCGTCATAGCTTTTATCAGCGCTCAGAGTGATGCGGACAGGCCGGTCCACCCGGGGCTCGATCATGGCCAGCGCCGCGTTTCGTTCGGGCTGACCGTCTGCATGGGTGAGGCAGGCTTCGACCACAAGGCCATTGCGGTTTTCCATCAAGGCATGGCCCATATAGCAGAGCCTGGCTTCCTTGCCTTCACTCTTGCGGTAGAGGCGCGCATCGGGATCGGTGACGGAAGCGTGCGTTTCGTTGGAGCGTTTGCTTCCGTGAAAATTGACTTCAGCATTGCGGCCCTTGTCCGTCCCGGCGGGCGCGGCAGGACCCGCTTCAGCAAGCGTTTGGCCATTCGCGGCGGGCGACTCACTTGCGTCCGGCCCGCGCTTCGGCTGGAAGCTCTTCATCGAAGCCCAAGCTTCGATAAGTGTACCGTCCACTGAGAAATGCTCGTCCGATAGCAGCAGCGCCACATCCTTGTGCGCCATGGCGGCCAGGAATTGGCGGGCGATGTTCGTGTTCAACAGACAGTCGCGGTTCTTCGTAATCACGGTTGGAACCAACACCGCATCGTCGATGCTAAGCCCCACGAACCAGCAGAACAAGAGATTGTATTGCATCTGCTCCATCAGCTGGCGTTCCGACCGGATCAACATCGCCCGCAGCAGCTGCTCGGGTGCGATCGGGGGGCGGCCATTGGCGGAATAAAGCTTGGCGAATTCCCCGTTGAGCGCCGCCAGCGCGGTATTAACGAACTCGCGGATTTCGCGCAGCGGGTGGTGGGCAGGAATGCGTTCCTCCAAATCGACATAGCTGAACATCGAGCCCGTTTGCCCATCCAGTCCACGCATGCAAGCCTCCTTCGCCATCGCGCGAACGTAATCATATTCGCCCGGTGCTGTCAGCAACGGCGTTCCTCAGCAGCCTGCTAGGTCTCTTTCGGGCCGACGGGCAGAATCCTGCACCAGAATTTCCCTTGTCCCATCTACGCCTAAGACCCGAACAGCGTCGTCAAGCGCCAGAACATCGAAGAGGGCCCAAAAGCGGCCCCTGGGTCAGCGCTTGAAATCTTGGCGCCGAGCATCTGTTGCGGAGCGCAGAACCAATTTCACTTCAAATAGCTGAGATAGGCTGCAACAGCGTCGATTTGTGATCTGCTGAGACTTTGTGCAATCGGTGCCATGACGGCTGACGTGTCTTCAGCTCCTGGAACCTGTCCCCGCTCTTTGCTCCAGTTCACCAACTCTTTTACGGTGTACGGATAGAGTTGCCCTGCCAAGCGCGGATTGGCTCCTTCGCCAGTTGCTCCTGGACCGTGGCAGGCAGAGCACGCGGGCACGTTGGCGTCGGGAATACCCTCCTCGTAAATTTTCCTGCCTATGTCTACGAGACGCTTTGGTCCACCGCCAATGGGATTTGGATCGAGACGCGTGAAATGGGCGGCCAGAATGGGGCCCAGTTCCGGATTCAGGCCATGCACCTTCGACATGACGATATCAATATTTTTCTCCCGGCTGCGCTCGATGAAAGCCCGCAATTGGTTTTTGAAGTATTCAGATGTTTGCCCGGCAAGACGCGGTATGGGGTAATATCCCCGATAACCCCGGCCCGATATTCCGTGGCAGTCAAGGCAATATTGGATCTTTGCCCGGACAGCATGCCCAGAGAACGCTGACCCACCCATACCATCCGCCTGTGCAGCGGCTGTCGAGAAGGCGACCGCGAGAATGGCCGTTTGCAGCGCCAATGGTAAGCCAAGGTACTTCATAATCCGGGCCTCACAGCATTGCATTGCGCTTGTTTAGCGCGCCAAAGACGCAG
>JBAUNL010000899.1:0-6542 GCA_049579205.1 Rhodomicrobium sp. | reverse complement strand
CCCTTGGGTCCTGGCGTCGAAGCGGTGTAATGGCTGCGGGTGCAGGATCTTGATCGGCGGAAAGAACCGGCCGGTAAGGCGGATGAATTTCTCCCAATTCAGCGACGCCTTCTGACTACGCCGCCGGAGCGAACGCAGCCAAAGCCAGCGTATCTCGTTGAAGAACTACCATAGGCTTGGGCTATTGCCGGGCACGGCGAAGTAATTGAGATGCCCTTTGAGGAGCACGTGTAACCACTTGCCGGTTGCGGCGATAGAATCGTGCATTCTTTTGCGCAACTCCACCTTCAGCGCCCGAAGCCTTGCCACCATCCGTTTCTTGATCGTCTTGCGTCCAACGATAAACTTTCCGGTCTTTTTCGATCGCGTACAGAAATGCGTGAAGCCGAGAAAGCCGAAAGTTTCAGGCTTCCCCTCCCCTCGCTTTTCCCGGTCTCCGGCCGCGTGGCGGCCAAAGCGGATCAGCCGGGTTTTAGCTGGATGCAACGCCAATTCGAACTTGCTCAAACGCTCCCGCAAATCTTGCAGGAGCGCTCTGGCCTCGTGCTCGTGCTGAAAGCCGGCAATGAAGTCGTCCGCGTAGCGGATGATCACCACGTCGCCCGACGCCTTTTTCTGGCGCCAGCGATGAACCCACAGGTCGAGCGCGTAATGCAGGTAAACATTTGCGAGAATCGGCGAAACAACCGACCCTTGCGGAGCTCCCCGCATGCTGGGTTCGATGCGGCCTTCTTTCGTGACGATGCCAACCTTCAGCCATTTCGCGATGAGGCTCAGGATGTGCTTGTCCGCGATCCGGTGCTCAAGAAAACGCAGCGTCCATTCGTGGCTCATGGCGGAAAAGAAGCCTTGGATATCTGCTTCGAGCACCCAGTTCACATTTTTCCGCATGAGCCCGGCGTGGAGGGCGTCCAGCGCATCGTGCTGACCGCGTGCCGGCCGGAACCCATAGGAAAAGCCCAGAAAATCCGCCTCGTAGATGGCCTCCAGCACGAACACGACGGCCTGTTGGACAATTTTGTCCTCCAGGCACGAGATGTCCAAAGGCCGCTGGGAGCCGTCCGCCTTGGGAATATAGGTCCGTTTGGCTGGGCGGGCGCGGTAGCTGCCCCGGTGTATCCTGCTGTGCAGAGCTATCAGCTTCTCTTCGAGGTTAGCCTCCTGATACGCATGCCACGACATGCCATCGATCCCGGGCGCGGCGTTCCGCTCAAGAGCTTGAAAGCTTTGCTTCAATAGATCGATGGTGATGTGATGCAGCAGCGCCGTGAACTTTGCCTGCTTATTCCGTTGCGCCGCTTGGCGCACGGCTGCCAGCCCGTTCGACGCGGCGCTCCGGCTCAGTGTCCGGGCCGCGGCCGTCCGGCCGCCGTTTCCCTTGGGCGAGGTCCGTTGCTCCACAGCCTCCGCCGGGGGCAGGCCCCCTTTGTTCGGCCGCTTCTCAGCTCGTATTCCCTCGTCCGACTTCTCACCCGCGTGCATGTTCATCGTTATGCTGAGCTCAAGGGGTTGTGGGTGTTCAGGCGTGCTGAGGTTCTCAATGTGGGCTCTTTGACGGGGCGAGGCCTCCACCAAGGCGCAGAGGCTCGGTCATCTTGCCAGCGCGTTTCATTGGAGCAGACCGGAAGCGCCGAATCAGGAAGTTGCGTAATTCCCGCAGGGCGGGCAAACCCTCGTGGTGTATCGGCGCTCGCTTCACCCCTAACAAGAGAAGTTCAAGCCGGTAAGCGAAAGGTCCGCAACCGTAATGGGTTTCAGATGGCGGCCGCGTGACTGCGCGCGGGTGTCAAAAAAAACTTTCGGCGGCTCGGTGGTCGCACCTTGATACTCTTCGGCCCAGGGCCAGGAAGAGAATTCCCGAGGCGCGCCGCGGCACAATGGGCTCCACCGCCATTATGTCACTTAAGCCGTGCAATTAACGCATTCATTCATCGCATTTCTGGAGGACAACATGGTCGGAGCGGATTAGCCTAAGGACAATGTCCGTATTCTTCAAGCCATGGATGGGTCCGGCATAATGCACGATGTGCCTTACCGCGCGCTCCCGAAATGTCTGAACACTCCCGCGACGGCAGCTATGAGTACAGTAGCGTCACAAGGAAGGGAAACCGAGAATTTGTGGAGAAAAATGTCCGAGGTGAAGCGCGGGAATTTAACGATGGGCGTCGCCATCGCCGTGCTGACGGCATCGCCGTTTCTGGGTGCTCTCGCCAAAGACAACGCCACGACGCTAGCTTCACGGCAGACCCGAACCTGGCCAGAGCTCAAGACCGAGATGCTGGCCCGCGCCAACCGGGACGCCTATCCGCTCACCGGATTAAAGCCAGATGATGTACGTGAAGCGCTTTCGCATATCGACAGCCTGGATCGCGACCAGTGGGCTGAAGCTTTCATGGCCGTCGGCGATCGCTATCGAACCCGCGCGGAGACTGAACTGCATCAGCACCCAGACGTTGCGCGCGACGATTACTATCAGGCGTGGCTCAATTATGCCTTTGGCCGCTGGCCGTCGCCTAATTCGCCTCGCAAGCTTGAATCTGCCGACAAGGCAAAAGCGGCGTTCGTTGTCTATGGACAATTGCTCACACCAAAGATCGAGGTGTTACAGATCCCCTTCGAGGGCAAGAACATAGTCGCTTACTTGCAGAAGCCACTCAACGTCGCAAGGCCGCCGATCGTAATCGACATCGGCGGTGTAGACGAGTGGAAGGATGCCAGCGCAAACGACGGCCGAAGCTTTCTTAAGGATGGCATTGCTGACGTTGCCGTCGATATGCCCGGGACCGGTGAAGCTCCTTTGCCCGGCCGTCCCGGATCAGAACGAATATACTCAGCCTTAATCGACTTCCTGCAAACACGTGGCGACCTCGATGGCAGCCGCATCATCGTGCGGGGCGTGAGCTGGGGCAGCTATTGGGCAACCCGCGTTGCCTATGCCGAGCCGAAGCGATTGACGGGCGCCGTGTTCCAAAGCGGGCCGGTCGATGCGTATTTTGGACGCGCCTGGCAAGAGAAGGCGCTCCATACGCAGGAATACTTGTTCGATTTCGTTGCCTCGCGGCTCTACGTCCTCGGCCAACCATCGGTCGATGCGATGCTCGACTTTATGCCTTCCATGTCGTTGAAGCCACTGCTGGACAAGCCGACGCCACCTATGCTGGTGATCGGCGGCGTACACGATACCCAGAACCCATTTCCGGACGTGCTGTTGCTTCTGCAGTCCGGTAGTCCGAAGTATGCCTGGGTGAATCCCAAAGGTGGGCACATGGGCCGCTCTCAAACCTGGAGTGACAAGAAGATCTTCGACGAGGTGGTCCGGCCTTGGATCGCCGCCAGGCTAAACGCGCCGTGACCCGACGCCGCTGAACATCTCACTTCCATCGTCATGCGGGTCCTAAACCGAACGACAAGATCTGTCTGTCGCGAGATAATTAAAGACACAGTGCGCTATTTCGGTTTGGAGACTCTGGCTCGCCGTTGGTCCCTCCCGGCCCCCTGCGTTCAGCGGCCTGATGTTATCATGGCGCGCCGGTTGCGGCTATGGGGTGCACGGAGCGCCGAATCGGGAGATCCCAGCCTTTGCGATCCAGTTTTAAAACCGTTCTAACCTTGATGACGGACAAAGTTAGAAAAGACGCTTCTTAGAGGTATGTTAAGGGCATGGAGGACTTTCCTATGACCACCTGTGCCTGCGGCAATTGCCAATTCATGGACACCGAGAGCAAAACAGCTGCAAAACACGCAAGAAATGGCTCTGGCCTCTGCCGCTTCAACCCGCCCATGGCACAACCAGGTGCCGAGGCTCATGGCTTATGGCCAGTTGTGGGGACGAAAGACTGGTGCGGACATTTCGCAGCGAAGGTTGAGCGCTTCATGAGAGCCGCGGAATAGCGGCACTTAGCGTTCAGCACGGGATTTCCAAATTCGCGATATGTTTAGCCTGCAGCAATTGGCACTGTAGCGCCTGCCGTGTTCTAGCGGCGACGCTTTACGTGAACCAATACATCGATCCTGGTGATGCAGTGCCCGTCCGGGACCGCAGGAAAGTTTCTAATTCCGAAACCCTGTGCAGGGATGTCTAAGAGCCTGCCCTCTTTCTCGAACAAAAAGTGGTAATGGTCCGAAGTATTGGTGTCGAAAAAGCTTTTCTCTCCCCGGATTGCCACTTCCCGCAATAAGCCCGCATCCACGAATTGATGCAGGGTGTTGTAGATGGTCGCGACCGAAATCCTCATGCCTTGACCCAGAGCTTCCGCGTGCAGCTTTTCCGCGGTCACATGACGGTGCCCGTGACGGAACAGCAATTCAGCCAAAGCCAGCCGGTGACGCGTTGGACGCAGCTTCACGAGCCGTAACTTTTCTTGCCAAAGCTGATTGTTCATGGGTGCTTCTGTGAAGGTATAGAAGCACTATATATAGATCACGTAGATTTGCAATACCGCTTTGCTTCCGGTGAATACTATCAGAATTAGAATAGTTCAAGACTCTACGGCCTCCCGAAAAGGCCCGATAAATGAGAATTTGATCCTGATGCTTATGGATCAGCCAAGTCTGCGCTATTGCCGCTGCGGCACAGCGAGGCTATAGTTCGCTTCGGCCCGTTGGTTGGTACGCCACACACTCTCCTGCAAACGGCCACTTAGAACGCTGGATGAGCCTTTGACGGCATGGTGGTTTCAAGACCGCAAGGGCAAACTCTTTACTGAAAACAGGACCATTTCGATCCAATGTAAATGCCAAAGAAAATCGCGATCGCGGTGCCAGTGACTATGGAGAAACTCTGCAAGAATGAAGCCATGGGATAGAGTCCAGCTAACACCATAGTTATTCGGCCCGTTATTACGCCGATTAAGCTCACCATGGCCAGACGAGCAGCCCATTTCTGCGTTCTCAGAAGAAGAAATCCCCCCGCGGCGTAAAATCCGCCGATACCCACAGCGGCGTAGGTGGCGAGCGGGGCATCGGCCGTAGCGACAAGACCAAGAAAGTTATGGGGGAAACCTGTAACAACTTCTGCCAACCCAAAAACAATCATAAGTGCGGCTACGATTGTGATGCCCACCGGGCGGTTGTGGCTCATCCCTTTTTCATCCTCGCAATGCGATTACTTCACGTCGTGATTCTTCACGATCCAAAGCGTAAGCCCCCACGCATCCCGGATCGCGATGAACAGAAGCAAAACAATGGCTCCGGCAATGGCATAGGGGGCAAAAGCTTGATGAAAAGCCAAACCACAGGCACCAGCGATCAAAACGATATTGCTAAGCGCGGGCGCGCCCACGTAGGTGATCCAGTCACCTTGGCTGAGGTCCGTGAATTCCACTTTCCGCATCATGCGAAGCACCACTATAGCATAGCTGAGACCAGCCAGGCCGGACAGGGCCAGGACGCTGGCAATCGCCCATAGCGATGGCCAAGGAGCAAGCACGATCAAGGTGACAAGCAACACGCCGCTAAAATGCACCAGCGTAGGCGTGACGAAGACGTGCACACCCCGTGCTGCCTGTGAGCTGGCAAGACGCGTGCCCAGCGTGACCACAACAAACAGCAAGCCGATGAGTGTCGCCGCTGCTGTCCCGCAGACCATAAAGAAATTTTCCCAGCCTTGAAACATGCCTGCCCTTTAACATCTGAATTGCGCCAGACCATACCTTGGGGTGGGTTGAGGTGTCCAAGTGTCACTCGTGCCTCCTCGCCCATTCAGCGCGTGATAAGATTACCACTCAAAAGGCAATCCAGTTTCCGCAACCCACCCTCGGCCCGGTTCGACAGAACCCGAGAAAGTCCGTTGAGGGTATCATTCGCGGCTGTATGCTTTGAACGACAGGAATGCGCCAATTAGCAAAGTTATAGTGGCCGCCAGGGGCATGACACTAGGGGTTTGAACAGCTTTCGCGGCTATTTCAGCGAGCCGCGCGGGAAAGAGTATCCGCGAAAGCCCGCTGATAATCGTAAGCCAGCCAAGCACTGTTACCACTATCCTCCAACCACCCGTCCAATGATTATGAAAATACACAATAGCAAGTCCCGCGACGAATAAGGGGTAACCCGTTGCGAAGACAAGCGCGGGGTTATGGAATGCTTGCTCAACCATGGCCGGCCAAGCGTCGAGATTGAGAAATATCGATGCAGCGCTCGCAATGAGCGTGGGACCAATTAAGGCCGCAATAATCTTTGATGCCGTCATGACTTGACCATCCTCCTCCCGCTTAGCCAACCGCACTTTTGATAGGCGGTCTCGTCCCTTCGGTGCTTTGATAGTCATCAAAGTCCAGCACGTGGGATGCGCAAAGGCTTTGCCCGGCCGTCTCGAAAAGCTCTGAACTTCCGCAACGGGTCAAGTGCGGGAGTGTGTTGGCCTTTTCACAGAAGACCGCATTAGGATCCCGAAGCGGCCCTGGCGCGTTTGAGATCGCGAGAAAACCAGCACGGCCGCTTTCGTAATGGGTTTCAGATGGCGGCCGCATCGATGCGCGGGACTTCTCCGGCCCGGCCGGCCGGCGTCTGAAAGCCCTCGAAGAAGGAAACCGCGGGAAGCGTCC
>JBAUNL010000898.1:0-4964 GCA_049579205.1 Rhodomicrobium sp. | reverse complement strand
ATGTCGCTGTAGGGCAGCTGATTTCGGAGCGCATCAAGAACGAGCAGCTCTGGCGTCAGGTAGAGAGCGCCTCGGCAATCAACCTACCTCAGCTTTTGTCGAACAATGTGATCGAGGTTCTGAGGGGGCAGCGAAAAGCCCTCGAGACGGAATATCAGGAAAAGCTTGAGAACTTCAAGCCGAGCTATCCTGCGATGATCCAGATCTCGAACAAGATCAGGGAGATTGACCGGCAGCTCGCTGCCGAGGTCAAAACGATTCGCAATTCTCTGAAGGCCGGCTACCAATCATCGCTCTCTCAAGAAAATGAGATGAAAGCGCGGATTGAGGCTTTGCGCGAAGAGGTCCTGAATCTCCAGAAGAAAGGGATACAATATAATATTCTGAAGCGTGAGGTGGAAACCAACCGCGGTCTGTATAACAGCCTGCTGCAGCGTTACAAAGAGGTTGATATCGCGGGCGGGGTTGGGACGAACAACGTCTTCATTGTCGACCGCGCAACTATGCCAACTTCGCCAAGCGAGCCCAATCTTCTGCATGCACTCATTTTCTCGCTGGCTCTTGGGCTCGGTTCTGGAATTGGATGTGCCTTTCTTTTGGAGACGCTTGACGACCGCGTTCGAGCCCCGGAAGAGATCGAGCAGATTTTCGGAGTAGCTACCCTCGGTATCATTCCGCGAATCAATTCGGCCGAAGATCTTAGCAAAGCGCTCGCATTTCCCCGTTCGCCGCTTTCCGAGGCTTACAGATCGTTCGCAACGGCACTCCAATTCTCAACCGAGAATGGCCTTCCACGCTCCATCGCCGTTACGAGCGCCGGCCCTGGCGAAGGAAAATCCACGACCGCATTTGCGGTTGCCCGGTATTTCGCGCAAATGGGACTCAAGGTGCTCCTTGTTGATGGCGATCTCAGAAAGCCATCCCTGCATATGAAGTTGAAGGTCAGCAACGCGACGGGCTTGAGCAATTTCCTGACTGGTGCCTCAATGCCGCCCGAGGTGATCCAAAAAACGAAGCATCCCAACCTCGCATTCATGGCTTCGGGCCCTGTACCGCCGAATGCCGCGGATCTCCTTAGCGGCACCCCGATCTACTCGCTGATCTCTCTTGGCTCCGAGGTGTTCGATCTTATCATTCTTGATTCTCCACCTCTGCTCGGTCTAGCAGACGCCCAGCTTCTTGCAAGCGCCGTTGCTGCGACTGTTTTTGTCGTCGGCGCGGGGGATCAGCGTAAGGGCATTATAAGGTCGGCACTTCGGCGTCTTCAGCTTGCACGCGTAACCCTTATTGGAGCCGTTCTCACAAAATTCGATCCCAAGACGGTCGGCTATGCCTATGCCTATAGCGACAAATATAGCTACGGCTATGGCCACGATGGCGGCTCCTCCCACGCCAAGCCCATCGGGGTGAGCGATAAGGGAGAGGAGGCCCGCAAGCTTTCACGGCAGGGAGTACGCTGACATGGCAAGCACATCAGACGCACTTGCGAGGGCACTTGCAGTGTTCGAATCCCCCCCAGTGGTAAAACTTGCGCGGCAGTCGCGCCTGCCAGCAGATACGTCGTTGCTGCTTGAGATTGCGTCCGGTGAACCGGAGGCCCTTGAGCGGGCTACTGCTGCGACAGGCCGTTCCGAAGCAGTCTTGAAGAAGGCAGCCGGCTTCTTCATCGAGCAGGTGCTGTTGCATCCTGGAGCGGACAGCTATCGTATTCTTGGAGGTGATCGCGAAACCTCCCACGGCGAACTACGCCGCAATATGGCGCGGATCATGAAGTGGCTTCATCCCGATACGATGCCGGGCGATGCTCCTTCAGCACCTCTCAACCGCAGCCTTTACGCGTCGCGTGTGACGCGGGCATGGGAAAGCATTAAGACCGCGGAAAGGCGAGCGTCTTACGACAGTTCTCTGGCGCAGAAAGCGACGCCTATTTACCCCCATGAACCCAACTCCCGGCGTCCGGTGGCAGGGGCAGAGGTCACTCCACTCAATGCTTATTCCGGTGTGAAGGTGGCTGGCCCCAGGCGGCCTGTCATTCGCCGTCTTGAAACCCAAGACTTTATAAGCCGGCTATTTTCTCTTCTAGGAAGCAGGCGATGAGCAGGCGGCACAGGCACGGGAGGCAGCCACCTAGCCGCAGGTCCGTCCATAAGGCTGCGAACACGGCCGCCAAAATTGGCAGCCATCCGCTACTCAGCGCATCCGCAGTTGTTGCCGGTTTGCTGCTGTTTTGGCTGGTATCCACTACGAGCTTGCCTTACGCCGTGGCGGGAATCGCGCCTGATTTCGCGCTGGGCCTAAATCCCGGCAATCCAGAAGCGCTAATCGTAAAGACGCGGGCGGTCAGCAACAAGCTTGTGGCACTGAAAAGCGCCGGCTCTCAGACTCTAAGAACGGGGCCGGCGGAATCGACCAGAAACAAGCAGAACACGCTTGCTCAGCTTCCCGAGGTGCACGCTGCCAGCGCAAAGCGCGAACTTGCTGCCGAGACAAAGGCATTGCGCCTGCAGGTCCACGACTTCGCCATGCTTGCGATCGCGAATGATCCTCTCGATGCGGCCGCTTTCCGCATGCTTGGGGAAGCGGTAGAAGAATCCGATCATATCCGGGTTTTGATGCAGCAAGCCCTCGGGCGGTCGCGGCGGGAGACTTTGGCCGCCTTATGGCTGCTGAAGGATAGTTACGAGCGCCGCGACTTCGAAGGGGTATTGAATTACGCTAACATTCTGCTGAGTACACGGCCTGATCTGAACCGGGCGGCCCTTAGTTATCTCCTTCGCGCTGCTAACTATCCCAGCGGCCGGGATCTCCTGATCACAGCGCTGGCTGCTGCCCCCTCCTGGCGCGAGCAATTTTTCGAGATGGCTGGGCATAGCCCTTCGAGCTTGAACGCTACGCTGAGCCTGGTGGCGGCTTTGCGAGAAACAGACAAGCCCGTATCCCAGAAGGAAATCACGTCCTACCTCAACTTCCTTGTCGGGATTAACCGGACCGATCTTGCCTACAATGCGTGGCTCCAGCTATTGCCTGAGTCCAAACTCGGCAATTTGGGTTTCCTCGCAAACGCGAATTTCGAAACGAAGCCCAGCGGCGTTCCCTTCGATTGGCAAATCGACACTGGAGTGAATGCCATCGCTGAATTCGTACCCATGCCCGAAGAAGGCGCCAGCCATGCTCTCCACATTAGGTTCTTCGATGGCAGAGTCAAATTTCCTGAAGTGACCCAGACCGTTCTGCTGGCGCCCGGCCATTACCGCCTGGAGGGAAAACTTCGCGGGACTATCGTTGGCAAACGCGGATTACGTTGGCAGATCCATTGTGCCTCGGGCGCACGCAGCTCGATCGCGGAAACAGACATGTTGCTCGGCGAGTCGCAACAGTGGAGAATTTTCTCCCTTGAAGCTGAAGTTCCTTCTCTCGATGAGTGCCGCGGCCAAACGCTTCGTCTTTTCCATGATTCGCGTTCGGCATCGGAAGAGCTTTTGTCTGGAGAAGTCTGGTTCACGGGACTGAGCCTCGAACGCTCTTCCAGCCGCCTGCCGGATCAGGCCAGTCAAGCGATCATAGAACCGGCAACTATACAACCGGCTTCTGATAGCAATTAATCGCCCCTCAAAAGCATCAAGTTTCAGCGTCCTGCAAGGAAAAGGGAGCCTGCCTTGGCTCCCCAGTAAACAGCGCTTTGGCCCCCGGCTTCAAGAACTTCGAGAACACCGTATAAGGAACGGTCACATGAAAGTCGCTGCCGGCAAATGGCCCGTCGACGGTGGGCGCAAAATGAATTGTTAGGCCCGCCGCCTTTTCCAATTTCGTGGATGGGCAAAGCGTAAAGCGCTCAAAAACACTGAGGTCCGGCTTTGCGAGCGCGAGCAGGGGTTCGCTATCCTCATCTTCCTCGCCAGTCTTGTCCTTCAAATCGGCGCGCGCGTAGTTCGCCATAGCCTCAAGTATTTTGGAGCGGTCTTCCGCGCCATCGAGAATATCTCCTAAATCGAGCTCCTTCTTCTTTTCCTTGTCGAAGTTTACAGTCCTGAACTCAATTTCCGGGTTTCCGCCATGGGCGGTGCTAATGATCTCAAGATAGCTGACGAGCGAGGATGTCCGGAACTGCTCCACATAGATTACAGACTGCGCATAGGGATTCCAGGTCGCCTCCTCCTCTGCCGATGGCCTCGCCGCGGCATCCTTCTCGGCTCGCTTGAGAAAATCGGCCATCTCCGCTTTTGCCCGGACACTCAGCAGAATGAAAAGCGCCTCATCCCACCGCTTCATTTCCATCGGCAACGAAACTTTTGCATAGCCGAATTTTGTCTCCTGCTTCAGGAGAACGGTCCGGCTTGCATCGGAGCCAACGATCGAAAATCCTATGCAAAGACAAATGGCCCACAGGCACAGGGCGGCACGGGAGAAGAGAAGTCTGAGGTATTTCATCGCTCTTTATAACGGTTTTTGGACGACAGCACGGACGACGGCCGCCTGCCCGCTATGCCTGTGCCCCTCAGAGAGCTCCACCGTCGCATCTTCCAGCAGAAGCATTGGCAAGCCGGAGAAATCGCTTGTGAGCTTCGCCTTGGAGTAGAGCATGTCCGCGGTCTTCGGCCCGCCCGAATGATGCACTTTTTGGGCTTCGAGCTGTTCCAGTCTGAAGGCCTCCAGTATCAGGGTTCCGCCGGGCTTCAAAGCATCGATCATTGACTGGTGTATGCGGGGGCGGTCTGCATCGAGGAAATGAAGATAGATGGCCGCGACAATGTCATAGCGGTTCCGCGGCCATTCCCAAGTCAGAAGATCGCCGATCTCACTGTGAAGATCTATGCCTTGCGCCTCGGCAAGCCGTCGCGCTTTCGCAACTCCAAGGGGCGACACATCTACCGTGTGGACAGATAACCCCTTTTTCGCAAGCCAGACCCCGTTCCGCCCTTCGCCGTCGCCTGGCACAAGCGCTTCAAGGCCGGGCCTCAGATAGT
>JBAUNL010000897.1:0-3019 GCA_049579205.1 Rhodomicrobium sp. | reverse complement strand
GTCAGTACCGTCGGCCCTAATTTGTTTCTCTCGACGCGCACAGCGCCCGGGCTTGCTGGATCTCCCGGCTTCGAGGTTTCGCTCATGAGTAAGTGCGGCCTTTCCAGCGGATCTTGCCGGTAAGCTGCCTTCTGACGCTATCCAGGGCGAGCGCGGCCCCTACCGTGTAGCCGAGTGGAAAAATGAGGCCGTACCAGAAAGGAATGCGGAAAAAAGCCGTGCCCGCCAGATGGAGCGCGAACGCAGCTGCTGACGCCGGTGCTGCCGCGAGAAGCGCGATGCAAGACATGGAGGTATGTCTGCATTGGATCGCGTCGGCTATGGGCAGCAAAGGTGCAGCCCAGGCCAAGGCCAAAGCCACCGCGGCGCCAACTATAGCTTTCCGGCGCCCCCCAAGCATAATCGTGAGGTTTTTCGAGAGGCCAAGCCAAAGGCTCTTCCAGCCCGTGTACATCCGGGTACTGTAAAGCGCGGTTCCGCCGAGAAGCTTCGTTTTATAGCCACGAGTCTTGGCGAGCCTTGCGAGTTCGAGATCCTCGCAGATGTCGCCTTTGACCGCCTCGTGGCCACCGATTGCCTTGTATACGGAGCTGCGGACGAGAATAAACTGGCCGGTTGCAGTAACGTCGCTTCCTTCCGCGGAGTTTACTTTGCTGAGGTCCTGGCTGAAACCGAGTAAGTACAGGCCGCAGGGCATGATGAGGCGCTCACTGAAGGTCACCAGCTGCTGCCTCGGTGTTAGCGAAAGGAATTCTATGCCTTCGGCTACCGCCGCCGATATCGCTGCCGTCATTAGATCAGGGCATGCCTCAATGTCGGCATCTACGAAGCAAAACCATTCGCTCCTGTCCATTGCTGCACTCGCGGCAATCCAGCAGGCATAAGACTTTCCGGTCCAGCCCCAGGGCAGCGGCGGAACATCGATCAGAGATACACGTCCAGTCGATTCATATTTCGATACGATTTCCGGTGTTGCATCCGTCGAATCGTCATCGGCTGCAATAATTCGAAAGCACTCGGAAGGGTAGGTTTGAGCGAGCAGGCTTTCGAGACAACGCCCAATATTCCCCTCTTCGTTCCGGGCGGGGACAATAATGGTGACTACGGGCGTTTGCGGATTGACATTGAGGGGCTTCGACAATTCGCGGAAGAGAGTACGCTGGCGCAGCGCACGGGAGATGAGGGCGATTACGGCTATAAGCCAAGCAAAGGAAACGATCAGCATTGGACTTGCCAACCACGGTACAGTAGCTCCATCACTCTCTTCGGCACGTAAGCTGTCTCATGGTGTTTTGCCGCCGATCGCGTATTGGCGTAAACACCGCCTTCCAGAACAGGTTCACGTCCTTATGACCGCAGTCGCTTTTCGTAAATTCGTGCTTAACGCGGACGATTTCGGGATGGATGAAGGCGTCGATGCCGCCGTCCTGGACCTCGCCTCGCGTGGTGTTGTGACGGCCGCAAGCGCCATGGTGCTGTCCCCGAGGTGGACGGAGGCTAGCAAGGCCCTTGCAAAAGCTCCCCTCAGCAAAGGCCTCCACCTGGACTTTACCAGCCCGTTTGCAACTGGCAGGGCGGAGGAATGCTCGATCACCGCCTTCGTTATGAGGGCCTATAGCCAGCGCTTGAATCGGCACCAACTTCGTAGTTCGATTCAGCGTCAGCTCGGTCTTTATGAAGATGTCATGGGCGCCGCACCGGAATTCGTCGATGGACACCGCCACGTTCATCAGCTCCCTATTATTCGACAGGAACTTATAAACTGCCTGCTTAATAGGTATGTAGGCGGCATCAAGGTGAGGATATGCACACCTAAACGCTGGCGTGGTGTTGAAGCTGCCATGGTTGGTTTCAGTGGGGCGCGGGCGCTACGCCGTCTTGCAGAAGCGCTCAGTCGTGGCACGAACACCGATTTCTGCGGGGTCTATTCCTTCGGCAGAAATGCGAATCTGCCGCGCCTTTGGCGTCGATGGCTGGAAGGTGCTAGCGGCAGCCTGCCGCTCATCATGTGCCATCCGGCATCCAGCCTTCCGGCGCAACCCAAGCTGCCTGACCCAATCCGCCAAGCCCGCCTGCGCGAATACGATTGGCTCAAAAGCGATGATTTTCGCGAGCTTTGCATGGAAATCCGCATGGTACCGGCTCAGTGGTAGCAGTCAGATTGAGAATCTTTTGCAAGATTCTTGCTGGGACATTCCGCCGCCCGACATTTGCTCAACTTTCGAAGGCGGAAGCACCGGCTGTTGCCACGGCTTGATCCTGAGTGCCGGCGCCGCCGCTAACCCCAATGGCGCCAACCACCTTACCGCTCTGACGCAACGGGATGCCTCCGGCGAAAATCATGACCCTTCCATGATTTGATTCCTGTATTCCGTAGAACTGCTTACCCGGCTGGCTTTCCTTGGCAAGGTCCGCGGTCGAGATGTCAAACGCGCGCGCGGTGAATGCCTTGTTGATAGAGATGTTGATGCTCCCAATCCACGCACCATCCATCCTGACATGGCTGACGAGATTGCCGCCAGTATCGACCACGGCGATGTTCATAGGCTGACCGATCTCTTGTGCCTTGGCTTCAGCTGCCGCGATGATGCGGCGTGCTTCCTTCAAGTTTATCATGACAGATTCCCTGGTTAAACTGATTTGGGTAGCATTCCATGCGGGTCGATGACGAATTTGCGTGGGGCCCCCGCATCGAACTCCTTGTAGCCCTCGGGCGCTTCATCGAGAGAGATCACCTTCACATTCACAGCCTTCGCGATCGGCAACCTATCCCAAAGAATGGCCTCCATGAGCTGGCGGTTATATCTCAAGACCGGTGTCTGCCCCGTGTGAAAGCTATTAATACCGAATCCGACTGATTGAGTCGCCGCGCGCATGGGATTCCGCTCGGGATTCGAAGCAGTTATATGGAAGGGTCATGATTCGTTTGCGGGGGCAAGATCATGACGGCGATAGCATCGTATTTGAGCGGAGCGGAACTGGAAGCGCTCTACGAAGCGGCAGCCGATCCAGTTAGCAA
>JBAUNL010000896.1:0-3510 GCA_049579205.1 Rhodomicrobium sp. | reverse complement strand
ACGCCGAGAGCGTCAACAAAAATCCGGCAGGCGCTGGCCCGGCGCTTTTCAGCCTTCCCGATATCGTAGCCCTTCCTGGCGGGGTCGCGATCAAGCGTGGCAATGAGATCGTAGCTGGGCTCGGCGTAGGTGGAGCACCAGGAGGCGATAGGGACGAGGCCTGCGCGCAAGAAGGCGTGGACAAAATCGCCCCCCGGGTAAACGCCAATCGCTAAGTCAGCCGATGATCCGGCGCGGTCGATGTCTGAATCGGGTCATGAACGGTAATGCTCACTCAGAGCAAATATAGTCCGCTTCAGATCTACAAAGCGGAACAAGCTTTTAGCTTAAACGAGGACCGGATCTGACCCTAAGCAGACTCCTGGGCTGCTGCTGCTTGTCCGAAAAGAAACACTCACTTCTCCAACAGCGGCCGGCTTCTTGCGCCAGTGCGGAGCGTCAAAGAGGTGGTCGTCAACTTCTGGTTCTAAGCACGGGCCCTGGGACATAAGCAAGGGGTGGGCGCGCAGCGCGACGCTCAAGGCTTGCACGGCGGCTTCCTCACGCATGCTGCTTTCAGCCGTGCTGCAAAGCTGGCGAACTTGGGGCTGACATTGAGTTAATTCAACCGCAAAAACATGTATTAGTTCTATTATTGCTGCCGAATCTCATTCGTATTTTTTTGAAATGTCGTGTGTTTTAGAGAGATATCTGGGCGTAAACGCCATCGGTCACGCACCTTAGTTGTATGTTCTTCTGTCGAACCGATGCAATAAGATCACAATTACACAAATTTACTGCGGGTATTCTTTAACTCGACTTGCCTAAGGCCCTACAAGTCGCCACGGTTCAGTAGCCGATAGGGTATGTGAGATCTGAATAGGCAATCGATGCAATGCCGAAGCGCGAAAACAACCGACGAACGGAATGGTTGCTGATCAATCCTCACATCGTTGTTTGGGGCCTCACATTCTTGCGCTCGCTCACGGCCGTGCTGTCAATCGATGCGATCTCGCAGCTCGGGGCCTATGTTGGACGCACTGCCGGCCCGCGAACCAGGCGGCATGGGCGCGCCGTTGCTAATATCGCGCGGGCTTTCCCCTCCCTGTCGTCCGAGGAACACAACCGTATCGCCCGGGGCATGTGGGAGAACTTCGGGCGCACTGTCGCAGAAAGCTTCATCATCGATAGGATCGCATCCGACGAGAGCCGCGTGGTATGCACACACCCAGACGTCGTCCGGTCAGCCCTGGAGCGCACGGGAGGTGCTATTTTCGTTGGTCTTCACTTTGGCAATTGGGAAGCAACAATAATCCCGGCGGCGCGCCTTGGAGGGTGCCCTATCGGGATCTATAAGCCCCTAAAGAGCAACCAAGCCGATGTGTATCTGCGCAGCTTACGCAAGAACCTCTTCCCCGCTGGCCTCCTGCCAGCGTCATTGGCCACGCTATTGACGGTCGTGCGTCACGTTCGCGCTGGCGGCTGCATGTGCATGCTCGCCGATCATCGCGACAAGAGCGGCACAGTGGTCTCTTTCTTCGGCCATCCCGCGCCCTCCTCGACGCTGCCCGCGTTCCTGAATGTCAAATATGGTCTGCCGATTTTTGCCGCTCGGGTGGATCGTCTGCAGGGTGCCCGATTCACTGTGCATGTCGAAGAGATCCTGGGCTCCCAGTCGGGTGATCAGGATGCCGACGTTGTATCTACGACAGCCGCGATCCAAGCAGTCTTCGAGCGATGGATCACGGCTCGACCCGATCAATGGGTGTGGTGCTACAAACGTTGGCAGAGCCCGGCCTTGAGTGCGCCGGCGGAGGCACTTGAAGTCGCATAATTTCTCCCATACGCCTTAAAAGTAGTAACCTATCAGAGGTAGCCATAACCCGCAGACCGCCGGACCGCAGGGGTCGCATGTCTCCTCTTCGGCGGGGCTAAAGATAAAGGTCGGCACGCGTTAGCGGCACCGGGCTTTTTCCCTTAGAGGTTCGCGAGGCCAAGGTTTGATAGATGCGTAGGGACCCTCGCGTAAAGGCGAGCGAGCAACCAGCGAGATAAGGTGCCCAGATGCGATAGGTTTCAGCACCTACGAGAGCCGCGGCCTCTTCGCGGCGCTCTGTAAGCCGTTCACACCAATGCCGCGTCGTCAGCGCGTAATGCGCACGCCAGCACTCGACGTCGTGCACTTCGAACCCGCATGTCTCCATGGCTTGTAATGTACCACCAATGTCGTCGAGCTCTCCGCCGGGGAAGATGTATTTTATGATCGCTTGCCGCTCGGCCCTTTCGCGAGAGCGCCAGCGTTTTTTCTTTGCGCGCCGTGAGATTGCGTGGTTCAGAAACAGGCCGCCCGGGGCAAGGAGCGACTTCACTTTCCCAAAATAGAGCGGGACATTTGCAAGACCGATATGCTCGTACATGCCAATAGAAGCGATCTTATCGAAGCTGCCCGTCAAATCGGCGTAATCCTTGATTCCGGCAGTTACCCGATCCTCGAGACCCATTTCGCGGATCCGCGCCGCTGCGATCTCAAGCTGAGCTTCCGAAAGTGTTACGCCATGGGCTCTGACCCCATATTTTTCTGCCGCGTAGCAAATTAGGCCGCCCCAGCCACAGCCAATGTCGAGGAAACTCTCACCGGGGGCGAGACGCAGTTTCCGGCAAATCATCTCAAGCTTGTCTTCTTGAGCTTGTTCGACGCTGTTTTCCCACTTTGTAAAATAGCCACACGAATATTGCATCCATGGATCGAGAAAAAGCCGGTAAAGCGGATTTCCTACATCGTAATGAAATTTGATGAAGTCGCGATTTTCGGCTTTCTCGCGATTTTTGCCGCTCACGTTGCCGGTGAAATCTCTGCTTCGCGAAGTGGGCTTGGCAGGCGAAAAAAGAAAAGGCCACAGAGATTTCAATAGGAGGCGCTTGTTGATCTGGCGCAACCGCTTGCGTGCGCCTGCGTCGCCTATTCGTTCGCCGAGATCGATGAGCGTGCCGCCCTCGAAGCCAAGGTGACCGTGGGCATAGTGGCGGATAATCCGGTCCAACGTGGGCCGTCTTAAAATAGAAGAAATCACGCCGGGGCTGCCAATCGTGATAGCCAGCTTGCTGTGCGGACCCGGCCCCAAAGGGACCAGACTTCCATCCCAAAGCCGCAGGCTCGCATCGATCTGCAAGCGCCGCCCGAGTTCCTCCGCAAGCATCCGCGCCGCAACCAGCTGCCTCAGGGCCCTTTCAGCGGCCATGGCGATAATTCAAGCAAAAGGTGGCAGCCGCAAGTTCGGCTCGAGCTCGTTTTTTGGATTCGCTCATAGAACGGTCATTCTGCCTAGACTTTCCGATTTCGATCCCCAACCGTTGGTGATGTCCACAGGAACCATAGGGCTCCGATATTCAAACCGTCTCGATGATCTCGTAGTGCTGAACGATGTCGTCGAAGTCAACAAGCGCCGCGACCGCTCCTGGCTCGACCACAGCCTTCGAAAGATCGCTCCCAGCAAAAACTTCAATTGCTTCCATCGAACTCCATCTCGACAG
>JBAUNL010000895.1:0-13599 GCA_049579205.1 Rhodomicrobium sp. | reverse complement strand
AGAAGAAATACTGATAAGCCGTCAGCAGCTAGCAACCGGCAAAGTGGTATAATGAAGTCAGAACCTGTCACTCGTTGCCTGATAGGATATTTCGTAATGCGGCTTGCCGCCACCAAAGGCCATCCGTCGGGAACTGCGAGGCCCGCATTCTCATAAGCGGCTGCGAAAGCACAATCACTCCGTAACAAACGGCAATGATCGAGATTTGGGGTAACGACATATTGCCGGGCCCGGGATCGGCACCAATTCAGAATTATCTCCAGCGCCTGGCTAGGACTTATTGGATCGACCCAAACCCCAAGGAGATTTATTTGGTTGCGCAGAATCTTGCAATCGGCACCCATTTACCGCCCATTAATGCAAACGAATACTATAAATTTGTTTTGTAGCTCTAATTACTTGCTGAATTCCTAATTGCAAAACTCTTATTTCGATCTCCATTTATAATGGAAGATATTCAACGCGGCAGACGGCGATTAGGGGCATGAATAAAACGCAGATCGGCCTAAAATCGCAAGTTCAACGAGGACTGGAAAATCGTCTCGTTGAAGGAATTGTTGGGCAAGCGGGAGTTCCATTCTAGATTATTGAAGAGAAACGATAGACCTGCGTAGGAACTGAGTTCGTAGTTTATGATTGCCTTGTAGCTCGTGACGTCTTCAACATCGACGCCGCCCGTCAAGTATCGTCTCTCGAAATCGACGCCAGCACCCAATTGAAGATTATTCCAGATGGAGTACCTGGCATCAAAGCCGTAATGTGGGGCAAATCCCCCCGCATAGATACCCGTTACGTAATCGATCCCGAGATCGTGATATCCCACGACGGCCCTCACAATAAGCAGCGGATTTGGATGCCACTCAAGCTGGGCTTCATATTCCATAAGCAAGCCCAACTGAATGGCCGGATTATTATAAAGATACTGTTCCCTAACCCCCACAAGGACCCCAAAACTTGTCTGCGGCGTGACGTCAAGCACAATGGTGTCGGCAAGTCTCCATTGATCGAAATTCCGCACCTGGAACTTGTACTGAATGTCCGCTGCCTGGAAGACGAGGCTGGATCGCACGCGCGCATAAATCTGGATATTGAAGTAGCTATCGAGCAGCAGATCCTGCTCATTTCGAAACTGCTGGTCAAGAAGCGTGTGCGTAATGCTATAAACGTCGCTAAACTGCTCCTGCGAATAGGTGACCGTGGCACCTGCCTCGAAGTTCGGCCCAATCTTCTTCAGGCCTGCATATCCTAACAGTATTAACTCCGGTACCGGACTGGCGGCGTTTGATGGAATATCAAAATTTATTGAGACTCTTCTCTGATAACCGTCTGAGAAAGAAGCGCCGGCGAACACCAAGGTCGTAGGCGTTATAAGGAAACTCTCTTTGGCACTTACATAAACGTCCGTATAGTCATCATTATCGCTCTTGAAAAATGTAGCGTTGGTCGCGCTGACGACGAACTCCTGGGTGCTTCTACCGTCCTGATGAGCAATACCTTCAAGAGCCGAAACGAAGAAGATGTAATCTTGGACTGGATGCGAATGGCTTTCGTGTATATTGCTGTCATAGGCAAGCCCGATCGAAACTGCTGAGCTGACTAAAAAATTATCTATGTAAACGCCAGGAGGCGCGAATCCTGGAATGGGATCCCTTATAGGATTAAGAAACGCCTGCGCCGAAGCATGACAGCAGAAGGCGCTAGCGAAGACAAATGCGGAAGCAAACACACGTATCGTGCGTTTCGCATAGAAAAGAAGTTGCTGAGCGGCGCTTCGCATAATCAACCGAAGTGGCAACCTGATTGGCGGATGCTGACGCAAAAAAAGAAGGTAGAACCCCACAAATGCGTCCCCACGCGCTCCCCTACCATATGGGCCCATGTTTGCAGGGTCTGATTGTGGTCCCCTCAATCAAGACCTAAGGTTAGGCAGAAGATCATCTGCTTTTGCTTAAGAATTAATTAAATTAGTGGATAGCCGTACTAATACCAGCGCTCCGTTATGTAGATTGTATCCCCCGGCATGAAGGTCGACGTGGGAGGCAGCGTTTCCGTGTGAGCTTGCCGGGTTACCCGGATCTGGTCGGCATTGGCGTGCAATGTGTAGCCTCCAGCCATCGCGACCGCAGCCTCGACCGTCATCCCTGGCGCATAAGGATACCGCCCGGGCGTCTTGACCTCTCCAAGTATGGAGAATGGCCGGTAGGTTGCCACCTCGACCGCCACTTTCGGATCGGTCACCAGATCCCTCTCCTTGAGCCGGCTGACAATTGCCGCCTCCAATTCGCGGGTGGTTTTGCCGTTTGCCCTGATCGCACCAACGAGGGGGATTGAGACATGCCCGGATGCATCGATGTTGTATTTGTTCGATAAGGTAGCCTGATCGAAGACAATTAGCCGGATTTGATCGCCGGAGGCCAAGCGGTACTCTCCGGCGCTAACGTCCGGCGGATCGCTAACGTAAAGGGCAGCCGGGCGATCCTCGGGGCCGGGGCAGCCGGCGAGGAGAATTGCGGTTAATATGATTGAAAAGCATGTAATCGCTTTCATATTGCACCAATCCGCTGAATTTTGCCTCCAGCCGTCTTTAAGATAAACGCAGCCACTTTAGGCGGGTATGTGATTCGCCCCCCCTCCGCAATGAGGGGCTATCAAGCGGCGACAATTAAATAGAAAGCGTGGCTTTTGGAAAACTAACGGATTCGCGGTTTGCAGGTCTTCGTAATACGTCGCGCACATCAGTAGGCGGTTTGAGAACGATGAGCCATAGCCTGACCTCTCCCCCAAGGGCCTCGCCGCAGGCATAGGAGATGCCCTCCGGAACCTCAACGTCAGCGCTGGGCCGGTTGCTACCCTTCGCACCACGCGTTCCACTTGGCAGTTCTTTGATCTTCGATTTTCTCGATTCCAAGCGGCACTGGATAATTTAGCGGCTCAAGCAGGTATCTGACCCTTGGGTCTTTGATTAACTTTGTCGCAATGGTCATTGAGATATTGTCGCAACGATCATCGAGATGATGGGCCGGGTCTATAATGGTGGCTAAGAGTCGGCAGCGAACGCCGGCATAAGCTCTCTTAAGTAGATCAATTCAATCGCCATCCTCGTTTTGACTGGACTGCTTCAGAATGGCACAAATCAAAGCGGGGACTAGATGTAGACATTGCTACTAAACCTCTTGACCTCGACGATACCGCTCAGAGTGTGGATGGGAATACAAGGTTACCCGAAGATTGGTGTAATTGAGTTCGGCTGCTGTGGCGGAAATCGCCTTGCCTCGGCCGAGAAAGACATCGTTAAGGTGGAGAAGCTTTTCCCTATTAAGATTGACGCGCTGTGCTCAATGAAGACGGTCATGGGGTTCGGTCGATATAACCACCAGAGTCGCGCGCAGGTCGAGAGGCGCTAATGCTTTTTACGGATCCGGTCTTCATATTTGCATTTCTGCCGATCTCCCTTGCGCTGTATTATCTTTCCCGGCGTTTTCTCGGCGGCAATCCCGCAATTTGGGTCCTGCTGATCACTTCCGGCGCGTTTTACGGATACTGGAGCGTCAAGTACCTCGCGCTGCTGCTGTTTCAAATTCTCGTCAATTATATTTTGGCGAAACGCTTGAGGCAGTCGCATAGCAGACTGCTGCTCTGGAGCGGCATCAGTTTCAATCTGCTGCTGCTCGGCTATTTCAAGTATTGGAATTTTTTTCTCGAGAACATCTCACTGGTGTTCGACGGGCACTTGCACCTCGCCGCTTTATTCGTGCCGCTCGGTATCTCCTTTCATACGTTCCAGCAGATCACGTATTTGACCCAGGTGGCGGACGCCGAGGAGGACGTGCCACCCTTGCCGCAGTACAGTCTTTTCGTCCTGTTTTTTCCTCAACTCGTGGCCGGTCCGATCGTCCTACACAGCGAGATGGGGCACCAGCTCGCGGCGGTTGCTAAGAACAGATGCCATACGGCGCTCGGTTTCGGGCCGGGGTTCGCGCTATTCTGTTTTGGCTTGTTCAAGAAAGTGTGCCTCGCCGACAATCTCGCGAACTTCGTCGACATCGCATTCCGGCCAAACCTGCACCTCCAATTTCTGGAGTCCTGGTGCGCGACGATCGGGTACGCGCTTCAATTGTATTTTGATTTCTCCGGTTATTCCGATATGGCGGTGGGCCTCGGCTTGATGTTCGGCTTTCTGTTACCCTTTAATTTCAATATTCCCTTTGCAGCGAACAACATGATTGACTATTGGCGGCGCTGGCACATCACGATGACGCGATTCTTCATGATGTACTGCTACGCGCCGATCGCGATGGCGGCACGGCGAATGGTGACGGCTCGTGGACTGGCCGGTGTTCCCGCCTTCATGTTGTGCGTTGGCGCTCCGACGATCATTGCGTTTCTCGCATCGGGGTTCTGGCACGGCGCCGGCTGGACCTTCATCGCATTCGGATTGGTCAATGGACTCGGTCTGCTGATCAATCACGCTTGGCGGGTCGCAAAAATGCCCAAAGTGCCGATAGTGCTCAGCTGGCTGCTCACGATGACGACGGTGCTGGTTTCGCTCGCCTATTTCCGATCCGAGTCTCTGGCACAGGCTCACTCGATGCTGAAGACCATGTTCCTGCCTGATGGCATCGCGCTGCCGATCTGGGCCGGCGCAATTGCCGGCCCGATCGGCGTGCCGGTCAAATTCTTTGAAGTATTCGAAGCCGCCAACTTCACAGCGCACTATGTCTGCCTGTTGCTGTTATTCGCTCCGCTGTCGGTACTACTGCCCAATCCGGCCATGCAACCGATGAAAATTAAACCCACTCCCGCAACTGCGTTTGCCGTCGCGGCCATGTTGTGGTTGTCGATGGGTTTGCTCGGCGAACCGCGGACATTTCTGTATTTTCAGTTTTAGCGGACGAAAAGGAGCTTGAAGAAATGCGGGCGTGGTTCAGGCTTTTTTATTTGCAGCTCCCTTTGGCGCTCGAAACGGAGCTTCAAGGAATGCGCGCGCGGTTCAAGTCCTTTCATTTGCAGCTCCCTTTGGCACTCGAAACGAAGCTTGAAGGAATGCGCGCGCGGTTCAAGTTCTCTTATTTCCAGCTCCCTTTGGCGTTCGAGACGGAGCTTGAAGAAAAGCGCGCGTGGTTCAGGTTCTTTTACTTGCAGCTCCCTTTGGCGCTTGGCACGATCGCCGTCGTGGTCGAAATCGCCGCCTACCTGCTCAGCGGAGTGACCCTTCATCGCCACAATGTTGATGATCTCGCCAATGCCGTGACGCATGACAACCACCCCTACCGCGTCGTGCTGCTCAGCGATAGCGTTACCCACAATGTCGCCCATCGATTTCGGATTGGCGACGCCGGGGAGGTTGCCGACCTGACGACGCATTTCCACGCCGGTTTGCCGAGTTCCCTGTTCCTGCTCACACGCTACGTCGAAAGCGGACATCATCCAAAACATGTCGTGCTCGCCGCGTCGCCTGGCACCTTCGTCGAGCCACAAGCGAAGGATACGTTCAAATATTACGTGACCAGTGTATTCACGTTGCCGAAGGAGCGTGATTTTCTGTCGCGCTACTACCCCACCTATTTGAACTACGGTTGGCGGCCGGCCGCGCTTTCAATCACGACCAAGATTGGTGAGCCCTTATTCAGCTTGATCCGGCGGCCCGGGGATCAGATTTGGACGGCCCCCGACGCTCCCTCGTTGCATCCCGTGCCCGAGAGCTTTCCGGATCTGCCCTACGATGAGGCGGTATTCAAGTACAGGGTCAACGATCCGCCGGAGATTCGCCCGGAAGTACGGGCCGTGCTCCGCGAAATGTGCGTGTTGAGTCGCCGTTTCGGATTCTCGTTGCATGTGATATGGGCGCCGGTCCAGCCGAAGATTCGAGACGCGCTGGTTGCGAGTGGCAAAATGCAAAAGCTGACGGACCAGTTATTGAAAATCGCTAAGGAGACGGGAGCGTCGATCAGCATCGACGACAGTAACGGCCAGCAGGAATACCCGAGCTTCGATTACGATACGATTCACATCAAAGGAGTGGGCTGGGAGCAAGTCTATGCGACTCAGCTCGGCGCCTATATTCACCATTTCGAGTCGCAGGGCCAGTAGGCGAGCAGCGAGCCACGCGCTCACCCACTCATTTTCGCTTCGCAAGCTTCTTTTCGATCAAGTCGACGAAGTCACCCACGGCACGCAGTCCCGCAACCTCCGAGGCGTTGAATTTGAGCCCGAACTCGCTCTCCAGAGCCACCGCGATATTGATGTGATTGAAGGAGTCCCAGCCCTCGACGTCATCCATCGTCGTTCGCATCGTGACCCGCAAATTTGGCTGATCGAGGACCGATGCAATGGTCTGCCCGACTTTCGCTAGAATTTCTTGTTTATTCACCCAACCTGCTCCTCGTTGATTAGATTACCGTGCATTGCACGGATGGCGTCGGGAACCTGAACCGGAGGCGCGAACAATTCCTCGGTGAGAATCGCTTCGAGCGCGGCTCTCGGTCCGCTCTGACTGAAGATGTGATCGGCTCCGTCGACGATGTGGATGCGGCAACGTTGATCGAGCCGCCGGATGGCCGATCCGCCCTGATGACGCAATATCGCAATCCCTGGGTCGCCTCGAGAAAATACGAATACGATATCGACGCCCCGAGCCGCCACTTGTTCGAGTTCACTGCCAAGGTCTCCCGGCAGCGGCAGACGCAAAGCCCGCGCGCAATCGCGCGCCACCCATTGGATCAACTCGTAGCCATAGCAGCCGTAAAGCTTCAAAAGCCGGTACCGGTTGATTTGTCCCGAATACAGCTTCTTCCAGAATTTCGAGGGAGCCACCTGCCGCAGGTACATATCGGGATTGTGTTTGTATCCCAACCACTGCAGGTCATTTTGCGTAATCCCTGGGTTCCAGTAAAAGTTGAGCGGATTCACCATCATGATTTGGGACACCGGGACCTTCGCTACCGCCGCACGCAGTGCGTGATAGGCGCCGGAGCACAAGCCGGCAACCGCGATGTTGGTAATTCCGTACTCGCCACGAATGAATTCGACGGATGCACGGATTTGTTCGACGGCTTCGCTCGGATAGACTTCGATCTCGGATCGACCTGTCACCGCCGCCCCATCGCCAAGGCCCGCAAGATCGATTCGTAACACCAGGTATCCGCGTTCGGCCCAGCGTCGCGCAAGCGTCACCCACATGCGATTGGGCCCGGCGTGATGCGTGGCGCCTGCATTGAGCAGAATGACTGCCCGGCGCCGCAGCTCGCCGCGGCGGGGCTCGGTGACGATGCCGAACACGGGAGGCTCGCAGGCAAGAAGAACGGGTACCTCCGAAAGCATGTCGCCAGACTGTGCCGGCGCCAAGTTTAATCTCCGATCTTGTGGGTCTGAATTCCAGGCCGGCGGAATTCCACTCTGGGCTCCCTGCTCGGGATCGCCGATCGCAAGTCCCGACAGCCAATCGCGCGTAGCGGTGATCATGGACTGTGGAACGAGACTCAGATGCGGTTGGGTCATCATCATTCGTGCGAATCCCGGAAGAGCCGCATATTGAACGCGGGCACCACGCTGGCTAAGCGTGTCCGCCCACGCACGAGCGCCCTGGATGTCGCTGCGATCGATCACCAAAACATCCGGCACATTCGGCAAGTTCAGTGCACTCAGATCTGTGCCGGTCAGCGCGCTGACGGTGGCGGCAGAGAGCGTGAATCCGCCGGCCTCCATCGGACGCGCACCGGCCGGGTGCCTGGTATCCGATACTTTCCCCGAGGACATTTGTATCATGCGCAGTTCGCTCAGATAGCGTTTACCGCTCGTCAATGGGGCAATGGCAATCAAGGCGCTCACCGCATCGCATTTGGCGGACGCCAGCGATGCCGTGAGCACGCCGAAGCGAAATCCCATGAGGATCACGCGCTTGACCCCGGTGCGGCGCCGCAATTCGCCGACGGCGGCCACGACATCGTCCGACCATGCGGCCAATTGATCGGCAAGCACGTCCATATCCGCCGAGTCGCCCGTTCCGCAATAATCAAATCCCAGCGTAGGAAACCCGAGAGCGGCGGCCATTTCTGCAAATGCGCGCAAACTGCGGTGTGAGCAGAAGGCCTCATACCCGAACGGGCTGCAGATCACCAGTCCAACGCTCGCCAATGCAGCACCAACCGGCATGTGTAACCAGCTGAATAAACCGTGCTGCTCCGATCCGAAATAGATCGGACTGGCGGTACTGGCGCTCCCTTCAACCCGCCTCTCAATAGGGAAACTAGACTTCATCGAGCAAATCATTTTGTTTCAGTCATTTCCAACCACCGGTGCAATCGTGGAGCGCTCCGGGCTGCTCAGATATGGCAGCATATTGGTTACCAAATCTTGCATGTGAGGCGGGTGCAGCAATGAGTAGTGGTTCCCTTGCACCATTTTCAAATCGATCGTGCCGGTCACGCACTTCTTCCATCCCAATAGCGGGTCCACTTTGTACTCATTAGACATTGAAGAGCACGACGCGGCCCCCGAATTCAGGCGGAGTGTAAGTCCGCAAAAGGGCATAGGCATCGTCGGCCTATCCGGCCCCGAGACACGTACCAGTGATCTTAGAAAACTATTTCCATTTGCTTCGCCGGCCACACCCGCAACGCAGTTTGAAGTACCCTCGCCGCCCGAAGGAATACGTTGCGAAATGCCTTAGCGCCGCGCTAGCATCCGGCTTCTCTTGAGGATGGTACTCATGGCAAGCAAAACATATCGTATCGCGGTCATCCCGGGCGACGGGATCGGCAAAGAGGTGGTCCCCGAAGGCGTTCGCGTGCTGGAAGCGGCAGCGAAAAAGTTCAATTTCGCACTCACGCTCGATTGGTTTGATTTTGCGTCCTGTGACTATTACCTCGCCCACGGGCAAATGATGCCGGAGGATTGGAAAAGCCGCATTGGAGGTCACGACGCCATATTCTTTGGCGCGGTTGGCTGGCCTGCGAAGGTTCCCGATCACGTTTCCCTTTGGGGCTCGCTGATCAAGTTCCGGCGGGAGTTCGATCAATATGTGAACCTCCGTCCAGTCCGCCTGATGCCGGGCGTTCAGGGGCCCTTGGCCGGCCGCAAGCCAGGAGACATCGATTTCTATGTCGTGCGGGAAAATACCGAGGGTGAATATACTGCCCTGGGCGGCGTCATGTTTCCCGATACCGATCGCGAGTTCATTGTGCAGGAGACGGTCATGACCAGGACGGGCGTCGACCGGATTCTGAGATACGCGTTCGAACTCGCGCGGAAACGTCCTAAGAAGCACCTCACCTCGGCAACCAAGTCGAACGGCATTTCAATTTCCATGCCCTATTGGGATGGCAGGGTTAAGGAAGTCGCGAAGGACTATCCTGACGTCCGATGGGACCAGTATCATATCGACATTCTGACGGCTCAATTCGTTCTCAACCCCGATCGCTTTGATGTTGTGGTGGCCTCGAACCTGTTCGGGGATATACTTTCCGACCTTGGACCGGCCTGCACCGGCACAATCGGCATTGCACCTTCCGGCAATATCAATCCCGAGCGAAAGTTTCCGTCGCTTTTTGAGCCGGTGCACGGATCGGCCCCGGACATTGCGGGCGAAAACATCGCAAACCCAATCGGACAAATCTGGACGGGGGCAATGATGCTGGAGCATCTCGGAGAACACGAGGCGTCGCGCGCAATTGAAGCCGCAGTCGGGCAGGTCCTGTCCCGGCCCGAAACGCGCACCAGAGATCTTGGCGGGAGAGCAAACACGGACACCTGTGGCAAGGCGGTCGCCGATTGTTTAGGCTAAAATCGGCCCGGACTCTGCCAACGCCCCTTTCTCCATTAAAAACGCCGCTCTAATCGCAAGCGTGAGCGCTTTCAAAAAGCCTATGTTATCGTTAACAACGCTTTAAGGAAGCGGCCAAGCCGCACCCTTTCACTGCTGCATTGCCAAGTGTCTTGGAGAAAAAGAATGCCCTTTTGCATGCCTGGTTTGTGGCGTTCGTATCCCGTAGCCTTAAGTATTTTAGCTTTGCAAATCACAACCGGCTCTGCTGAACAGGAAACTGCAGCTGCCGTAGCCGCCCAGGAAGCTCCCTCCTACACACGCGCCGCCGAAATCAAAGTAACGGTTCATCCCGACCTAACCGCGACACATGAAAAGACGGTCAGAATCAAGATCCTGAGCGAAAGCGGCATCGGCGAAAACGGCCAGCAGGAACTTTACTATGATGAGACCGTCGATCCGGTGGAAGTTGACGAGGCATATACCGAGAAGGCGGATGGTACGCGCATCGCCGTCGATCCGGCCGACATTCTAACGCGGGACCAAGCCAACGGCTTGGACGCTGTCTATCAGCGTGACGCGAAGGTAAAAACGATAATCTTCCCGGACCTGGAAGTGGGCGACACCCTTGTTTACCGCACACACTCTCGAGATATCGACAAGCGTTTCCCGGGGCATTTGTTTTTAAGCTACACCCTTCCGCGCGCAGTACCCTACGCGTCTTTCCGGCTCACGGTAGAGCTGCCTCCCGAACTTCGGATAAAGGTTGCTGTGAGAGGGGAGATTACTGAGACAAGCGAAGCTTCGAGTAATGGGAAGCGGCTCGTCTTTTCATATAGCGCTCCCTTCCAGGAGGCCGACGAGGCTAATGCAGTCTCTTGGCTCGATCGCGATCCCGAAATTGTCATGACCGATTTCGCAGATTATCAGCAGCTCGGCGAAAGTTATTGGACCAGCATTCGCGGAAAGGCAGCTGTAACGCAAGAAATTCAAACTCTTGCCGATGAGATCGCCAGAGGGATAGAGGGAAAAAAAGCGCAAGCGGAAGCTATCAGTGGTTGGGTAAAGAAAAACATTCGTTATGTGCTCGTGTTTTTCGGGTCTGGAGGAATTACTCCCAATCCAGCTGCTGTTGTACTCAAGAACAAGTATGGCGACTGCAAGGACCACATGGTTTTGATGATAGCGCTGCTAAAGGCGAAAGGTATCGCGGCCGAGCCTGCGCTCGTCAATCTAGGCAATGAGTACAAGCTCGCTGCTCTGCCGGTTCCCAATTTCAATCATGTCATTGTCTACCTTCCTGAATTCGCCCTCTATGATGACCCGACCGCGTCCTCCGCGGCATTCGGAGTGCTTTCGGCAAGGACCTATGACAAGCCGGTGTTGCTGCTCTCGGAAGCGGGCGGGCAATTGGTGAAGACGCCGGCAATGAAACCGGATGACAACGTTGTCACAGCAAAAACGGTCGCTGAAGTAAGCGCGGATGGGGCGGTGACGGGAGAAACCTCGATCACCGCAACAGGCATCTTCGCCTCGGATTCGCGCTGGGCCGCACTCGAAATGCAAAAGCGTGGAAGGCCGAAATTCGCAGAACAAATTCTTCGAGGGCTCAAGCACCCCGGTAAAGGGGCATTCGACCGGGTCGCGCCTTACAATTTTTCAGAGCCCTATAGCCTTCACGGAACGTTCCGGCTGGACGACAAGCTGGAAGTGCCGCTGAAAGGCCAGCGAGACATTCCCGTAGGCTTGCCCATTCACGATAATCCTGTCGATTGGTTTTTTGGAGCGCGAGTGGATCGCCGCAAAAGCGACTTCATATGCGACGCGGGCAAACAGGTTTCCGAAATCGAGGTGACTTTTGCCGAAGGCTTGCCACTGCCGAAGCCACTCGAGCCCCTTTGGGTCAGCAATAGCTATTTCAGCTTCGCTGAGGCAAGTTCCGTTGGCGGCCGGACATTGCACATACGCTGGGAGTTCACCTCGAACGTGCCGGACCAGGTGTGCGCGAGCACGATCGAGCCGGAAATAGGACCGCTGCTGAAAACTGTTGCACGTAAGCTGAACGAGCAAATGGCCTTCGAGGCGGGCTCATCTACGGCCGTGGCCGCTACCAACTAAGCTAGCTTAGCATCGCCTTTTGGATTGCGCTTGAAAGGCCTCGCCCTCAGAGCCCGGGAACGCGGCCGATCCACATCCTGCTGTGCCAAATCTGCAACCTTAGGATGCGAATATGCAAGCTGACCATGTTTCAGGTTGTGTACGCACCTAAACCGAAGATAATACGCCCTTAGGTTGTACCGTGATCTCGAAGTTCTGACGCACTTTCAGGACCCTCTTGCGTCACCCCCTCTATTACTTTCAGCGTTAGGGCCATCAACATGAAGAAATCTTTCAAGAAACCGCTCCTGCTAACTGTAACGGCAGCGGCACTTTGGGCGCATGGTTCCGTTTGCTTTGCTGCTGACCTCTACGGCAGCTACAAGGACGGTCCCCCGCCCGCCTTCGTAAATTGGTCAGGCTTCTATGCCGGGGTTAATGCCGGCGGGGTCATCAACAATGGCCGAACCAACTATTCCTACGGCTACGCTCCGGGAAATCTACATAACAACTTCGCTGAGTTTTTCGGCAGTGCGGCTGACAATGCAGGCGGATCAACCATCGCTGGTCCACTCAATATCAACGGGCTGAACGCTGTTCAAAGTGCGCAAGCCGAGGGCTTTCTTCCAGTGTCTCTCGGATCGTTCGACAATGCCGGGTTCATTGGGGGCGGCCAGATTGGTTATAATTGGCAGTTCGGCTCCTTTGTAATCGGTGCCGAGACAGGGTTGGATTGGATCGGCAAAAGCTCCTCGCACTCCTTCAGCGAAACGATCCCAGGTGCCTACACAAATTCGGGAGGGGACAAGTCATCAGTTGAATGGCTGGGCACGGTGAAGCTGAAAGCCGGATACGCGCTGGACCGCTTACTTCCTTATGTGATGGCCGGGTTTGCCTATGGCGAAGGCAAAGCCTCCTCCCATTCAGTTGGGTACGATGGCTCAACCTACGACAACTTCTCAGGGTCATCTTCCTCAATCCGGACAGGTTGGGTAGCCGGCGGCGGACTGGACTATTGGCTTGGCGCTCAGTGGACCTTGCGCGTGGAAGGGTTCTACTATGACCTTGGAACCGCCAATTATGCCGTTTCGCCCCAGGACACGAACTCGGCGTCCGAGGGTCTGAACGTTACCGCCCACCATACATTCGATGGCGCTGCCTTTCGCGTGGGTTTGAACCACTCGTTTTAAATTTAAAGTAGCCATCCGCAGCCGCCTCTGCATCGGCTGCGGATGGATTGCTACAGAGGTGCAAAGGGCGCGGCGCCCCACCTCAAGTCAGCCCTTCTGCGTGGAGAGAAGCAGGCTCGTCTCGGAGCTGGCTACACCTTTCATCTCGCGGATGCGGTGGAGAGCCTTGTCGAACGCGTCAAGACCCTCCGTGCTGAGTTCGACAACCAGATCCCAGCGCCCGTTCGTCCGGTGGACGGCCGTCACCTCCGGGTAGCCGCGCAGCGACCGCAAGACGGGGCCTGAACGCTCACCTTCGATCTCAATCATCATCACAGCGCGCACCCGCGAAGGCTCCAATGCGGCCTTTGTCTTTATTGTGAAACCCGCGATGATTCCTTCCGCTATTAGCCGGTCGAGCCGCTTTTGCACCGTTGCCCTGGAAACCCCGAGGATCGCGGCAAGCGAGGCGATAGGCATCCTGGAGTTCTCCCGCAACAAAGCAAGCAATCTCCGGTCAGTATCGTCCATGTGCTCACGCTGACACTTTGCCAAGCCTGCTTCGCAATTTGC
>JBAUNL010000894.1:0-1849 GCA_049579205.1 Rhodomicrobium sp. | reverse complement strand
AATCAATCGAACCCGCAGATCCTTCGAATAAGCCATCGCTGCCCCCGTCTTGAACAAGGGCAGACTCAACTGCTTCGGCCTCTTTGTGAATCCCTTCCGATTCAATTAATTCGGGAACCGCTCTAATCATCTAGGAAGGTATTTCAGCTTGTTCTCGCCCACGGAACAATGACTTGTCGGAAGATTGTACGCTTCGAATGGGAAAATCGATCGGCACACCCCACTGCCTTTGGAAGGAGCGACCGCCGCTGGGTTAGGCCTTCTTTTCCTGGGCGCTGTTTGCGGACTCGTCATCGATTACGATGATGTGCAGCTCGCGCGGCCCGTGCGCACCGAGCACGAGATTGCCCTCGATATCAGTTGTCCCGCTCGCTCCGGTAATAAGGCAGGCGTTGCGCGGAGCCGGATCGCCCGCCCGCCGCGCGGCCGAGGCATAGTCCTCAAGATGAGCCACGATTGAAGTGGCATAGACAGCCACAATATGCACCGCCGGAAGAAAATTGAGCAAAATCGGCGTATCGGCGGCGGAGTGGAACACGAGGGTTCCGTTTTCGGCGATGCCCCAACGCGGAAGTCCTACCACGATGCCATCATCGGCAGCGCCGTCGCAGGCGATCCCTGCCGCAGCCCAATCGAGGGAGTTCAAAAGAGGAACCGGCTGCAGCGCTATTCGCATAGGCAGCTTCCTTGAGCCCAGATGCCGCGCGGCCGCTTGAGGCAGTTCGCTGATCGCAGCAATTCGGCCAATAGTGGTGCCGGCTTTTGACCCGGCCGCGCGCTGAATGAAACTTTCGACAATACTTGCGGCCGCGAGCGTGGGCCGCAGCTTTTGGGAATCGGCTACAAGCAGGCGCGCCTCCGCCTCAATGGCCGCTGCATCCGGTCTCTCGGGAGGGAGCGCTCTCGCCACCGCCTTCAGGATTGCTTTACGGGCGGCACTCATCTTTTTTGGCGCTTTCTAGTCTTGTAGGCTTGGATAAAGGTTGTCCGCGCCGGAGACGGGAAGTCGCGATATCTGGTCCATCCTCTAGCCAAGGGCATGCTGCGAATCCAGCCCCGCTTGCGAAAGAGGCGCATCCATTTGACCGAGATCTCCGCCCCCAACCGGTAGAGTGTCGGACGGCGAGCGACGAATGCCCAGCCCTCAATGCCGGTTCGAGCAACGGTTGGCACTAGGCCCTCGCGCCAACTTCGGTCCCGCAAGGCGCGCAGGAGGGAAGGCAAGGGTATCTCAACCGGGCACACCTCGGCGCATTTTCCGTTCAGCGTGCAAGCGTGCGGCAAGTTACGCGACTTCGCGAGCCCGTCGAACACGGGTGTCAGCACCGATCCCATCGGCCCAGGATAGGTCGCGCCGTAGGCGTGCCCTCCGATGCTGCGGTAGACGACGCAGTGATTCATGCACGCTCCACAGCGGATGCAGCGCAGCATCTCGCTTAAGCCCTCGGCCAGCATGCGCGTGCGCCCATGGTCTACGAGGACGATGTGAAAATCGCGCGGACCGTCGGCATCGCCGCTGCGCTTTGGGCCACAATGGAACGTCGTATATTGGGTGATGTCGCCCCCGGTTGCGGAGCGAACAAGCAGACGCAGGAGCACGAAAGCATGCTCGATCGAAGGCACGAGTTTCTCAATCCCGGCCGTGACAATGTGAACGCGCGGCGGCGTTGTGGTTAGTTCCGCATTTCCCTCATTTGTGACGGTGCAAACCGCGCCGGTGTCCGCGATCAGGAAATTGGCGCCTGAGATGCCAACATCAGCGGTAAGGAATTTTTTGCGCAACTCGCGGCGAGCGCTGGCTACTAGATCCTGCACCTCGCCGCTTGCCGGTGCCTGCGCATGCTTTGCC
>JBAUNL010000893.1:0-21172 GCA_049579205.1 Rhodomicrobium sp. | reverse complement strand
TTGACGATCTGGCACACGAATTGGCGGAGCGGATCGCGAAGCAGCCCTGATGGCCAGCAACAGGTTGTTTAACTACTTAGGCTAGTCTGGCAGGACCGGCGACTGCTTCGAACAGTCACCGATCCCTAGCACCTCGAAACCATAGGAGTTCCGAAATGCCTACCCCATCTAGGCCGAGTCTAGTCTGCCAAGAAATCGCAGCAATCTACTTGTCCACCGTCGACGGACATTCCCTACGGGAACAAATCTTTTATCACAAACGGGATAATGTTCTGCTCTTTCCGAAGTTCAGGAAGCGGCTTCCGATTGTTGAAAAATGAGAGTGCCGGTTCCGCGCCAAGCGCCAACCGAGGGGAGCTACCGCTCCCCTTTTTAATTGCCCTGCCAAGATTATGATCGCCGTACGGAAATACCGCACAACATGGCGTTACTTCTTGCAGGTGATCGTTTCCAGCATAGATTAACTTTATGTCAACACCCGCGCTTTGCACTGCGCGGGTGCGCGCCAGCAAATGATTGGGAATGTATCTCGTGACTCCTCTGCAATGCCTTGCCTCAAGAGCTATCTTGGGCCTATCGCTCGATGATCTGGCTGCAAAAAGCCACATCAGCGCCGTTGCGCTTGGCCGGTTTGAAAGAGGGGAAACCAAGCTCCTGAAACTCGGCAGGATCACAATCGAGAAGCTGTTCGCGGATTCAGGACTTCTCTTCGACATGACCGATAGGGGAGATTTGGTTCTTGCCTATCCGGAGCGCCTTGAGGCGGAGCACATTGAGCGGAAGACGCGGCGGCGGTTATCGGCCGGAAGCAACGCCGATGCTGCCCTGTGAGCCCGAGGCCCTTCCGTTCCATGCCCGTCTAAGATGTGGACGGCCCATCGGTCAGCACGAATACTGCGTTGCGCTCGAAACCGTTCTCTCCGAAGACAATCCGGATATCTTGCTCCTTCGCTTGCACGACAAATGGTTTTTCCAGGTCTACCCTTGGCGCTGCGCCAGATTAAGGGAGCCGTGGCCTCTTGAACGGGAGGTTTTCGGCCAGGGATGCGCCGCCGTTGCTGTTGGGTCGAACGGCAAGATCACGGATATTCCGAAGTGGATGCTGCCGGGCTCGCGGTTTGAGCCATGGCTGGACTTCGATGATACTATCGCGGTATTGGTCTCAGCGCGGGAAAGAATGCCTTGGGGAATCGATAGGCTTGGCGAAATACTGTCGGGACTGTAATATAGAAAAGCCCCGGCCCATGGTGGACCGAGGCTCTTTATGTCAACCGCCGCTATGGGTCTCAGAAACCTCAGCGGCCATCAATCAGGGAGTGCTCTGGTGAGCCGTTTCAGAATAGGCTTGGAAAACGCGCTTGGCAAGGCGTTCCCGAAAGGGAACTTGCCATGCAGGAACCACTCAGAGTCGCCACGGCTCTAATTGCCTGGACGCCAATCGAGGCCGTGGGCTCGCCCACAAGAGGGCAAGTCCGCGTCGGGCCGCTCAGCTATGCCGACGACGATTCCGACGATTGGAGCTACCCTTATATGATGACCTCGGGAGCGGCCTGGACCGCTGTTCGGAAGCTCCATGGGAAGGCCGCTTTGCGGCAGCTCCGAAGAGATTTCAACTACATCGTGAAATGTGGCGTCCCATTCCGCGTTGTTCAGGCGGAATTTATGAAGATTGCTGAGTACCGTGATTTAGTTATGCGGTCGAAAGAGGCGTTGGAGTACCGGGGGATGCTTGGCATTCCCCCGGTTCCGCTGTTTGCCGGTAAGCCATCTAAAGCCGCGACCGGGACCCAGCCGACTTTTTAAAGAATTCATCCTGTCCTCCAATGGGGGGACAATAGGAATATAGAGCGCACGCGGCCCGGGTGGGCTGGCGGCGTTGTATCGGTATTGAAGGGAGGGGTTGCGAAGCTCGACTTCGGAATGTGTGCGGCACAGAGAGAAGGAGCCTCGCAACTGGATAATAAGTCTTCGGTTAAACTTTTGCAAGCTCTTGAGCTTGCTTTGTGCGGGCCGGGGGCATACTGTAATAAACCACGCGGCGGCTCAGAGATCACAATCTCCAGACTTACAGTCGAAACCCCGCGAAGACACCTCGGAACATTCCCTTCTTTACCGTGGGAACGAGGAAGCACCGCGAACACGTCAACACGTCAAAACGCAATCCCCAACGGCATACGCATCGCATGGGCAATAGTGCCCGATCCGGTTCCGCAGACTTGAGGCAAAAAGAAAACCCCGGTTTGTGGCCGGGGTTTAATTTAGTAGAGTCGGATCAACCGTGCAGCGATAAATCCAACAGGGTCTGAGCAACCTCTTTATAGAGAGTTAGGCCCCCAAATACAAGGATTAATTGCTGCTCGCTGCTCCGGCTCCCTCTCAAAGGAGAAAAGCCGTGAGTACGCATGATATCCCCGTCGATCTTACCCTGTTCCGCAACCTCAGCGGATTCGCCACGAAGCAGTTTTGGCTCGATGAGAAGGGCCAATTGCAGAAGAAAGGTGCCGACTTCACCTCGAACCAGTTCAAGCGCGTGACGGTCCACGGGCTTGCCGGGTTGAAGGAGCTGCTCGACGGCCTTCCGCATAATATCTTTGTCACCTGGGGCCTGCCACCGCTACCAGCGTTCCCCGAGGGCGATGTTGTCACGAAGGGTGAACTCGATGTGCATTATGCACGCAAGGCCAACGGTGAGATAGGCGAGCCGAAGCGGCCTCTGATAGCGCGTGACCTGGCCTGCCTTCACTATGAGCCCGTGCCTAGCGTCATGCTGTTCGACTACGATCCGCGCAAGCCACTGGAGAAGCACAAGCCGCTTGGATGGCAGGAACTCGATGATATCTACGAGGAGCAGTTCCCCGGCTGGAAGAAGCTGGGCAGGCTCTATGTGCCTTCCTGCTCGTCCTTCATTCGCCGTAAGAGCGATGGCCATATGCTGAAAGGTCCAGGTGGCTGGCATAGCTACATCATCGTGGACGATGGCACGCGCATCCCTGAAATCGCGGCGTGCCTGTTCCAGAGGTTCTGGGAAACCGGCCACGGCTGGGGCGAACTGGCGACGAACGGCAGATTTGGGGAACGGACCCTTTTCGACCTCTCGATGTATCAGCCCAACAAGCCCGACTTCGCGGCGGGGCCGGTTCTGAGCGATGACCTCGAACGGGATGCGCCGCAGGGCGTGCTCCTTCCAGGCGGTGTCATGCTCGCTAGCAACTACATCCCTGGAAAGACGATGGACGAATGGAAGCGCAGCAGTAAGGAAAGGCGCGAGGAGTATCAGCGGCTGAAGCCCGAGGCTGAAATCCTCCAGGAGCGTCACGCCGAAAAGCGGGTTGCGGAAATCCTCAAGGAAAAGCCGGAGACGGACAGAGTCAAGATAAAGAAGACGCTTCTTGTTGCTGCTCAGAAGCAAGTCCTCATGGCCGACTTCGTGCTCTACACGCCGGAGAAAGTGCCGGTTACTGTGGGGGAGCTGCTGGCGAATAAGAAGAAGTGGCACGGCCAGCGCTTTGCCGACCCGCTCGACCCTGGGCATGATGATGACTGGCGTGTCGCTATTGCGCAGCTCGAAACGAAGCGGCCTTACCTCTGGAGCCATGACCACTACGGTGGACGCTATGAGCTGGTCCGGCAGGAAGCAGCGGTACTGGTAAGGGCTGGCGAAAACCATCGCGTTTTGGATGATACTATCGAGGTCATGGGAGTCCGTGACGATGTTTTCACGCGCGGCGGGCGTGTCGTGCTGCTGAACAGCGATGGCATCCTTGCCGAGATGTGCGAGTACCTGCTTGCCGATTACACGGGCCGCTGCATCTACTACTTTAAAGTGAAGGATAAGGAAGAGTTCCGCATCGATCCGCCGCCTGTGGTCATGAAGCAAATTGCAAAGAAGAAAGGTGACGGCCTTCGTAAGCTGCAAGCGGTCGTCACCGCACCGACCATGCGGGAAGACGGAAGCTTGCTGCGTGCACCCGGCTATGATGAGGACACAGAACTCTATCTGCTGCCGCCTCATGGCGAGCATGGAGAGACGCCGGAGAAGGTATTGGGGAAGTTCAACGCCGCCTTGCAAGGCATCGCTCCTTTCGGCGTGGAAGGTCCGCCGCTACATGCGGAATGGGAGAGCATCACACTTCGCTGTGCCCTCGCCGAGCTGATGTATCCATTCCGGGAGTTTCCTTTTGAAACGGATTACGACCGGGGTAGTTATCTGGCGCAATTATTAACTGCGGTGATCAGGTCCAGCCTGCGGACGGCTCCAGGTTTTCTTATCGATGCCGCCATGGCCGGAAGCGGCAAGACGATACTCGCCTTCTGTGCAGCGATCATGGCAGGAGCCGGAAGTAACCCATCGATCATGCCGCCCGTCGACGGCGATGAGATGCGCAAGCGCCTCCTTGCCGAGCTGCGGAAAGGGAGCCGCGCGATCATTGTCGACAATATCGAAGGCAACTTCAGGTCGACAGCGTTGGCAGCTTTTCTGACCAGTCCCCGATTCAGCGACCGCATCATGGCCTTATCGGAGAGCGCGGACTTCCCGACCGACACCCTGATGATGCTCACGGGAAACAATGCCGTGCTGGAGGGTGACCTCTGGCGGCGCTTTGTGCGGGTGAGACTGGAGCCACGGACGGACAATCCCGACAAGCGGATGTTCGGCCTGGAGCCTGTAGCCTACACGCGGCGGCATCGCATGGAAATGACGGCTGCGGCTTTGACCATCCTCCGGCGCTTTGTGGCCGCTGGACAGCCACGGCAGACGCAGGACACGGTTGGCAGCTTCGAGGGCTGGGATGCGCTGGTCCGGCAATGTGTACTGTGGCTGAAGGGACTAGGGATCGCTGGAGTGGACGATCCTGCCTACGCGATGCAGGAAATGAAGGAGAATGACTCCGAGCACATAAACCATAGTGCACTGTTAGCTGCTTTGCACGAGGCTTTTGGCAATGAAGCGTTTACTGCTGCGGAAGTAATCGCAAGGCGTTTTGGAGTTGGGCAGGTGGATGGTGAACAGTTTCCAACTAAGAATGGGCAACTATCGGATGTGCTGGAGGATATTGCTGGCGAATGGCGTGGTAGCAACTACATCGTGAATCCGAAGAAACTTGGCAGCTGGATGAGGAACAAGTGCAGTGCGTGGCGGAATGGACGTCGATTAGTTGATACTAAGAAGAAGCGTCATAGCACGACTTTGTGGCGAATTGAATGTAGAACTTAGTAAGAGGGGTGCTTTTTTACTTTACCATTTAGTCAAAGGGGAGGTCCCCCCTTTGACTGAAATGCAATAAAAAGTTGGTAAATGTGAGAGTGATATGACAGAATACGTACTAAACGAATGGGAGAGCAGCTTCGCCTTCGAGTTCGACTTCGCGCTAAGCCGTAGTGCATTGCCCACTGCTTACCGCTGTCAGGCGTTCACACTAGAAGAACTGTGCATGGACACCTACAAGCAATACGTTCGCTTCGGAGGGCGACAGTGTAGCTGGGCCGCACAAGTGCAAGCCGGAAACCGGCGTGTTGACTTCGCCATCTGTCTACTGTGTGAGAAGGGCTATCGCTACTTTGTCATTGAGTTGGACGGCCAAACACACGACAGCGATGAGCAGAGAAGCATCGACCGCGAGAACGATATCCTCATGCAGCTCCAAGGGATCACAGTGCTACGGTTGCGTTATCAAAAGCCGGACGGTGTGAGCTTCCCCGAGGTCGAGACGATAGTTAAAGCGCTTGGTAGCTACTTCGACCGCTGCAAGATTTTTCACTCGCTGACGCCGTGCAGAGAGCGGTGGGACAGAGAGCACTCACCGCTTAAGGTCAAAAAGGAATACCCCCATTCCACTCAGTACACTCTTGATGAAACAGAGGTTGTAATCATCGGGATTCCTTCCCCTCCTTCGGTGATGGCTTTGATGAAAGACCTGGCTTCCAGAAAGTATTCCATTTACCGCCGAGTGACCCTCATGTTTTTCCAGATAGGTTCACCGCCCATATTGTACTGGAACAAGGCTCACGGACGCGAGACGCTATTCCCGCGTGTGGTGGAGATGGACCACATCATTCATTCCTATTTGGGGACGTACGCCGTTCATTTCTTCCCGAGAGCAGGCGAGCTAACCTGCTTCCGCAAAGATGGAGATTTCATCGGCTCCTTCAAAACTTGGTGGGATGCCAATCGCGCCACCAATGACGGGTCCGCCGAGATCGCCCGGCTGCATCGCGCATGGGGTTGGATTTCCTAGACGGCGGCGCGGACTTATGCTCAAAGTGAGACTAAGGTCGACTAAACCGTTATACTCAATGTGAGCATAAGCCCAAATGCGTGATCCTTTAGAGTGCACAATTGCTGAGCTTAAGTTCTGCTCCCGTTACATCGAAACGGGCAAGGCAGACGAGGCTATGCAGTACGCTTTCGGGTACTCGGCAGGCGGTGACAAGGGCTACACAAACGCCGACCGCGTGCTGAAAAAGCCCCGCGTCATGTTCAAAATCGCGGAGATGCGTCACGACCTTGAAGAGAAGCTTCAGGTAGGCCGCGAAGCGGTCGTAAGCGAACTCGCAGGTATCGCCTTCGCGAACATCAGCGATTACATCGAAACATACGATAACGATCTCGTCCGGCTCAAAGACATGGGCTCACTGACAAGAAGTGCGACACGAGCAATAAAATCCGTGACCATCGTGGACGGTCATGTGAAGCTTGAGCTGTACGATAAAAATGTCGCGCTTAAGCAACTCTCCAAAGTGCTTGGTCTCGAAGCGCCCGATGTCACTGTAAACGCCACCCAATATGTCATAAGGGTACCGGAGCCCGCCAAATCGTCCGAGGAATGGCAGAAGTCCGCGAAGGCATTTCTGGAGCTAAGTGCCAATTCCCCGGATCACGTTCCACCTATGGACCCTGTAGCGCCCCAAAGCCTTCCGCCCCACGATTACGCCCCTCAGCGGGCTCCTGAGCCGCTCCGGGAGCCCGTCAAACCCCCGTTGGGTCCAAATCCCAACTGGCCACCTAAGCGGAATTGGGAGCGGTAACCCTTCCTTAAGCATTGACCCCGACCATATCCCCATGCCGAGACCCCTCCAGATATCTCCCTCCAGCGCCCGCCGTCGTTGCAGCGCTGCAAAGACGGAAAATGTTTCACAGCGGCGTTTCACAGAAAAAGATTCCATAAATACTTATTATGCGCATGGCCGAACCCCGTTTCCACAAGGTTCGCACAAGCCGCTTTTAGACCCTGGTTTTCCTACTTAGACAGCGTTTGACGTGTGGCTATTCTTGTTAGGGAATGGTCAAGGCTACGTTGTTCACGGAATTGTGAACAACTGCGTGAAATCACGCATCTGAACCCTCCCCAGCGGGTGCGATTGTCTACAAACTTGTAGACAGGACCAAGGAGGACCCACAGCAACCCTTGCGGCTCTAGTAGTTTCTCGATTGATACGGCGGATATCCCGTCCGCCCTGCGTCGTTTGATGGTGTTCTCCCGCCGCGCGGAGGACCCCACGCTTAGGCCACCCCTCGCCCCGGCCCGTCGACCGGCCCGTCGACCGGCCCATCGATCCCAACCTTTGGAGCTGGTGTGAAACACCCTCCAGCCTTGTGTGAAACCGATTAGGGTACCCATAAAGTGGTCGTTCGCGGAACCTATAGCCTGAATCGTCTTCGTTCCTTCTTACCCGTGGAGCTGGACCCTTCCGATTCCAAATTTCAAATAAAACCAGATTCCAAAAATCATTTTTTTGTGGGCACGACACAGAACCAACCAGTCAACAGCTCATTTTTCTGCTAAAAGCTGACCAAATGGTCAAGTTTTGCGGAAATCAAATGAGCAATCAATGCGCCAGAGAGCACTTCGTAGGCTCAACACAGGCCATCCGCCTTTTGGGCTTCTCGTTCAACAAGCTCTATCGCCTTGCGGACGAGGGGGTAATTCCGTCGAAACGTACAGCTCAAGGCCGTAAATACAACGTTTCTTCCTACTTGGAGCGCGTGAAAGCAGCCCGTGTAGCGGAAGACGCGGCCCTACAGCTCAACATAGCCGCATCCGCACTTATGTCCGGCTCATCCTTTGAGATGCCGCAACTGTCGAAAGCCCAAGCGATGCTGGCCGCGCTTTCCGCGCCCTTGGTTCGCTCCGTGGGAACACAAGAGGATTCCACAAAATGACTAACCCCGGACATTTCATCACCTCCATTGGAGCATGGGTCGAAAGCGACCGAAGCGAACATGCTCACCGGCTCGAAGAGGATCATGGTCACATCCTCCTGCATACCTGGAGCATTTCAGGACCACCGATTTACTGCGGCACCCGCGAAATATCCCTCGCTGAAGCGAAAGCTTACCAATCCGCTTTTGCGGATTTCGAACGCTGCAACAAAGACCTGATCACAACTTTGGAACAGCAGGAACACGACCGTTACGGCGTCGAAAGTGCCGAAAGACCGGGCCTTTTCGCATTGTTTTATTGGTCTCGATCCCTTGGAACCGATGCCAACCTTTGCGTGAGGCTCATCTGCAAAAGTCCGCGGCATCTTGTCTATGACGGTCCCGTAACGGGCTCCCTAGACCACATGAAAAGCACCTATCCCGCCGCATGGGCCAAATTCGTCGACGACAACGCCGGATATGATCCCAGCTTACCCGCTCCGCGAGCAGCCCCGCAGCCGATAAGAGGCGAAACCGCTGCGAGCCTGCAATTCCAAAAGCCCCGTCTCAATCTCAGCATGTCGGATGAAATCAAACTGCGCCTCGCTCAACTGGAAGAGCATCGCATCCGGGCGGGGCAGCGGAGGTAAATCCAAATGCCTAATCCAGTCGAAGATCCCGCCTTCAACGAACACACGAGCGTTTTTCTTCCCAACGGGGAAATGAACATGAAGGGGTACATCCGTCTGCTCAGCCCCGAGGGGCTTGCCAAGCTGACCGAAAAGATCAATTCCCACTTCGAGGGAATGGCGGTCAATGAGGCTCTGGCCCGCCATTTGCTGCCGCAAACACGGATGATGGTATCGGCCACCCCATCGGACCCGTGGCAACGCACGGTCGAGAAAATGGGGGTATGACGCTGCCGTACGTTCAGCGGGTAAAGGATTAATCCGAATGGTAATAATGGCTGACGACTTCCTCACGAACTTCGGTGGCTTACCGGCGAATGCGACTCCGCAACAGGTCCAGGATGCGCGCGAGTGGGCACAGAGTTTCTTCAAGCCAACCCCTCCCGGCGTTTCTGGTCCATATCAAAGCTACGGCAAATTCAGCGCCATTGCCGATGCCTTGCGTGGAGGAATGGGTGGCTATTTCATGCGCAAGGCCAATGAGGCCCAGCTCGCTGGTCTCCAAAGCGGCGCACAAGTTATCAGCAAAGCCTACGCTCCCTATTTGCCGCAATCACCCGCTGCCGGTGGTCCTGGGATTCCCCCAACGGGGAACGCGCAAGCGTCCGCGATGCAAGGTGCTCTTTCAGGCCAAGGTGGCCTTGGGCCACCCCAGACAGCGGACCAGCTCAGTGCCAGATTGGAAACCGGCCATGCGAATCCCTATCGTGGCCTCGGTAGCATCGCCCGCGATAGCAACGGCTCCTTCAGCTATGGCAATTTTGGCTTAAACAGCCAGCCCGGTAATTCCGCCTGGAAGTTCGCCGCGCAGTACGGCTCTCAACTCGGTCTCACCGCATCGCCGGGAACTGAAGCCTTCAACCAGAAATGGCTTTCCTTAGCGAGCGATCCGCAGACGGCGCAAGCGCTTAGAGCTGCCGAGAGCGATTGGTACAATCGCAACATTACCGGCCCCACTCAGCAGCATCTCAACGGGCTACTGCCTCCGCAAGCGGCATCCGACCCGCGTGTGCAGGCGTTCTTCGCCGATAGAGGCGTACAGAATGGCGTGGGTCTCGACAGCGCGGCCATCCAGCAGGCTTATCAGAATTCCGGAGGAGATAACGTCCGGTTTCTGCGCAACATGGCTCAGCACGATCTTGATCCGAACTTCTGGCAAGGACGGTTTAGAAGTGCGATAGCTTCTGGGGTTTATGGTGAGCGCGGCAACACGGCCAGAGTGACGGGACGGCTCGAAGGTGCTCTCGGAATGCCAATGCAGCCTCCAGGAGCCCCTATCACTGGCCAGGGTGGTATGGCCCGCAGAGCGCGACGGACGCGGCCTTTGCGCGGCCTTCTCCTAATCCCTCAGCCATGCCGATGGCTCCCGGCACACTTGCCGCTGGCTTTCAGGCTCCCCCTTCCGGTGCGACCGCCTCCGGCATGATCAACACCGCTGGGAAATCACCGCTTCCTCCTGGTGTTACCCCTCCTGGTTTCACTCCGCCTGCGATGCCTATGCAGGGCGGTACCCCTGGACCTATGGGGCCGAACTCCTGGATGCCCGCTGGTGGAGCTGTTGGTGGCCAACAGCCCGGTATCACCCCGGCGTCAGCTCCTATGATGGCGGGCGGGCAGGCTCAACCACCAACCGCCCCCGGCAATATGCCCGGCCTTCCCAACCCCCTAACCCCAGGGCCGACAGGACTAACACAGCAAGGTCTAACCGATATTCTTGCCAATCCATGGATCGATCCGCAGGCTAAGCAAAGCATGTTGGCACTCGTCCAGAGCCGTGCAGCTGTGCAGACGGTCGACACAATTGGCGGCAAGATCATGTTCAACGCCCTGGGCCAGAAAGTGTTTATCCCGGAGCCGAAATATGGCTCGATAAAGATGGGAGGTGGAGAAGTTCCAACCGTTTCGATCTACGATCCGCAAGCGGCAAAATGGAACACTCAGCTTATGACTCCCGGTGCTGGTGGCGGAACTCCCGGCGCTCCCGGCGCGTCCGGTGGCACTTCGGGAAGCTTCACGGCCCCTGGCAGCTACGGCGTAAACGAGCCCAATCTGTCGACCCTTGGCGGACTGCAAGCCAACGAGGTAAACCAAGCATCGGCTAAAGGTTTTGCCGAGGAGCAAGGCCGAACCTATGCGAAGAAATTCGATAGCATCAATCAAGCTGCGGCCAGTGCGCAGAACGAGCTGCCACAGCTCCAGCTCTTGCAGAAGGTCATGGACGATCCGCACTTCTATTCGGGCTTCATGTCGCATTCCATCACACAGATGAGCGCTGCGGCCAAAACGTTAGGGATTGGTTCGGGACAGGCAGCAACCTTGGCTCAGTTTGCAAGCAAATTAGGAACTAGTGGAACGTTAGAAAATTTGGGTGAGCTGAAGGGACTTGGCCAAATCAGAAATCCCGAAATCGAACTGCTGAGGCAGTCCAATTTTAGCCCTGAAAACACACAGGCAGCAAACAAAGCCGTTGTTGATCTTCGAGCACGGCTGGCAAATAGACAGATCGAATTTGCTGATCAGGCCGAACAATATGCGAATGCCCACGGCGGACGGATCGACCGTGGGTTTGAGCAAAATATGCGAGACCGTTTCGCGGACAGACCACTGGTATCGCCCCAGGAGTACGGCGGGTTTAACAATCTGCTCAATGGCAAAGCCGGTGCGGCGAGTGCCGCACCTGGGCAGCCCATTCCCTATGGGAACCCGCAAGCGACACCCGGCCAGTCCGCTCCAACTATCCGCCGCTATAACAGGGCAACGGGGGCTTTCAACTGATGCCTAAACAAGTCCAATCTCCCGATGATGGCTCGATCCTGGAATTTCCGGATGATATGACGGACGATGAGATTCTCGGCGTCATGCGGAAGCAATTCCCACCGCTGCCGGTTGATGCTGCAACTGCTTATGGCGGCGGGTCCGGCGAAGCCACACTGAGCCCGGAGGACATAGCTAAGGGTAATGTCCGCATGTCTGAAGTCGCGAAAGGAGTCCCGATAGCCGGTAGCTACGTCACCCAGACGCCGGAAATGACGCAGTATGAGCAAGAGCATCCATACTCGGCGGCAGCGTATAATCTCAGCGGTGGCGCTGGTGCAATGGCTCTAACTGGTGGCCTTGGATCGATGCTCCTTCCCGAGTCGCTGACTGCCGCACTGCCGTCTGTATCGAATGCCGGTAAGGCCATATATAGCGCTCTCGGCTATGGCACGCTCGCCGGTACCGACCAGTCTCTTCGCGAGACCATTGGTAAGGAGCACGGCCAGCCTGTCCCCAATCCCTCGCAACTTCTGAACTACGCTCATCTCCCCTCAACTGGTTCCGGACCCGTCGACGCCGCGCTCACAACTGCGGCGCTGTCATATCCTGCCGGAGTGATTGGCAATAAGGTCGGCGGTTTTTTTGCCCCGGCTATGAGCCCAGCGGCTAAGACGCTCAGTGATAAAGGCGTCGATCTTTCGTTGGGCCAGTCGACCGGTGGCGCTCTCAACACTGTCGAAAAACTCGGCTCAGCATTTCCGTTGTCCGGCATGGAAAACATGCGTGCCGGTGCGATGCCGCAATTCAACAGAGGGGCGGAAAATATGGCTCTGGATAAGCTGAATGTTCCGGCCTTCAAAGGTACCGAGGTCAACACTTCTGTTCCCGAAACTTATCCGCAAGGCCATCCACTTGCCGGACAGACCATCGATCCCGGTTTCGCCGGACGTGAGTTCGTGCGCAACAACATCCAGAAAGCCTATGACGTTACACTCAACGGCTCGTACAATCTCGGCGAAAAACCCCCGGTGCTGACTATAAATCCATTTATTCTGGAAACCAGACTGAAGGCCATCCCGCAAGGCTTCGCTGGTGTCAAACCGGAGTCCGTGGACACCTTCAACAACATCATGGACCGCTCTGTGTTGAGCCGTTTGACGCCAAGTACAACAACAGCGTGGCCCGGCTACACGCAACTATCCGGTGATGCCATACAGAACATCAACCAGGAACTTGACAAACTCGGCGCACGTTTCATACAGAGAGGCGGTGATGGTTTCGATATCGCCGATGGGCTTAAACAGGCCAAGGAAACCATACTCCAATCACTTCAAAGTAAGAAACCTGTTGTTGCGGAGCGGCTTACAGCAGCGAATAAAGCGTGGCAATCCTACGCGGAACTCAGAGCCGCAGGAAAGCTCACAGCAGCGCAAAGCGGCGTCGAGGGTCAGTTCACGCCGCAGCAGCTTGCCCAGGGCAGCTTCAATGCCGACAGGTCAACGAACAAGGTGCTATCAAGCGAAGGGCGTACTACCTACGGCCCCTATGCAAGGGCTGGCATGACCGTGGGCATCTCGCCTGCCAAGTCCTCCCAGATGGCACAATTGGAAGCACTCGGCGGCTACATCGCTGGGGGTGCTTATTACAACCCGGCTTTTGCGGCGTATCCCGCCATGTGGGGCTATTCAAGCCCGATGTTCCAAGCGCTCGCCCGTGGCAACATGAAGAACGTTGCGCCTTACACGCGGCCCATCATCAACCAGAACGTGTCACGCGCAGGTGTGATGAGCACCATCCCGAGCATACATCAAGGCGTTGCGAACGCTTTAACAGGACCTGATCAGCAATGACCCAACCAACCCAGGAAGAAGTCACCAAACACGTTCGCGCGTGGGCTGACAAGAACAAGCTCACGGACGAACAGCGGCTGGGTCTTCTGCAATGGTGGAATCTCACTTGGGGACTCTATGAAGAAGGCCCCGATGGAATGCCCGCTATGGATTCGGCTTGGCGTGCGATGAGAGCAGCCTCACCAAAGCTCCGTGATCAATACGAAGATCAGGTCTATCAGGCTAGGCACGCCAAACAGGAGGCCGAAGAACTCAAAGAACAGCAGGACCGCATAAAGGAACGGGAGAAACGGGAAGTTGTTCAGCGCAACAGATCGGTGCGTGAAAGTATCAGCGACGTTATGTCATCCGTGAAAGAACAACCGGCTCAACTTGAGCCAACTACTACACGGCAGGGAACCACTCCTCCTTCTTTGCGGGATTCGATCAAGGCCGCGATAACCGAACTGTCTGATCAATAGGAGATCACAATGGCGAAAAAGAGTGACCTAATGGGACTCCGCTTGGCTCCGCTTTTGGCGGAGCGTCTGGCCACGGAACCCGTTGTCGCGACCGCTCAGGGCGGTTCCCGTGCGAGCGCGGCGGATGTGTAGCCCGGCACCAAAGAAGAACCCAAGAGCCTGAAGCAATTGCTCATGGAGTCGATACGGAAAGGCTCAAAAAGAAAAAGAAGCAAGCGGTGACGGTGAGTCCACCACTTGCTTCTTTTTTACGCCGGTAAAGGGCAAGGCAGCGCCCTAAATCGGCTTAGAGGTTTAGAACTTCAACCGCATACCCGTCATGAACAAGGTGGTGTTGTTCTCGATAAAGCCGGAAGCAAGACCGCCGCTAACCTCTGAGTAAGAAACGCCGGCATAAACGTCGAAGTGCTTGTTGAAGGTATAGTCGACAAGCCCTGACACTTGGTCGAAGGTGCCTGAGCAGTTGGATGAATGCCCATCAACTTTCACACCCGAGACAACCGTCGGCGTATTGGTGCAGGCCGCTGACTTCGCGCCCGTCAGGAAGGAACTCTGAGAGATATTGTAGTAGGCGCCGGTGAAAGCCCAGGGCCCCGTTTCATATTTTGCGCCAACCCATGCGAGCTCAAGGACTCTGGCGGTGTCGTAAGCGGTGTTGTTGACGCTTGAGAAGGCGTAACCGCCGATTGTCGTGGGGTTCATCCCTAGCGAGACAGGGCTTGAGGGATTGTTGTCTTCGGTATGTGAATAACCAGTATAGAAGGTGACCTTCGCGCCGGGGCCTTCGTCCTTCCAGCCGCCGCCAAGATCCCAGACATATTTGCCGTCGATCTGCCATTGAGTTGTATCGGTAATCGTGGCAGCGACCTCGTTAGTGCCGGCAGCCCCGTTTCCGGCGATAACGGCGCCGTGCTCTTTGGTATAGACCGCGTCAACCGAGAAGCCTTTCCAGGTTGCGCCAATGTTGCCGGCATAACCGCCGCCGAACATGCCGCTATTATTGCCGCCATCAGAATACATGACCGCAGCGTGGGCAGGACCATATTGATACACGTATTTGATCGAGTCATCCCAGCGGGCGTCCTCTGTCACGCCGGAGCCGCCGTCAAACGTGCCGGTATAGCCGATGATCGAAAAGGCATAGGAGGCAGCCATTGGATCGTAGTTTACAGCGACGTTGAGAGCCAGCGCGTTCTGACGGCCAACGGTCAATGTGCCGTAGCCTGCATTGCTCACGCCAGCATAGACTTCACCGTTGAAGGCCTGGCCGCAACGGCTGCTGTCACCCTGTGAGGTGGTCTGCTGGACCTGATTCAGGCCGTTATTGCGGACCAAGCTCGCGCATCCGTCGGCTAGCTCGCCCCAGAGCGGGTTGAAGCCGGTTTCGACTTTGCCGATCGCCGTCCAGCCCATCCCGATGCCTTCCTCGACCTTCACACCGATGGTTGATTGGGAAAGACCGTTATTGCTCAGCGTAGACTGGGAGCCTTTGGCGTTCTTCGAGCCGTAAATAGAATCTTCAAGGCCCGTAGCCAAGGCGCCGCTGGTTCCAACGCCATGCGTCTGATAGGCATAGCCGACATCAACCGTCCCATAGAGGGTGATGCCCGCCCATGTCAGCTGATCCGGCAGCGGGTCCTTCATGCTGTCCAGACCTAGATCGGCCGCTTGCGCGGAGGCCGCGAAGCCACCGAGAGCAAGGGCACAAATCGCTATTTTCTTCAAGGTATTTCCCCCATTACAAGTGCCGGACTCGGCGTGACAAACAAAGCTACTCGCCCAAACGACCGTTCAGACTGGCGCGGCGGGATGTGAGAGTCCTCTCTCATCCGATTACAGCGCGGCGTAAGGTCTGCCCCCTTAACTTTCCGCAATAACCGCCCGTGCCACAATCCTTGTACCTAGGCGCGGGTGTTTTGGTCAACGCCATTAGCGCACTCGCACCAACAACACCTAAATTATGTAACTTTTTTGCAACAAAACGGTAACCTTTGTAACCGGGCCATTCTCACGATGCCTTCACCGCCACGCGCTCTATGGCCGCATCCAGCTCATCCTCGCGCACCACGGCATTGCCCAAAGCGAGCCGGATAGCGCCGCCGATAGGCCCATTGACCGCACCGGGCCGATAGGTTTTGGCACTTGCCTGCGCCTCGAAGCGTCTCTTGCAGACCTGGCAACGGGTTTTCATGGCTCACGCCGCCTTCGCCTTCCATTTGATCCACGCCTGCACATCGCTCAGACGCCAGCGCACACCCCTTGAACCGATGCGGATTTGCTTCGGGAACTTCCCGGCTTTAATGAGCGCGTAAATGTGCGACCGGCAGCAGCCGGTCATCGCCTCCACATCACGGAGGCGAAGAAATCTATCTTCGTCCATGGTGTTATTCACTTTTACGGAATGGGCCGCATTGCTGCCCTTCTGACCGCAGGATATGTGCTTAAAATCAGCCGCGTCAAGTCGAAATTTCTGTGATGTTTTAGTGGCTTACCTGTTGGCTGGCAGTAGATACTACTCAGAAATAGACCCTATTTCCCCTCGCTACGCTCTAGGAAACTGCAAGCAAACTCATCAGATATCTACTCCACCAATTCATGAGCTGACGCCGTTCGGGCAGTAATTCCGCACGGTCGTAAACCTCTTCCAGTTTATCGCGATGTTTCCAGGACATTTGGATTCTCACGGCCTCACGGCTGAAGCTGTGTTTCCCGAGGCTGCGCTGTTCGGTGATCGATGTACGCGCTACAGCCCGGAAGCCGTGGGCGCTCATGAGCCCGCCGTACCCGGCCCGCTTCAGAGCCATCCGGAAAGTATCCCGGCTGATATGCTTCATGGCGCTTGTCCGGCTTGGGAAGCAGAACCGTGACCAGCTATTGATGGCATGAAGCCCCTCGAACAGGAGCACCGCCTCGACCGATAGCGGAACGAGGAACTCCCGCTTTTTCTTCATTTTGACAGCGGGTATGGTCCACAGCATCTCTTCAAGATTTACCTCGCACCATTCGGCCCCGGCGAGGCTCCCAGGCCGCACAAAGAGATGAGCAAGCAGCAAGAGCCCGATCTTGGTTTGTGCCTCCCCTACGTGGCCGTGGATGGCCTGGAGAAGCCCCGGAAGCCCCTCCGGTCTGACAGCTGGCATCTTCTTCGGCACATGCCGCGTGAGAGCCCTGTGGAGGCCAGCCGCGACGTTGACGCCGCACTTGCCGGTGAGAACGCCGTGCTCGAAAACCGAACCGCATATCCTCAGCACCCGGTAGGCTTGATCGTAGCTTCCGCGCTCCTCGATTTTGCGGATTGTGCTCAGCAGCTCGTCCCTTGTGATGTTGCCGATTGGCTCGCTGCCGATATCCGGCATGACGTTCGCAAGCCTGCCGAGGACTTGCTCAGCGTAGTAAGCCGACCAGCCCGGCGCATTCCGATTGTGCCAGTCGCGTGCGACATGGGCAAAGGTAATTCCGCTGGCTGATTGCTCGTTTCGCTTCTTCTCTTTCCGGCTGGCCGATGGATCGACGCCGTTCGCAAGCAGCTTACGTGCCTCATCGCGTCTCTCGCGTGCCTGCCTCAGCGAAACATCGGGATATCCGCCAAGGGAAAGCATCTTGGCTTTCCTCTGGTATATGTAGCGGAAGCGCCAGCGCTTCGACCCTTGCGGCGTGATCTGGATGGAGAGACCGCGATCATCGTTGATGGTATAGGTCTTTTCCCTTGGAGAGGCGTTGCGGATGGCGATATCGGAGAGCATGGCTTTCCGTTTCCTAGAGCGTAGCGAGGGGAAATGAGTAACTTTCTGCGTAATCGTGTCGATTACTCCGAAAGTTACACAACATTTATGTGGTATGCAACCAACCACATATGGACATGAGTGGACAGGACTTCGTTGATTTTATAGGATGTTTTGTATTGGAGCCGTTGCGTTCAAAGGGCAATTGGTGGAGGGGGTTGGATTCGAACCAACGTAGGCTTAGCCAACGGATTTACAGTCCGTTGAGGGTCGTGATTTTTCAATGCGTTAGTGAAAATGTGTTGCAGTGGTGTCGCATTCAGCCCAAAAGCCGGGCTTCGATTTGTGCCATCGCCTTGGCATCATCCTCAAGCGTTTTCCAGAGGTGGCCATAGAGATCAAAAGTCATTTGGATGCTGCTGTGCCCCATGACCGTCATGACCTTCTCGGGCGTCCATCCCTGTTCAATGAACAGGCTTGCAGCTGAGTGCCGGAGGCAATGGAAGATGTAACGCGGGGCCTCAATCTGATTGCCGCTGGCGCTTTTCCGATGATCCATAAGGCCGATGGCTCGCAACAAGGGGAACCACACGGTTTTATAGATCGAGCTGCTCGACGGGATTTCGCCGGCGCTGTTCGGAAACACGAGATTGCCTTCCGTATGCGGGCAGGCGAGCCGCCAAGTCTTCAGCGCATTCAAGGCCATCGGCGCAAGCGGGACGTCTCTCTTTCCGGCCTTCGATTTTGGGGCCCCGAGCGAGCCTCGGAAATCCGCGCGCTGTCTGATAGTTATGCAGCCTTCCGTCAACGACACGCTATCCCACGAAAGCCCCCTCAGCTCACTAAGCCGCATGCCCGAAAATAAGGCGACGATGACGAAGGCGCGCCACGGCAAACCACGCGCCGCCGGCCAAAGCTCACCGGCTGCATTGACAATCGCCCGAAGCTCATCCTTGGACGGAACCTCGATTTCCTCCTTGTGCCGCTTCGATGCTGACACCTTCGCGCCGGCGGCAACGTTCTGATTCACCAGGCCGCGGCGCTGGGCTTCGTTGAGAACACCCTTGAGGGAGGTCAGCACCTTGCGGGCTAAAGCGCGCGACCGCTTCACCAAGAGCTGGTCGCGGAAGGCTTCGACGGCGGGTTTGGTAAGACGGGACAACTTCGTGTCGCCCAACAGCGGGTTTATGTGAAGGTCGATATGTTCACCATATTGTTTAAGTGTCGAAGCCTCTAACCCTTCTGTTCGCGCCCGTTGCAGCCATAAATCTGCGGCCTCGCGCACGGTGATTGCCGCGCCATCGGCAACATGCGTGCCGGCCGCGATATCGGCGCGGACCTTCGTCTCAAACGCAACCGCCTCGCCCTTGGTCTTGAACTGCTTCGCGCGGCGGGCTCCGGCTAGATCCTTATAATCGAGCTGCCATCGGATTTCGCCGCTCGGCAATCTACGCTTTCGAATGCTTGCCATCGCCTCCGCCTATTTCCCATCCCTTATGGCTGCATACACTATGGTTGCCTTTTGCTCATTAGTAAACTAAAATAGGTTTTACTCTTGACGGTCTCGACAATGGTGGATTATATGTTTCCTGAGTTCACAATAGACGGTAAGCCCATACCAGATATTCGCTTGCGGTACAGGAATGTAGAGACAGCCCTGGCCGAGGTACTGGGTGTGGACGCAGAGCATCTGCCGGCGTTTAGCGCGCGGTTTAGGAATTTTCGAAATCTATTTTTGGAGGTTCCGAAGACTGGCAAAGGAACTCAGATCGAGTATAACTTTGAACATGTGTTCAATATACTACTAGCGTTAGAGCTTAATACACTTGGTGTTGCTCCATTGTCGGCATATGGCTACGCGAAGGTGGCTGTTGCACAGTACAAATATGCGAGTTCTGAGTGGGAGTTCAAGCAACCCACACAGCAAAACCCTAGGGGATTGGAGAGACGGCCCAGTGACGAGTGGCCTATTCTGGAAGATGTCTATGTGATTATTAACCATAATGTTAAGGGCGCTTATGGTGAGAGGGTGGATTGCCGCGCTATTCTCGGGACGGAGCAGCTCGCCAAAGCTATCGACGCCGGATTGGTTGCATTCTTCACCTTCAATGTCTCAGAGCGTATCAGGAATCTTATGGCTGCTATCAGGGCCCAAAACCTGACCTAAAAGGAGGCGAAAGCCGTGCAAGAAGAGACTAAAACCGGTTTTAATCACGGTAATGTGTCGAACTTTGCGAAGGATCTGTTGAGAGGAGCACAGGCAATCGCCGAGTACACTTTCGGAAGCGCTGAGACCAAATATCGAAGGAAGGTGTATCACCTTTCTGCAACGGGACAGCTTCCAACGTTCCGCATGGGAAACGAACTTTGCATGCGGAAATCGACGCTTCTGCGCAAAGTTGAGAGCCGCGAAGCCGCACGAGAAACGGCTGCCTGAAACTTTAGATAGCAAAACGCCCCAGCCGGGTGGCCAGGGCGCTGTATAGGTTGCGTGTGTTTGCATCGCGTCACCGGGGATCTCCCCGGCACTCGCTCGCCTGAAACTGACGCCAATCAGTCATAGCGAATGAACCACCAAAATCATCACTTTTGGAGCTGCACTGTGTTGCATCGGTATAGCCATTCGCGCCTGGGCGTCAAGCGCGGCGAAACCCAAAATGAGGAGGCGCCCAAGCAACGGCGCGCTGGACCCGACGAGAACATCGGTTCTCTATGCCCTTGCGGCCGGCCTAAACCGGCTGCCAGCGTTTGGTGGAAGCTAAAATTCGCAGACGGCGCAGTTTTATATCTGTCGCCGGAGCAATTTTGGCTCGCCGGGAACTGCCACATATGGGCGCTGGAACGTCTTAAGCGGGATTTCGGCATCGGCGTAGATGACGACGGCATCTGCGCACCGTTTGCATTCACGGGTCCTGACGACGGGCACGTCCGTAAGTTCTTGCACGCAGTGATGCGCCTAAGCATCGAGAACTATGACAGGCGCCCTAATCCTTGGTGGGGGTCATGCTGATGCCCCATCAGATCATCAAAGACTTGGCATCTGGGAGACCTGCAGGCCGCCCTAATGGCGCCGAGCCCACTGGCGGTGACGGCCGGCGTTCCGACATCCGGCGCACGGCCGTAGATATTTTGAAAGAGGCGGAACGTAAGCGCGCCGCCGCGTTCATTGGCGACACAGAAGCGGCCGTCAAGCGCGCCGGCTACCTCAAACGATGGACAACTGACTCGAGGTTCCCTCCCATAGTCCAACGTCTCAACGCTGCAGCGCTTGCCCCAGATATAACGGGCGACGAGTTCAAAAAGCTTTATGTCGTCAGCCGATTTGGCGGCGGTAAGGCCGAGGGCATTGAAGTCGATAACGAGACGCTCGCGACCCTCATGCACACCGACACTCGCGGGTGGCGGAAGACAAAGGCCAGCCTGGAAGCGAAAGGATGGTTGTGGGAAGTGCCCACCTATCGCGCCGGCAAGCAATGGGTCAATGCATATTCCATCGGCAATCCGATTCTTCGTTTGCTCCAAAACGTGGACCTCTCCTTGCCTCACGTTAGGG